>NZ_JAGDEZ010000064.1:0-26091 GCF_017498305.1 Pseudomonas sp. OA65
GTATATTGGAAATAGAGGGGAACCGGAGAGAAACCAGCGGGGAGGGGGGCTGCGCCAGCGTAGATTGTTTAAAAGAGCAAGGAATTAGTTGCCCCCCGGGATTGTTAGCCGGGCCGGCTGGTTTGGAGATTGACCTTGTGGCGAGGGAGCTTGCTCCCGCTGGGTGGCGAAGCCGCCCCAAAAAAGCGATGAGCGCTACGCACTCAAGCGGGAGCAAGCTCCCTCGCCACAAGACCGTGCTGTTCTCGAAGCCCTTGTGCCTCCTGAACCACCGCCATCGCGAGCAGGCACAACATTCAGGTCTATCCCAGCCCCTTGTGGGAGCGAGCCTGCTCGCGAAGAGGGCAGCCAATCCAACACTCATTTAGCTGAACCACCGCCATCGCGAGCAAGCTCGCTCCCACAGGGAATCAAGGCGCCTTGTTCTCGACCAGGCAATTTCCGCCATCCACTACGATGACTTCGCCAGTGAGGTAGCTGGCCTCTGCAGACGCAAGGAAAGCCACCAATGCCGCCACCTCTTCGGGTCGTCCGGCCCGGCCCATCGGCGTGTAGCCGGCTGCCTTGGCTTCCTCGTCGGTGGTCGATCCTGTGGTGATCCAGCCGGGCGCGACGCTGTTTACAGTGATCCCTTGCTTGGCGACTTCCAGCGCCAGACTCATGCTCATGCCCACCATCGCCGCTTTCGCAGCGCTGTAAGCCGCTTCACCCGGGTTACTGCAACGGGTACCGGTCGTGGAGCTGATGTTGACGATGCGTCCGTAATGGCGCGCCCGCATGCCGGGCAGGACCGCCCGTGTAAGCAGAAACGCCGTGGTGAGGTTTCGCGCCAGTGTCAGGTTCCAGGTGTGCAGGTCCATGGTTGCCAAGTCGGAAAAAAACTCTGGACTGCCTTGCATGGCCATGCCCGCGTTGTTGACCAAGATATCGATCTGGCCCCAGAGGGACTCCGCCCACGCCATGAACTCATGAACCTGGCTTTCATCGGTAAGATCGAGGGCCCGGCCTTGGACTTCGAACCCTTCGGCACGTAGCTCTGCGACGCGTTCGAGAATGCGTGCACTGCTGGCGGTGATGATCAACCTGGCGCCGGCTGTGCCCAACCTGCGGGCGATTGCCATGCCGATTCCGATCTCACTGCCAACCCCGCTGACAAGGGCCACGGGGTTCTGTCCGGTTGGGTTTGGCATGGTGTCTCCAGAGGTTGTAAGTGATTGCCTGGTGTCTGAACCCTATCGTCGAGACTTACGGCACCGTTTGCTCCTGATAACCCTTGCGCAGTTTTTCCGCGATCAGCTTTTCAGCTTCCCGCAGTGCACGTTCGGGACTCTCCAGAGACTTGATCAGGGTCTGGCCCTTGGTCCCCATGCGACCGAAGTTGACCACCACATCCGTCGCCGTGACGCCGATGCGCCAGAACTTGTTGGAGTTGCCTTCCCCAAAGGTGAACTCACGCATTGAGGTTGCCGGTTCAGCGACAGGCTCCGCTGGCGGTTCGGTGTCGACGCCTTCCACTGCCGGCTCCGGTTCCAACAACACGGGCGCCTCTTCACCGCGAAGCAGGGCTTCGATCCGGTTCAGCACCTCGTCACGATCCCGCAGCCAGTCATGGCTGAGTACGTCGATGATCTTCCAGCCGAAACTGCGCAGCACGGTCGGCCGGAACACATAACGTTCGCGCACGTTCGCCGTCGCCGACGCGTCGCTATCGAGCAGGATACCGAGGCTGAAGTGTTCGCCGCTGGCATCGCTGATCGCCAGGTCGCAGCGGAATTGCGAACGCCCTACAGACTCCTGCACCTCGTGCCCGCGTTTGCGCAGGGCGCTGGCGAGGGCGGCGCGCAGGCTGTCCTTGGGCAGGGTGACGGCAAAGGACTGCTTGGCCCCCGGATTGAGGTTGGCCAGGATGCCCTGGGAGCGCGGCGCGTCACCGTTGGCGCTGGCCTGGGCAAATTGCAGGAAGGCACGAAGGGCCGCGGCACCGTCGTTGTGGGTGTTGGTGATGGCATCGGCCTCAATGCTGGAAATGATCGCCATGCGTTTGCGCGCGCGGCTGAAAATCACGTTGAGGCGTTTTTCCCCGCCGCGCTGATTGATCGGGCCGAAATTCATCAGCATTTTGCCGTTCGGCCCTGGCGCGTAGCAGATGCTCAGGATGATCACGTCTCGTTCGTCACCCTGGACGTTTTCCAGGTTCTTGACGAACAGGCCGTTGAATTGCCCGGCGTCTTCACGCACGTATTCGCGCTCAAGGCGTGTGGCGAAGGCCGGGTCACTGGCCGCAAGGTTCTCCAGCGCCTGTTCTATTTCCCCTTGCTGCGCTTCGGAAAACGCCACGATGCCCAGGCTCAGGCCTGTCTCGCGATGCAGCAATTCACGCACCAGGTTGGCGATGTAACGCGCCTCGGCCACGTTGCTGCGGCTGAGGTACACGCCATCGCGCATTTTGAGGAAGCTGATAGGGCTTTCGAGCAAGGTATCGGCGCCCTGGATGACCGCCTGTTCATCGGTGGAGCTCAGCGGCCCGTTGGCCGGGGCCGGGCGCTCGATCCGGCGGTCGGGGATCGTGATCAGTCGCCCTTCATAGAAGGCCGCGTTGGAAAAACTGATCAGCGCTTCGTGCCGACTGCGGTAGTGCCAGGCCAGCAGGGTGGCTGGCAGATTGCGTGCGGCCTGGCTCAGCAGGCTGTCGGCGTCGAGGTTGATCTCGATCTGTTCGCCGTCCTCCATGGCAATCAACTCATTGTCGTCCTGGTCGCCGCCACTGGAGAAGAAGTTGGTCGGTGGCAATTGCATCTCATCGCCCACCACAATCACCTGCTGGGCACGGCTCAGGGCGGGCACGGCTTCTTCGCTGGGGATTTGGCTGGCTTCGTCGAAGATCACCACGTCGAACAGATCCGGGGCCAGGGGCAGGGTGTCGGACACCGACAACGGGCTCATCAGCCAGATGGGCTTGAGGTCGTTGATCACCCGGCCACTGTCGCCGCTGGCCAGTTCGCGGATGGAGCGATAACGCATGGTCTTGCCCAACTCGTGCTCCAGCTCACGGCGGCCTTTGGCATAGGCTTTCTTGAACTCACGGGCCGCGGCATCCAGTTGGGTCACCGACATGGCCGACTGCTTCACATGTTCGAGGAAACGCTGCTGTAACGTGGCGCTGAGGACATGGGCATTGTGTTTGAGCAGGCTGTTTTCGGCCTGGCTGACCTGGTGGGTCGCCAGGCTCAAGGCCGCGCCGTCGAAGCGGGCCAGTTGCGGATTGGCGCGATACAGGCGGGTCAGGTTCTCCTGGGCAATCAAGGCATCAAGCGATCGCTGCACCAGGGCGTGCTGTTGCAAGGCCAGCAGACAGACCGGATCGGCCTGATGCAGCTCATTGAGCAAGGGCAGGCTATCGGGCAGTTCGTCGAGTTCTTCGCGCAGGTCGCGCAGATACTCGGCCAGCGTCCCCAGGCTCGGTGCCGGCTCGAACACGCAGTACTGACCGACGAGTTGGGCCAGCCGCGCCACTGGCTGACGCAGGTTGGCCTCCTGGCGCACAGCGGGCAAGGCTTCAGGGCTATTGCGCAGGCGTTCGATCCATTGACGCAACAGGGGCGAGGTGTTCAGTTGTTGCAGCAAGGCGTGCAGATTTTGCACAAAGACGTCGACGTCTTGCACACCATAGAGACCTTGCAGGCGCTGTTGCTCGACCTGTAGTTGGGCATTGACCACGTGTTCGCCGGCAAGGTTGTCGAGCACGCTGCGATAACTTGGACGTATGGCGTGTTGACTGAAGTCATAGCGCCGTTGCAGTTCGCCACGCAGTCGCCACCAGCCCGGTTGCAGCCAACGCAGCAGCGACCCTTCCAGGCGTTGCACCAGGGCTCGGGCCGCTTGGGTATCTTGCACGTCGAGCTTGTCGCGCCAGTGGCGGTTGGTCTCGCGGATGCTGTGTTGCTGCACGGTCAGCGCCTGCAAGGCGGCGTGTTCGGCGTGCAGTGTCAGGTAGCTCGGTGAGCCGGGTTCCAGCAGGTCGAGGTGGGAGGCGAGGTTGGAGCCGGTCATTTGCTCGGCCGCCAGGGTCAGGACCTGTGCATCAACCAGGCCCGTGTCACTGGACAACAGGCTCGACGATGACTCCAGCAGTGGCTCGACGCTGTCTATCAGCCCGCTGGCTTCATCCAGGAATGCCTTGAGCTGGCCATAGGCATGTTCGTGGGTGATGACGCTTGAGGCCAGGCGACTGAAAGGGTGGCGCGCAAAACTGTCGAGGCCGAAGCGCTCGGTCATGGCTTGGTACAGCCGCCCGGTCAATTCGTTTTGTGACTGCCAACGGCGCCATTCAGGCAAGCGCTCCAGGGCTTCGGGGGGCAGTTTTGCAGCAGCGCCGGGCAGTTCGATCAAGTGCCGCACCAGCTCGCGCACTGAACACGCCAGGGTTTGCGGAACCGCGGCCATGGCCTGCTCGAAGCGCTCGATCAGGTCCAACTGTTGAGTCATGGTAGCGAGAACGGCGCTGCGTCTTGCTTGCAGCTGTGATGACTGGGCATCGCCAGCGATCCAGCGCTCATAACATTCGCGCAGGTTGCCGACGAAGGCTTTCTTGTCGCTCTGGGAGTCGTGGATCAGGCAGCACAGCTCACCCAGTTCACTCTGTTGCAAGCGATGGAACACCACGTCCAGCGCCGCACGTTTTTCGCAAACAAACAGCACCCGCAGGCCGCGGCCGGCGTAATCGGCGATCAGGTTGGTGATGGTCTGGGACTTGCCGGTGCCCGGCGGCCCTTGAATGATAAAGTTGCGCCCGGTTCGCGCCAGACTGACGGCGGCGTTCTGCGTGGCATCGCCGGCGACGACGTTCCATTGCTCCGGCAGCGGTATCGGGTCTGGCGCCTGGACTTCGATCTCCCGGGGTTCGATGGAGAACATCCGGTCGAACGCCTCGTTCTGGGCCGGTTCCTCGATCAATTGCGCGTAGTCGCGTACCAGCGACATTTTGCGGTAGTTGAAATTCGCCAGGGTGACCTGGGTCAGGTCGATATCCCAGGCATAACGATGCCCTTGATCCTGGGGCAGGGCGTAGGTGCTGCTCTCGGTACTGCTCGCCACCATTTGCGGGTGCTGGGTGCGCACCGCAGGCTTGGCGCCAACGGCACTGCGCAGGGGCAGGTCGCTGGGCAGGACCTTTTCCCGGAACAACTGCAGACCCAGCGGGCGATAGTCCTCGCGGTCGTAGCTGAAGTCTGGTTTCACCGACGGCATGGCCGAGCGCTGGCGGGCGCGGCGCCGCTGGAAGTGATGCAGGTGCTGGACCGCTTTCTGATGGATCAGCTCGATTTGCGGTTTGCTTTGCAGACGCAGTTCAACGCCCGGCTCAGTCAGTTTGATCTGCCGGGCGATGTCGGCGTGAATGGTTTCCAGGGACGTCGTCTGCAGGTCCACGGTTTCCGGTAGCTGGATGTCGTAGAGCTGGCGCAGTTGGTGACGCAGCACTGGATTGAACTCGGCCTCGGTCTCATCGCACTTGAGCACAAACTGGTCGCGCACACCCTTTTTCCGGCTCAGCTCCACCGATAGCCACAGCAGCGGCGTGACGATGCGTTCATCCGGCGTGTCCTTGAGGTTATGCCAGCGCATGAACGCCACCACCAGGCGCAGGTTGCTGAAACCAAACTCGGCACGGTCGCGACGGGTTTCCTGAATGATGCGCTCCAGGGACGTCTGCAACCATGCCTGGTCTTCAAAGCGCAGCCATTGTTGCAAGCCCACGGGGTTGCCGCTCAGCACCTGCTCGGAAAAGCCGCCAAAGCTCGCTTGCCAGGTGCACAACGCTTCCGGGCGGATACTTTCGATGCGCATCACCAGCGGCACGCTCGCCACGGTGAGGTTGATGTTGGCCTGGGTGGGACGGAAGTACAGCAGGCGATTGCGCCGGGACAGGTCGAACAACCGATTGCGCAGGTGCTCCAGCACCACGGTACGTCGAGAGGCCGGGCCTTCGGCCTCGGCCAGCACCCGCTCAACGTCGAGGCTGGCCGGCTGCTCGCGCCAGGTTTCCAGGCGCCGCGCCAGTGAGCCGACGTCGGTGGCACGCTCGTGGCGATTGAGCTCGGTCATCTCATTGATGAGGTTCGCCAGCACCGGGTTGAGCCGGCCGTTGAGCTGGAACAGGTTGCGTCGATGCCGGGCAAAGGATTTGAGGTCGTCGAGATCGGCGAAATCCAGCCCGCAGGCCAGGCACGCCAGCAACTGGCCCAACTGGAAGATGTCGGTGATTTCGTCGTGATGACCCAGGCTGTGTTCCCAGCTGTGCAGCTCGGTGAGAAACACGGGATGGTCGATGCTCTGGTGCGGATCTTCCTGGACCTGCAAATCGGCAATCGCCACGCCGTCTTTCGAATCGCGGGTCAAGCGCACATTGCCGATGATGTTCAGCGCCGATTCCGGGTTGGGCTGCACCTGCTTGATGGCTTCCAGCGCCAGGCGCGGCGACAGGCCTTCAGGGTTGCGCAGTTGCAAGGTGCGCTCGGGTCCCAGGATGACGTCGAGGTAACCCAAGTGGGCCACACGGCCGAGTTCATGCAGTTGGGCCACTTGCCGCAGCAGCGGCAGCATCAGGAACAGCACATCATCGATCGGCACCGCAGCGCCGTCGTGGCTCAGGAGTAGTTGCTTGAACGTTACTGGCTGATTCATTGGGTCCATGTGTCGACCTCCGCCTTGAGCGCGCGAATGAGCGGGTCGAGCTCGCGTTTGGGAAGTTTGATATCGCGCTTGAGCACGTTGATAAAGTCGTCGGCGCTGCCCAGTTTCTTCGCGGTGCGAGCGGCATGCAGCAAGGCATCATCCCGCAGGTCGCGGTCCACCAGACACAGGTCGAGCATGATGAAATGCAGGTACTCGTGGATGCTCGCGTCAATGCGCTCGACGTCCAGGGTACTGAGGTCCAGTGGTGTTTCGGTGTCTTCCCAATCGGGAAAGAAACCGCGTACCTGGTTGCCGACAGCCTCTGACTGCAAGGCCGGCGCATTGATGAAACTGGCGATAAAACGGCGGGTGAGGGCGGTGAGCTCGACCTGGTCAGTCACATCCAGGCGGTTGAGCGACAACGGCCCACGCAGGCGGCGGTGCAGCCAGGCGTCAATGTCCGGGATCTGCTGCCACCAACTGTCCAGTGCCTGCGAGCGCAGGAAGGTCTCCGGGTGGGACACGCCCCGGGACAGTTGCGCGTCGTTACCGTCCAGCTCCTTGGCCTGTTGCAAGTAACTGGCAGCATTGACCGTGACAATACCGGTGTGCACCTTGACCAGTGTGGTGATTGCCGCCTCGGGCCCACTGGCCACCAATGCCGCACCTCGGTCCGCGTAGATTTCGGTGTGCAGGCTATACAAACGGGCGGTTTGTTCCAGGCTCGCCGGCGTATAGACATCGGCCAGGGTGTGGTTGAGGATGCGCTCGGCAGTCAGGTAGTCGCCGTCATGCTCGGACCACAGCCGGTAATGCGCCAGCTCATGTCCCAAGAGCGCGAGTAATTCCTGGGCGTCGAGACGCTCGAGGATCGGGCCGTAGAACACCACATGCACTTCACCGGCGAGGTAATAGAGACTGGCATTCATGCCGCCATCTCCGGCCTGGTACAGCGTGGCCGGCGCCTGGATGTGCAAGCGCTGGAGCGCGGTCTCACAGGCTTGATAAGCGTCGGGATGCGTGTCCGGTTGGAGTCGGTACGTATCGCGCAGCAGTTGCGCGCGCACCTCTTGCGCGTGTTCCTGCTGAACCCCCAGCGACGAGGCCCAACTCCAGACAGCCGGCTCGCTGGTCTTCAGGTAATTCACCACCTGCTGGTGGTATGGCAATGGCGTCAAGCTGCTGATATCCAGCGCGGGGTTACTCATCGTTCAACATCCTTGAGGATACGGCTCCATACGCTGTGCCTGGGCAGCAAGGGCTTGGGCTGGCATCCCGTTTTTCGGTCATCGGCTTTGAGGGCGAGCATACCTAGGGCGCGGAGAAGATACGAACGTTGTTTATAGAAGGGAGGGGCAATGGTCTGCGGGCGATAGTTCGAGGCCTGCTGCCACTGGTGGTTAACTGACGGCACAATTTATGAAGTTCTGCAGGAAAATCGAGTTGTCCCTGCGACGCCAGGCGAGTGTAAGCCGGGCGATGGGTGATACATCTTTTATCTCTTTGAAAACCACCCCTGCGGCATGCACTTGCTGCATCGAAGCCGGCACAAGCGAAACCCCCAGTTCTGCCGCTACCAAGTGCACGACAGAAGCAAGTTGTGGAGCGCTCTGTCCCAGAATCGGATTAAAGCCCGCATCGTGGCAAGCAGCGATAACGGTGTCGAAAAAGGTAGGTCCTACTTCTCTGGGATAGAGAATGAAAGGGTCCTGGCTGAGATCTTTCAGGTTCAATTTTTTCTGCTGTGCAGCCACATGATCTTTTGGCAGAACCGCGAGCAATGGTTCCTCCGAGAGAATTCGCATCGTCAAATGATCAGCTTCAGCTATTCCCGGGCGAATAAAAACCGCGTCCAGGTCACCTTCCGTAAGGCCTGCCATTAATCGAATGGTATTGCTTTCCTCCAGGGTCAAATCGACATCCGGGTATGCCCGTCGAAAATTACGAATTGCCGTAGCCACGACCGGATTGAAACTTGCGGAGGCAGTGAAACCTATGCGCAGCGCCCCTAACTCGCCCCGAGCGGCTCGTTGAGCCGCATGCGTTGCTCGTTCTACCTGAGCCGGTATGTTTCGAACCAGGTCATGAAACGCCTGCCCAGCCGCAGTCAACTCTGCGCCTTGCGGAATGCGGTGAAATAACCGGGTGCCCACCTCACGCTCCAGGTCGCGGATCTGCAAGCTCAATGGAGGTTGTCCGATGCCGATTCTCTGAGCCGCACGGGTGAAATTCTGCTCTTGAGCGACGGCTAGAAAGTAGCGGATGTGCCGTAATTCCATAGTTAATAGCCCCATAGGTATTTGTAAAACATATGAAGATCGACAGCTCCATACAATAGTCCATTGAGATTTGTCTAGCTATGGTGGTTCACGCGCCAGCAAGGATCACAGCACGCCTTGCGGCACCTTCCCCCCTGGAGTAGAAAATGTCCGAACGTATGCGCAGTGCTCTTTTCACGCCGGCAACACACCCTGAGCGTTTCGCCAAAGCCGAGGAGGTGGGCGCCGATCTTTTGATCATTGATCTGGAAGACGCGATAGCGCCTAAAGACAAAAATAGTGCTCGTGCTACTGCTTTCACCAAACTCAATGCTGCCAAGGAAACGCGGTTCCCTTGCATTATTCGTATCAACGGACTGGATACGTCTGCGGGGCTTTGTGACGTGCTTGAATTGTTGGCAAGTCCGGTTCAGCCTGAATTTCTGCTGCTTCCAAAAACCGAATCCGCTGCGCATTTGCAGATAGTGGACCGTCTGCTCAGCGAAAAGGGACTGAGCACCAAGTTGATTGGCTTGATCGAAAGTGCGGTCGGACTCAAGGCGGTATCCGACATCGCTCATGCAACGCCCCGACTCGCCGCACTCATGTTCGGGGCTGCGGATCTGGCGGCGGACTTAGGCTGTGGCCCCTTTGCAGCGAATCTTACCTTCGCACGTGTATCGCTTGTGAGCGCGTGCGCGACAGCGGCTATCGCTGCTATCGACTCTCCTTTTTTCGATATTCGCGACTTGGCCGGGCTTGAGCGGGCTGCGCTCCAGGCTGCCGACATGGGGTTTGCTGGTAAAGCGGCGATCCACCCGAGTCAGATTGCCGCCATCAATCAGGCGTTCACACCGACCGCCGATGAGATCGTCGCAGCGCGGGCCATTCTGATCGAAAACCGTCGGGGCGTCGGGCAAGTGAACGGGGTCATGGTCGATGAGGCCGTCGCTCGCCAAGCCCGCCGAGTGCTGGCCCGCGCCGGCCAATCCACTGAGATGTAGCTCTCATGCGCTATCGATCATTTCCAGGCTGACAAAGAATTTCTATCAGGTTGTCTCGCAACGCGTTCTTTTCTCGCGGGTTGCGTTGTACGCACACTCGTAAATCACGCTTGGCCCATCCCTCTACCAGATCGATAACCTGAAGGCGATCCAGGTCTGCTGGCTCTAACGCTGAACGTGGGGCGATGCCGATACCCGCTCCCGATGAGACCAGGCGAGCAATCGCCCGAAATCCGGAGACCTGGACACGCACATCTAATCGCCCGCCAAGGGCACTGGCATGATTCATCAAAAAAGTATGCAGTGCCGCGCCCGATTGAAGGCTGATAAATGGGAGCCCCAGGCATTCGGAAAAACTAACCGAATGCAGATTGGTGAATTGCCCGTTTAGCGGTGCTAACAAGACTAACTGGTCCTCTCTGTAGGGTAGAAATTCCAGATCCGGATGGACGGACTCCAGGGCGACGACTCCGATGTCGGCACGGCCTGAGGAGACGGCTGAAATAATGTCATGGCTCAATCGCTCCTCAAGCGTGATACGGACATTGGGGTACTTGGAGAAAAAGCGCGCCAGGTCATCCGGTAAATATGAGCTGATGGCATTGTTGTTGGCAAAAAAAGTCACGTGGCCGATCAAGCCATTGGCGAACGGTTGCAAGTCAGTAGTCATTTGCTCCAACTGAGCCATGCAGCGTCTTGCATGTTCGACCAGCACATGACCCGCCGGGGTCAAACCCACCCCCCTGGCCTGGCGCAGCAGCAAGGGTGTACCAAGGCTGGCTTCAAGCCCTTTTATGCGCAAACTGACTGAGGAGGGTGCGAGATTACAACGCTCGGCGCCGCGCGACAGATTGCCTTCCTCCGCAACGGCCAAGAAGACCTTCAGGTCGGTCAAGTCGTACAACATTGCGTTAGTCTCCGGCAAAATCATGATGACTTAGTCTAATTCAACCGCCTTAAATTCGTCTTGTGTTTGTATTTAACTAACACTGTCTTCGTAAAAGCTCGCTGCTCCCTTGGCCGTTCCTTGCACATACTGCTCAGGCAAACTGTCAATGGGAGAAACTGATGTCCACCACAAAGCCTCTGCAAGGCATTACCGTCGTTTCCATCGAACAGGCGTTGGCGGCGCCTTTGTGTACCTGTCGTTTGGCGGAGATGGGGGCGCGAGTGATCAAGGTTGAACGTGCAGAAGGAGATTTTGCGCGCGGCTATGACGATGCCGCCAAAGGTCACTCTTCGTACTTCCTGTGGACCAATCGAGGCAAGGAATCGCTGGTACTGGATTTCAAGAATGCCGACGACGCGATGCTATTGAAACGGATCATCGCCAGCGCTGATGTATTCGTGCAAAACCTGGCTCCCGGAGCCCTTGCTCGCGCAGGTTTTGACAGCTCTGAACTGCGCGCACTGAATCCACAATTGATCACCTGCGATATCAGTGGCTATGGTACTGAGGGGCCCGCCAGTGGCTTGAAGGCGTATGACCTGTTGGTGCAATGCGAAAGCGGTCTGGCCGCCATCAGCGGCTCACCTGATGGATATGGCCGCATCGGCGTGTCGATATGTGATATCGGGGCAGGCTTGAATGCTGCGATTGGCGTGCTTTCGGCGTTGCAGTTACGAGAACGAACCGGGCAGGGCTCCGGGATTTCCGTTTCGTTGTTCGATGGTGCTGCGGATTGGATGACTATTCCCTACCTGCACGAGATTTATGGCAATGGAGCTCCAACACGCCAGGGGCTGCGTCACCCTTCAATTGCTCCATACGGTGCTTATACCACTGGCGATCAGCGAGACATCGTGATCAGTATTCAGAACGAACGCGAATGGCAGCAGTTCTCTAACCTGCTCCTTGAAGGCACTGGCGCATCTACTGATCCTCGTTTTGCATCCAACACAGAACGTGTCCGTAACCGAGACGCGCTGGATGCGCTCATCAGTGCGTCCTTCGCCACTCTGAGCGCCGAACAGGCGATCCACAAACTGGGGCAGGCCAATACCGCGTTTGGTCAGGTGCGCTCCGTCGCCGAGATGGCAGAACATCCAGGCCTTCGTAAATGGCCGATGGCAGTCGAGACCGGTGAAGTCGAGATGATTGCTCCTCCGGTACGCACTCCTTGGGACGAACAACGATTCGAAAAAGCTCCGCTCCTGGGCGAACACAGTGATCGCTTGCGCGAAGAATTCCAGGCGACAGCAACACAGAACAAACAAGAGGAGGTCCCTGCATGAGCGCTATTGATCTTCAACAACTTCGGCAATGGATCGGCAAGACCCATGTCGACCACGATGTCCTGTCTTCACGCCATGCGCGTTTGATGGCTGCAACGCTGGGCATCCCACAGAGCGATTTGGTTTCGGGTTATCCATTGCCGCCATTATGGCACTGGCTGTATTTTCTTGATGGGCTGCCGCCTGAAGAGTTGGGGCGTGACGGTCACCCCGCGCGAGGTGGCTTCTTGCCTCCCGTGCCGTTGCCCAATCGTATGTGGGCCGGTGGACAGCTTGAATTCAAGAAAGCGTTGCCTCTGGATAGCAGCGTCGAGAAACGCTCAAGCATCGTTTCGATCGAGCACAAGCAAGGTCGTAGTGGCGAGCTGGTGTTCGTCACTGTACTGCATGAGATTTTGCATGCCGGTGAAGTTGCCATTTCCGAGCACCACGACATCGTCTACAAGGAGGCAACGCCAGTCGACTCGAACAAACCATTCGCCGCGATGCCGCACGCCACTCACTCCTATGAAGTGCTGCCGACCTCGACCACTTTGTTTCGCTATTCAGCACTGACTTTCAATGGCCATCGTATTCACTATGACGTTGACTACTGTCGAGATATTGAAGGTTACGCGAGTCAGGTGATACATGGTCCACTGAACGCGACTCTGCTGGCAGGCTATGCCGAATGTATCGCGGAAAAACCCGTAAAACTCTTTAATTATCGAGGCGTTCGTCCTGCCTTGCTGGGAGTGACGCTAACAATAAATGCTGTCTATGAAGGTGATGACCTGCTGTTATGGGTCAGCTTGCCTGATGGCGCAGTTTCGATGCAGGCGCGCGCCAGTTTTTGAGCCTGCATTGCAATGCGAAATGCACGATGAAGGCACATCAAGGCGTTTGCCATTTCGCTTAAAACAGCCTTTCCCCTAATAATTTTATTAATTGATTAGATGATCAAACTGACAGTCTGCGCGATTGGCGTTTGTCTTTGCGCGGACTGTTGTTGGGCCGATGATTTAACGCATAAGCGCGTCAACAGATTGTTCCTGCTCGTGGAGATTGAAATGATAATAATAAGTAATGCCCATAACAGCACTGTCAAGCGTCCTCCTATCACAAGTAAAGCACGGGTTCGAGCGATACTTGGGGCCTGCTCGGGCAATTTGGTTGAGTGGTATGATTTTTTCATCTATGCCTACACTTCCATCTATTTTGCCTCGCTGTTTTTTCCGGCAGGAGATCAAAACAGTCAACTGTTAGCGACAGCAGGAATTTTTGCTGTCGGTTTTTTTATGCGTCCCCTCGGTGGTTGGATATTTGGCTACATTGCCGATACGCGTGGTCGAAAAATATCAATGATCATTTCGATTTTCATGATGTGCGGTGGGTCTTTGATGATCGCGATCATGCCCACTTATGAGACGATTGGTGTCGCGGCCCCCATCCTGTTGGTTGTAGCCAGGCTGATGCAGGGGCTTTCAGTGGGCGCTGAGTACGGAACAGGTGCCACTTATATCAGTGAAATGTCGACTGCCGGACGCCGATCATTTTTCGGTTCATTTCAATATTCCACCATTATTGCAGGTCAGCTACTTGCGCTGCTGACGGTTGCTGGTCTTCAGCACGCATTGCTTCCGGAAGATTTGAAAGCCTGGGGTTGGAGAATTCCATTTTTCATCGGAGCAATTAGCGCGATTGTGGTCGTGTTTCTACGTCGGTCCATGACCGAAACGGCTTCAGTAAAAGAAATGAAGAGCAAGGAGGCAGGATCTGTTCGTGCTTTGTTAAAGCATAAGCGGGCCGTGATTTTAACGGTGGCTATCACCATGGGATGTTCGCTGTACTACTATACGTTCACATCGTATATGCAGAAATACCTGGTGCTGTCGGTGGGGATGGATGCGGGGACGGTAAGTTTCATCATGACGTCTGCCTTAGTGTGCTTCATGATTTGTCAGCCATTTTTCGGCATGCTGGCAGACCGTATTGGCGTGAAAAAAAGCATGATGATATTTGGTGGTTTGGCAACAGTATTGGTTGTGCCGATTTTGACCACGTTAAAGACTGTGTCGAGCCCTTATGCGGCCTTTGCGCTTATTATGCCAGGGCTTCTTATCGCTGCCTTTTACACACCCGTAACTGGCGTACTTAAAGCGGATCTTTATCCGGCCTCTGTCAGGGCGCTGGGTGTTGGTCTGCCTTATGCGATCGGCAACGCATTGTGTGGCGGCACCGCGGAGTACGTTGCATTGATGCTTAAGGCAATGGGCATTGAAAGCTACTTTTTCTATTATGTTGCGGCGTTGGCATGTGTGACGTTTATTGCTTCGGTATTAATGCCTGATTTGCGTAAGCACGGGTATCTGGATGGCACCGGGACTGTCGAGGACAATTTCGCGAGGTCGCCTGGGTTAATGCTGTTCAGCAGGGCGCAGTAGCAGGTCTTCAACTGGTTGATGATCTGTTGCTGCTCATCCGTCAGGTTGAGGGGGCGGCGAGACACCCTGCAAGAGCAGCTCTCGCGGGGTGTTTTGTTCTCTGGAGGGCAGCGGACTGCCCGATATATCGCCTGCTCATCGCCCGAACAACAAGCGCTTTTGCCGCCAGGCCGGTGCGCTCGTGGGGAAAAGCACTTCGGCTGGCCGATAGCGGGCGATGCCGCAGGCGGCGGCGATGCGCTGGCGCTGCTGGCCGTGGATAAGGGCTTGCTGAAAGCTGTGTTCGCTATGGGCCGATCCCAGCATATAACGAGTACCTGCCGGGAAGTGTCTGCTATTGGCTTGCCACCATCTTTCGATTGCCTGCGGGTCGGGCCAGGGCAGGTTTTCATCGGGGTCCATCGCGACATTGGGATCTTCAGGGTCATCGTTCGGGCCCGCATCGAAATCCGGCAGGGCCTGCAGTTCCAGGTCGAGTAACGCCAGGTCCGCGCCGGTGATCAGGCTGAAGGCTTCACCGGCGACGCGGGCATAGGGCAGGTCGCTCATCTGCTCGATCAACCAGGGCACGCAGACCGGATCGCCCAATAGTCCAAGGGCCTGGATGCCGATGCGTCGATCCCTGGGATCCTGTACCCATTGGCGTATCCAGGCGATGCTGGGCTCGCGTTCCTGCCAGGCCAGTAATACACAGAGCGCGCGGTATTGCAATTCGCCCGGTCGTTCGGCAAATGTGCGCAGAGGCTCCAAGGCTTGCTGATCACCCATTTGGGCGGTGGCCCAATTGGCCCAGAAGCGCGTGGCGGCGTCTTCATGCTGGCGGTGGGCACGAATCGCCGGCAGCAGGTCACGCCGGCGCAGCTCGCCCGCCGTGCGCGCGGCACGTGCCTGCACGCTTGGGTCGACGTCGGAAAGTACGGCCAGCAGGGCGGGGCCTGGGTCGTGGCGATGCATGCCGCAGGCGGCGAGGCCGAGGCGGCGGAACAGGGGCTCGGGGGAGGCGAGCATGCGCTCGATCCAGGGCGCGACCCGTTCCCAGTCGAGCCACCCCAAGGCCATCAGGTAGCCGCGTTCGGTTTCCAAGGCGCTGCGCAAATGCTCGCTGAGTCGCGACAGCACTTTCGCATCGGCCGTCTCGAAGGCCAGTACCACACTGGCGAACATCTCGCCGACCGCGTGTGGGCCGAGCTGGGCCAGTAGCGTTTCCAGGCCGCCAGGGGCTGAGATTCGCAAGCCGTCGAGGTGACCTTCGAGGCGGTTATCGAGTTTGTCGAGGTGTGCGATGTCATAGTGCGGGGCGCGCAGGGCATAGTCGCGCAGGATGGCGAGGAAGCTGGCTTCTTCGGCGTGTTGGGCCAAAACAATGGAAGTTACTGGCATGTTGAATGTTTCGCCTCCAGCGGTTCTTCTACAGGAGCCTTCGAATGACTGGCCAGACGTTGGGCTCCCAATTGCTACGTGCCCTTGGCACGCATCACTTCATGATCGTTTGCCATTGATCATCGCGGATCAACCCAATCGTCCTGTCCGCAAAGGACCACACCCCTTCGTTGCTGCTTCGAAGCACTGTGAATTGGAGGTCTGCTTCCTCTATATCCAAGGCAACCAGCGCCTGTCCGGCGACTTTGTCCACACCGGCCAAATGCGCTGCATAGATTTCATCGTGATAGGCCGCGACTCCCCAGTAGCTTCGACTCGTGTCAATCGGTTGGATAATGGACCATTGATCTGCAACGCCGATCAGTACAGTCCCGTTCTTGCCAACGATGGCATAGTGACCGTTGTCCAGCCGGCAGAGACTGGTAAGACTTGCGTTTGTGGGTAGATCAAGGACCGACCAGTTCGTACCGTCGAAATGCGCAGCGTAACCATCGGAAGTTACAGCGACAAAGTCGTTGCGACTGCTTCCGGCGATATCCTCGATTGTCACTTCCTGATGGCCAACGCTTAACTTCGGCAGCGTTTCGAACGTGTCGCCAAACAAGCGATAGACCTGGCCGACCGATCCTGCGCAGATCACATCGTCACCCAGGATACGAATTCTGCGCAGTGGCCCGATATCACCGACGGCAGCGTTTGCGTAGGCCTTTCGCGACGCTTTGAGCTCTTCTTTTGTTGTAGGCGATTTCCAGTCGAAACGCACGACTGAGCCATTCTCCCCCAGGACGTAAGCAGAGCCGTCAATAGCGGCATCAACCGAGAGAATAGCTTCTGCAGACAATCCGAACTCAAGCCAGACATCCTGCTTTCTAACGCCGATCCTGTTCTTTGGGTTGTCATAATCGCCGCCAACAGTACAGGTCGCGATGATGATGCCCGCGACCGGACTAACGCCCTCTTGAATAAAGGCCCCTTCAATAAACTCCGCATCTGATATTCCGTTCATCTTCACTCGATCCCCGTGTTTGTTAATCGTCCAAGACTATGGCGGCTGGCGGTTGTTTCGCTCTGGGCAGCGGATCGTTGGGTTTCACCGTCAATTCCATCTTCTGGTGACCATCCTCCAACTGCTTTTGCAGGCACTCCTTGTTACATCCTTTGGCTCCGGGTGGAACATTGACTTTGCCAACCGCCGACTTCGCGCCTACCTCGCAACCGACGGCCAGGGTATAGGCCTTGCCTCGGTTGGCGGGATTAGCGAGCCAAGCATTTCTTTCGACGGTGTAATTGCATCCTACCTGCCCATGCTCGGTACGTAATGAATGGCTATGGCCTTGCACACAGAGACAGGGGGCCTTGTCCGACTCATAGTTCGTCGTTGCGTCGGTGGAGCCTCGGTTGACATGGGCGACGAATTCCTTGGATGGAAGCAGGTGGTGGCCTGTCATCTGTTTGCCATCCGCGCCGTTGCAACAATGGTTCGGGGTTTTCGGCATAACTAGGCATTTACGGCTGCTGCAACACTTGTCGCTTTTGTCCTCGGCACCCGAGCATTGCGTCTTGATATCGCTTGCCATGGGTTGGCAAGGGTGACCAGCGGTATCCATCGCAATTGCATCTTGATAAGGCCAAGGGCCGGTGTTGCTTGTCGATCCGTGGTTATGGGTGGTCAGGTCCATATTTCGCACGACGTTTTCAGCTTCAAACTTCACATTCATCGACCAGGCTGTGAAATAGACCTTCCCTTTGATCTTGCCGGTGATTATCCCCTTTTTTGGCGCATTTCCAGCTTCATCGCCATAACTGGTCTTGAAATAGCTCTTATCCTTGAGCATGGCCTCCTTACCACTGATTTTCACCGTTCGCGTACCCCTGGTGGTGTCCTTGGCCAAGCCGGTATTGGGGTAGGGAATCGGCACCCCCAGCGGGGTGGGCGGGGCTTGGGGCGGGGTGAAGCAGACGTCCGGAAAACAGGCGATCGACTTGCCGTCGGCCGCCTTGCAGGAAACCTCCATATTGTTGGCGTAGACCTCATTCGCCATTACGCAGCCCTCACAGTCTGGTAACTGAGCAGTGCAACGGCGCGTTCGCCGGCATCGTTGCCCAGGTGGCAGAAGATATTCGGACCTTCGCCGTAGCCCTTGCGACTGGCGGCCAACGCCACGGCCAGCATGGCCGGGCCAATGGCAGCGCCGACTTCGCCGATGCAGTCGGCCGGATGCCAGAGATGGAAGAACTCCTTGCGCACGCGCAGGGTCCGGCTCAGGGCCAGGGAGGCCTCCTTGAAGTAATACTGTTCGCCGGAAATGTCGGTGAGCCGATAGTCCATTTGCTCCAATCCGCAGCCGGCTTCCCTAAGCGCCGCCCGTACAGCTTGGGTCAGACCTTCGGCGCGCAGGGGAATGTCTTCGACCTCCACGGTGGCCTTCTCCACGCCGAAGCCCAGACCGATGCAGGCCAATTGCGGCTCTTGGTTGGCTACGGGGGCGGCCAGGACCACGGCCGCAGCGCCTTCGCCGGGGATAAAACCGTTGGAATTCTGGCCGGTGAGCAGGCGTTCGCGTGCTTCGAAAGCGGCCAGCGTCGGTCCGTTCAAGAAGGAGTCGACGCCAGCGATCAGTACGTGGCGATGGCCGCCCTGGTAGATCAACGTACGCGCATTCAGCAGCGCCACGGCAGCGCTGACCCGGCCACGGGCGATGATGTTGGAATCCGGATGAAAGCGCAGGCCCAGTTCAGCTTCGATGGCCTGCAACAGTGTTCGATCCAGGCCATCCAGGCGGCCGGGACGTTCGGCTTCGGCCACGCCCAGCAGCAACGGGGTCTTTTGTGCGTCGACCCCGGGAGTGCTGTGTAACGCCTCAGCGATGGCGCGGGCGGCCATCTTGATCAGCTTGGTGCGGCCGCGCCAGGGCTGTTCCAAAGGCACGCTGGCGGCGATCAGCCATTCGCCACCCCGGTCAATGAAGCGGGTTTCCTGGAAGTTGTCGATGGCGCAGCGGATTGCCGCGCAGCTCGCGGGTGCACTGAGGCCGACAGCGCTGAGCATGCCGGAGCCGATGATGCAAAGGGCGGTCATCAGTCCGTCTCCTCGGGAGCGCGCCTGGCTTTTACCAGAGAGGAGAGCGACGGGTAGTAATCCTTGCCCAATTCACGGGCGCGCCACCAGCCCGTGGACATCGTGCCGACCAGCACCTGGGCGATCTCGAACATATTGCGTCGTAGCGGACGGGAGACGCGCCAGGTCAGTTGCACCTGGCGCGCATCTGTGTCGATCAGCAGGGTGTCGATCACCGCCTGCACGGTCTCATGGCCGCCTTTTTTCAGAAAGAAGGTCACCGGCACCTCCATTTCAGGGATGCGAAAACCCGCGCGCTCCTGGGGCGTGAGGTTGAGCAGCAGCACGTCCTCGCCGCCACGCAGGTAAGCAATCTGCTGATCGTCTGGGGCCGCCTGGAAGTAGCGAGGGTCGAAATCCTGCGGCAGAAACGGAAAGCTGTCGGCCAACCAGGCGTCGTCGTACGTACCGGCAAAGCGGGCGCGTTGCGGCCAGCTACGGCCCAGGGGGCCGAGAGCCATGGGGCGGAAGTCGCCGGAAGGGCTGTCGATCGGCTTGCCCAGTTCCTCCGTATTCGGCATTGGCTTGTAAGCGACTTCAGCACTGTCGATGCTGCCTGGGAACCAACCGCAACCGCTTGGGTTGTCCGGGTAGCAATGACGCATCTCCGGGTTCTTGGCCATGGGATGGGAACCTCCGTAGGCCTGGGCATAGGAGATGTCCTGCTCGGTAAACGGCTGCGGTAAACCGGGTGAAACGCCCAATAGCCCCGGTTGCCATTGCCGCGGGCCGAGGACGGAAAAGGCCTTGCTCATCTGACCGATGCGAATGCCTGCGGCCAACTGCGCCACGGGCCGCCCGCCCGGGGCGTAGGCCTTGCCGCGTACCAGCACATCGCAGAATGGCTTGACCGGGGCGAAGTCCATTTCCTGCAGTGGAGCGCTGAGGCCAGGCTCGCCGTAGAAAGTATCGGCCATCAGCAGTGGTTGCTGGGTGTCGGCAAGAGTTGCCGCACGGCCGTCCAGCGGCAAATTGAAAGTGCCTTTGGCCACGATCACCAGGGATTCACGGCCATCGGGGTCCAGGCCTTGGGTGTAGGCAGCAAGCAGTTTGCTGGCGTTGAGCAGCTCCATGGGTCGACTACCTGCCTAGTTGATCTGCACCGAACCGCCCTTGATACGGTTCACGCCGGATGACCGGTTCGAGAGGTAGGTCCCTCGAATCAGCACCTTGCCCTCGCGCGTGAGGGTGATGCTCGCCTTGCCGCAGCGCAGGACGATTTCCCGCTCTGCCGTAAACTCCAGGCGTTCGCCGTCCAGGTGGGCGACGGCTGGCGTCGTGGTTTGCGGCAGGCGCTGGATGCGGCCGATCACCAGCGGTCGGCTCAAGTCGCCGGCCTCGAACATCAGCGCGACCTGGGCACCGATGTCTTCACGGGAGAGTGGCGTGGTGGTGCGCGCGGCGAGGCCGGTTTCGCCAGGGCAGCCGGGGAAGGCCACCACCGGGGCATCTGCACTGGGCACATCCAGCAGCACCCCGATCACGACCCCATCCACGCGGGCGGGGGTGGCGGTAGAGGCAGCGGGTAAATGATATTTAACGGTCATGGCGCCCACTCCGTGGCTAGTTCTGCAGGATTTTCTGGCCTTTGACGACGACGTTCTTGTTCGCCTTGATGTTGATGGCGCCGGAGCCGTCGATGGTGATGTTCTTGCCGCTGATCACAATGGTGCCGTCCTTCTTCAGGGTGATGCTGGCCGCGCCCGTGGTCAGGCTGATGGAGTCGCCAGCGGTGAGGGCGAAGTGCTTGCCCACGTCCAGGCTGTCGTTCTGTTTGATGTTGGTGCTGCGGTTCTGGGTGACGTCGCGGGACTCGTTCTGGCCGATCTGGGTACTCTGGTTGCCGTTGATCTCGATCCCTTCGTTGCCCTGGACCGTTTCGTTACGGTTGCCGCTGATGCCGATGGTCTCGTTGCCGCCCACGTCCTCGGTGCGGTTGCTGACGATGGTAATCGTCTCGTTGGCACCGACCTTTTCCGTGCGGTCCGCGCCGATGGTAATCGTCTCGTTGCTGCCCACGTTCTCGGTGCGATTGGCGCCGATGGTGATCTTTTCGTCGCTGCCGACGTCCTCGGTGCGATTCACGCCAATGGAGATGGTTTCGTTATTGCCGACCTTTTCCTTGCGGTCTACACCGATGGTGATGGTTTCGTTGTTATCGACGGTTTCAGTGCGGTCGTGTTTGACGTGCACCGTTTCGTCGTTGTCGATGGTCTTGCGGCGGTCATGGCCGACCCAGTGGGTCTCGTCGTTCTCGACTTCGATGTCCTGGTTCTTCTCGGCGTGGATAAACAGCTGTTCGGCGCCTTTTTTGTCCTCCATGCGGATTTCATTGAAGTTGGCCGGTGAGCCGCCCTTGCTTGAACGGCTTTTGGTCCCGCTCTGGGTGGCATTGGCGGGGAGCGCGTAGGGCACGGTCTGTTCGGCGTTGTAGACGCGGCCGGTGATGATCGGTCGATCCGGATCGCCTTCGAGGAAGCTGACGATGACTTCCTGGCCGATCCGCGGGAGTTGCACCGAGCCCCAGTTCTTGCCGGCCCAGGCCTGGGACACGCGAATCCAGCAGGAGCTGTTTTCATTGGACTGGTCATGGCGGTCCCAATGAAAGTGCACTTTGACCCGGCCATATTGATCGGTCCAGATCTCCTCGCCACTGGGCCCCACCACCACGGCGGTCTGCGGCCCACGGACGATGGGCATCGGCGTGAGGGGCAGAGGGCGGAAGGCCTGGTTGGCATCCATGCAGTCCAGCTCGCTGACGAACTGTTCGCCGACATCCGACTGCCCGCTTTCGTAGGCGTCCTGACGAATCTGATAACGGGCGACCACCACCAGGTACTCGCGGTTCTGATCCGCGCGGTCGTAACCTGTCAGCGTGAACAGATGACCGCAACCGATCCCACGGGCGCGGCCACGCAATTGCACGCGCTCGAACTGGCTGTGAATGGCTTCGATGCGGGTCCGCGCGTAGTGATCGCCATCGTTGCTCTGGACGTATTCACCGGGGTAGTCATAGAGCGGGTAGTCAGCGTTGGTGTGGTTGCGCGGCACGCTGGAACGCACTTCAAGGCTGGCGCGTGGGCGCAGGAAGTCATAGTCGTTCAGCGCCAGCGAGCCGGGCTGTACTTCCCGCGCCAGTTGCCAGTCGTAGAAATGATCGCGCTCGCGCATTTGCCGATCGGGCGGATAGAAGGGCACCGAGGCATAGTCCGCCGCCGTGGAGTGAGCGCCATAGGCATCGGCGAGTACCAGCACGTGACGGCCCTTTTCATGGCGAAAGTAGTAATAGATGCCTTCCTGCTCCATCAGCCGACTGACGAAGTCGAAGCTGGTTTCGCGGTACTGCACGCAATACTCCCACTCGCGGTAGCTGCCGCTCAGGCTGTCTTCGAAATCGGAAAAACCGAGGTCGCGGAACACCTGCTTGATGATGTCCGGCACCGTCTTGTTCTGGAAAATCCGGCAATCGGAGGTGCGCGTCAGCAGCCAGAACCAAGGGCGAAGACTGACGCGGTAGCCGGCGAACTGGCCGTGGCCGGTCAACTGCCGGCAACTGCAGACGATGCCGTGAAAATACCGTTTGCCGCCGTCGTACAGCTCCAGGGTCAAGCCCATCGGCTTGCCCAGTAATTGGTCGAAGGTGATCGCCCGGTCTTCGGAGGTCAGGTCCAATTCGTAGTGGAACAACCGCCCCAACTCTTCGTTGCCATCCATGCCTTGCAGCAACAGGACATCGCCGCCGAGCGGACTGTCGACCTGCACCAGACGGCTGTTTTGCGTAATTGCCATGAACGACTTCCTTTGGCTCTTGTTTGGGTGTCAGTGGGCCGTTGCAAGGAAGGTGGCGCCGTAAGGGTCGTCGCCAGGGGAAATGCCAGGGGAAATTGAATCCAATGATTGCTGTACATCCACCACAGGGGTGATCTCCTTATCGGTCTTGCGGTTTTCAATCAATGTGAACGTACGAGCGGATCCGTATCCTGCGGATGAACGTTTGTCCGGCGCCGTTTGATGGCGCCTCCGAGCCGTTGGCTAACGTTCCGGCGTCAGTCAGATTGGCAGATCTTGAGGTCAAGATAGGTGACTGAAAGGTCGTTTGCTTAGTTTCGTTAGCTATATTATTAATTCTAAATTCGAATAAAGAACGATGAACATGGCGAGCCGCAGCTACACGAGATGACTCAAATGAAAAATGGAGAGGCCAAGCATGACTACGTCGATCAAAACTGATGAGGATCTGACATCCCATACCCAGCAATTGCCGAACACCCAGCAACATTCAGTGCACTGCTGTATACGAGAAGTTCTTCCTCGGCTTGTAGCGCGAGAGGTAGTGCGGAAAAGCTTCAAGCGTGAGGCGTTGGTTTCGTGGAACGCCTACAAAGAAACGGGCGAGCATTTAACGGGTGCTGAGATTAGAAGTTGGCTGAAAACATGGGGAACTGAGGAAGCGTCGGATCTTCCTCCATTTCACGATTGATTGTTATCACTTGTGTCCGGGTCAAGGGGAGTGCGGGTTATTGATAAGGCAGACGATTATTCCTGGAGCTTGCTCCGTCAACTCTGGCACGCCCTCCCTGAGAGTGGTTAACAGTCTCTGAATGACTTTCTGACAAAAATGTCAGGAAGCCGTCAGCCTCCAGACACCTTCACTGCCTAGACTCACTGGGTTGCCTTGCTTCCTTAGAGGAGTCACCTGATGCGCCTGCTCATTGTCGAGGATGAAGAAAAAACCTCCTCCTACGTCCATCGTGGCTTGACCGAGCTCGGCTACATCGTCGACGTTGCCACCAATGGCATCGATGGCCTGCATTACGCGCTGGAATGGGATTACGACGTGGTGATCCTGGATGTGATGCTGCCGGGCAAGGACGGCTACGACGTGCTGCAAGGGCTGCGCCTGCATAAGAAAACCCCGGTTATCATGTTGTCCGCCAGGGGAACGGTGGATGATCGCATTCGAGGGCTGCGCGAGGGCGCCGATGATTACCTGGGCAAACCTTTTTCTTTTGCCGAACTGGTCGCGCGCGTCCAGGCCTTGATCCGTCGTCGTGCCGGTGACACGGCCGACCTGACGCATTTGCGCATCGACGACCTGGAGGTCGACCTGCAAGCACGCAAGGTGACCCGGGGTGGGCTGCGGCTGGACCTGACGGCCAAGGAGTTCTGTCTGTTGAGCCTGTTGGCGCGGCATCAGGGCGAGATTCTGTCCAAGCTGATGATTGCCGAGCAGGTCTGGGACATGAATTTCGACAGTGATGCCAACGTGGTGGAGGTCGCGATCAAGCGCGTGCGCGCCAAGGTGGACGCGCCGTATCCGCGCAAGCTGCTGCATACCGTCCGCGGCATGGGGTATGTACTGGAAAGCCGGGAAGAACCTGGCAGGCAAAGTGGTGCGTTGTGATGAAGATTTCCATCGCCAAGCGGCTGGCCCTGATGTTCGCCCTCGCTGTCCTGCTGATCATGTCGATCAGCGCGACGCTGCTGCGTTCGTCCTTGAAGCAATCGCTCGATGAACAGATGCAGAACGAACTGGTCCTGCGCCATTCGGTGCTGGACCCGGTGCTGGCGAAATACGATTCGCCGACGTTCTGGGTCGGCTTGCGCCAGAAGCTCGACGGCCTGACGCCCGCGGATGAACGGGTCCGTTATTGGATTCTGGTGGATAACCCGGCCTTCAGCTATGGCGGGCCGATGCCGGACGGCCAGGATTGGTCCAAGCGCGCCGATGGACTCTTCAGCCTTCAATTGCCTGGGCGAGAGCGTGAGTGCCCCATGATGGTTTTGCTCAAGACCATTCCCGCCATGGGCAATCGCCCGGAACTGCGCTTCATCGTGGGATTGGACTCGACGCCGTTCAGGAAGACCCTGAACCATTTCACCAAGATACTGATCCTGACTTCGGCGTTGGGCATCGGCCTGGTTGCGCTGCTCGGTTACTGGATCGCGCGTTTCGGCCTCGGGCCGGTGCGGCGCTTGAGCCGTCAGGCCAATAGCCTGCCGCCGGGGGATTCGAAGCAGCGGCTGGACACTGAGGCGTTGCCCGCGGAATTGCAGGAATTGGCGGTGTCGTTCAACGGCGCCCTGGCGCGCCAGGAAACGGCGTGGTGTCAGCTCGAAGGGTTCAACGCCAATGTCGCCCACGAGTTGCGCACCCCCTTGACCAACCTGATCGGCCAGACCCAGGTGGCCTTGGCCCACGGTCGGGATGTGAGCGAGCTCCAGGACCTGCTGCAGTCGAACCTCGAAGAGCTGGAACGGATGGGCGGCATCGTCAACGACATGCTGTTCCTCGCCGGGGCGGAAAGCGGGCAGCGGGCCACCGAACTCAGTGATGTCTCGTTGTATGAAGAGGCGTCGAAGACGGTGGAGTACCTGGAACCGGTGCTGCAAGACAAACAACTGAGCGTGAAGATCCAAGGCGACATGCGCGTGTGCATCGACCGACGCCTTTTTCACCGTTCCCTGGCCAATCTGATACAGAACGCGGCGCGCTACGCGGTACCGACCAGCATCATCACCGTGAGCCTGGTCAGCCACGGCATGCAGGTCGAGGTGAGCGTTTCCAATGCCGGGGAGCCCATCGACACGGTGCACCTGGAGCGTTTGTTCGAGCGTTTCTATCGCGCCGACGCCGCCCGGGCGCGAAGTGATGCGCACCATGGCCTGGGCCTGTCCATCGTGCGAGCGGTGGCGTCCATGCACGGCGGGCGAGTGTTCGCCCACAGCGAAAATGGCTTCAATACCTTCGGCTTTTCCTTGATGAACCAGGCGGCGCCTTAGTCGTCGCCCCCCGCGAGTAAAAGCCCGCTCGCGTTTGCAATACTGTTCACTTAAGAAAAATGATGGACCTGTGGCGAGGGAGCTTGCTCCCGCTCGGCTGCGAAGCAGTCGTAAACCGGCGGGGGGGGGGGGGGTGGTATGCCGCCAATTGGAGGGGTTTGGGGGGCGTTCCGGGCCCCCGCGGGGGAAGGCCCCCCCCCCCGGGGTTTTGCCGTGTC
>NZ_JAGDEZ010000065.1:0-23218 GCF_017498305.1 Pseudomonas sp. OA65
CCCCCATTTGGATTGGGAGTGCTGCGCCCTCCAGCGGGAGCAAGCTCCCTCGCCACAACAGCTTATTGCCGCGAATATTGCCTCAAGCCGGCTTGGCCTCCGCCAAGGCCTGCTGTGCCAGTTCCTTTTCCGCTTCCTTGATGTCGTCTTCGCTGATCATCTCCGCGATCACCCGCAGCCGCTCCACCACCCGGGCGTTGACGCTGCCCTCCGGGAACTCACCGTTTTCATCCGGCTCGCCGGCAGGCTCGCCCACCAGCAGGCTCAGGGCTTCGTCGGCCTGACGCACCGCATAGACGTGGAACTGCCCGGCACGCACGGCGGCCAGCACTTTCTCGTCGAGCATCAGCGTCGCGACGTTGGCCTGGGGAATGATTGCCCCCTGCTCACCGGTCAAACCCCGGGCTTCGCAGAGGCGGAAGAAGCCTTCGATCTTCTCGTTGACCCCGCCCACCGCCTGCACTTCACCGAACTGGTTGATCGAGCCGGTGATGGCGAAGCACTGCTTCAACGGCGTCTTCGACAGGGCCGAGATCAGCGTGCACGCCTCGCCCAGGGACGCACTGTCGCCGTCCACGTAACCGTAGGATTGCTCCAGGGCGATGCTGGCCGAGATCGCCAGCGGGAATTCCTGGGCATAACGACTCCCCAGGTAACCCGTGAGGATCATCACCCCCTTGGAGTGGATCGGCTGGCCAAGGTTGACCTCCCGCTCGATGTCGACGATGCCGCTGCCGCCCGGGTACACCGTGGCGGAAATCCGTGCCGGCACGCCAAACGCCGAGTCGCCGACCTCGAGCACCGTCAATCCGTTGCATTTGCCCACCGCCGCACCTGCGGTGTCGATCAGGATGATCCCGGCCAGCATGTCATCGAGGATTCGCGCCGAGACACGCCCGGTGCGGGTGGCCTTGGCCTTGAGCGCACGTTCGATGTGGCCGGCGTCGGTCATTTCGTCACCGGCCAGTTGGCGAATGAAATCCGCCTCGCTGACCAACTGGAACAAATCACCGATGCGCGCCGACAAGCGCCCCTGGTGTTCAGCCAGGCGGGCGCTGTAGGTCGCCAGGCGCGCCACCGCGTCGGCGGTCAGCGGCGCCATGCCCTCTTCCGAAGTGCGGGTCTTGAGCAACTGGGCGAACTGCTCCAGGCTCTCGTCGCCCATCGGGATGTCTTCGTCGAAATCCACCAGCACGCGAAACATTTCCTGGAAGTCCGAATCCAGGTCCTGCAAGGCGTAATAGAGCTGGCGGGCGCCGATGATCACGACCTTGACCTGCAACGGGATGTGTTGCGGCGTCAGGGTCACCGTGGCCAGGCGTCCCATTTCACCCAGGGGTGATTCCATCTTCAGCTTGCGCGATTGCAGGGCACGCTTGAGCGCATCCCATACGAACGGTTCGCTGAGCATTTTTTCCGCTTCCAGGATCAGGAAGCCGCCATTGGCCCGGTGCAAGGCGCCCGGACGCAGTTGCCGGTAGGTGGTGTAGAGCGCGCCCTGGTCGGTGCTGTATTCAATCCGGCCGAACAAGTTGTCGTAGGTCGGGTGCGGCTCGAACACCACCGGCGCGCCACCACTGGACGGATGCCCGACCACCAGGCTCGGGGCGTACTGTTCTTCCAGCAGTTTGCGGGCGATGGCGTCGCTCTTGCTGTCGTCCACCAGTTGCTCGACCACGGTCTTGAGCAGATACACCTGCATGGCTTGCAGGTAACCACAGACCGCTGCGTTCTCTGCGTATTTTTCCGAGAGCGGCGCCAGCAACGGTTGCAGGGCCAGGGTGATGGTCTCTTCGTTGAGGTGGCGCAGCTGGTTGCTGGACTCGCGCTTCCATTGCGGCAGGCTGGCGAGCTCTTCGTTCAGGCGCTCCTCCAGACCGGAGATGTCATCGTGGAAACGCTCGCGCTCGGCTTCCGGCAACTGGGCGAACTCCGCCTCGTCCAGGGCCTTGCCGTCGCTCATCGGCGTGAAGGCAATGTTGCTGCTGTCACGGTACAGCGCGACGTCCTTCTCCAACGCCAGGCGTTCGATCACATCCAGGGCGCGGTCGTAGCGCTGGTTGAAGGCGCGGTCGATGGCGCTTTTCTTCTGCTGGTAGGACGGGTGCTCGAACACCGCCGGGAAGGTCGCCAGCAGGTTGTCGATCAGGCCGTTGATGTCGCCGATGAACGCACCGGCCGTGCCCGAGGGCAGTTCCAGGGCCCGGGGTTCGCGGGGCTCATCGAAGTTGTTGACGTAGACCCAGTCCGCCGGGGTCTGCAGGCGTTTGCCTTCGGCCTTGAGGTAGCGCTTGACGAACGAAAACCGGCCGGTGCCGGGCTCGCCCATGACGAATACGTTGTAACCGGGGCGTGGCATGGCCACGCCGAACTGCAAGGCTTCGACCGCACGTTCCTGGCCAAGCACACCGCGGAAGGGCTCCAGATCATTGGTGGTAGAGAAGCTGAACTGTTCAGCGGAAAACGGACGGGTCAGCGCTTCGGGCGCTAGACGCAAGCTGGCAGCAACAGGATCAGGCATCGGGCTTCCTTACATCAGGCGGGGCAGATAGCGGCATTCTGGCGCTGCCTGTACCTGACTGGCAAGGAGCGCCTCAGACCAAAGCATAGTCAACGGGAAAACCCCGGGCGGGGGCCCGTAAACAGATGATCACATGTAATGTTTTTGCAAAATGTCACGGAACCCTCGGATCGTGCCTAAACTCCAAACTGCGCGGCTGGAACAATAACCGGCCCACTGGCTGCTGTAGGGGCCAGACCCTGTCCATCGGTATGCACATAAAGAGAACATAGCTATGAAACGGATTCTTCTCGGTACTCTCTTCACCGCTGTATCCATCAACGCCATGGCTCAGGCGCCGGGCGGCCCGGATTGCGGCTGGGGCAACATGCTGTTCGAAGGTCAGCGTGGCACTCCCGCACACTTCCTGGCATCCACCACCAACGGCACGTCCGGTAACGCCACCTTCGGCATGACCTCCGGCACCAACGGCTGCTCGACCAACGCGGCACTGACCTACGGCGGCAAGTCCTGGCTGGCCATGAATGGCATGATGAACGAGCTGTCCGAAGACATGGCCAAGGGTCAGGGCGAAGCGCTGACTACTTACGCCGTCGTACTGGGCGTGGCGCCGGAAGACCGCGCGCATTTCTCCGCTGTGACCCACGAGCACTTCCAGCAGATCTTCAGCAAGGCTGACGTCACTGCCGAAGACGTGCATACCAACACCCTGGCCGTGCTGAAAAACGACCCACGCCTGGCCAAGTACGCCACTCAAGCTTAAGCTCGGCAGCACTCGCTCCTCTCGGGGAGCGGGTTTTCTTTTTGGGGCCCTTCGGTCTTTATTTTTCGACTTTCCAAGTAGCCGACTATGCTCAAACGCCTTGCCTGGCTGGCGCTCTGTGTGTGCGCCCCGCTGTCCGCCGCACCTCATGTCGACCCCCAACGTTTGCAGCAACTGGCCAGTGACCGCTTCTGGATCTCCCTGGGCCACTACGAAACCGCCAAGCTCGGCGGCTGGCGCAGCTATATCAGCGACAAAAAATTCTTCCTCGCCCCCGATGGCAACGAACATCCCGACCGTGAGTTGACCGCCACGCTGCAAGCCTTGTATGGCCCAGCCAACGCTGGCCAGCAACACGCCCAGTGCGTCTACCCGGCCCGAACCCGCTGGCTCAAGGCACAGCTCAACCTGACGGACCTGCCGGCGGTGAACTGCAGCGACTTCACCCAATGGTTCAAGGACGTCTCGCCCCACAGCGCGGTGATGATTTTCCCGGCCGCGTACCTGAACAGCCCGTCCTCGATGTTCGGCCACACCCTGTTGCGCATCGATCAGGCCGACGTACAAAGCGACAAGACCGCCCTGCTCAGCTACGCAATCAACTTTGGCGCCTACATCGAAGGCTCCGACAATAGCCTCCTCTATGCCTGGAAAGGCCTGATGGGCGGCTATCCCGGCCTGTTCGCCCTGGTGCCGTACCAGGAAAAACTCTCTGAGTACCGTAGCCTGGAGAACCGCGACCTGTGGGAATACCGCCTCAACCTGAGCCAGGCGGAAACCGAGCGCATGGTCGAACACGTCTGGGAGCTCAAGCAGATCCAGTTCGACTATTTCTTCTTCGACGAAAACTGCTCCTATCGCCTGCTCGAATTGCTGCAAGTGGCCCGCCCCAGCCTGCGCCTGACCGAACAATTCCCGCTGACGGCAATTCCCACCGACACCGTCAAGGCGGTGAAGGAAGCCGGCCTGGTGGAAAGCATCCAGTATCGACCGTCCCGGGAACGAGAACTGCTCAGCCGCGCCGAACCGCTCAGCGATGATGAACAGCAATGGGTACTGAAGGTGAGCGCCGACCAACAGCAACTGCAAGCACCGTCCTTCAAGGCGCTGCCGCGCGAACGCCAGGCACTGATCATCGATGCGGCCTATCGCCTGGAGCGCTATCGCGCCAACGGCCAGGAGCGTGATCCGCAACGGGCCCAGCGCAGCTTCGAACTGTTGCGGGCGATCAACCAGAACCCCGCGCCAGAACTGGAAATTCCGCAACCGGGCCTGCCCGAGGACGGTCACCAATCGCGCACCTGGCAGGCTGGTCTCGGCACGCGGGGCGACCGGGCATTCGGCGAATATGGCTTGCGCATGGCCTATCACGACCTCAACGACAACGCCGAAAGCTTCCCGCTGGGGGCACAGATCGAAATACTCCAACTGAAGCTGCGCCAATACGAGGGCAACGACTGGCAGGTGCAACAACTGGACCTGGCGACCATTCGCTCCCTGACCCCACGCAATGAGCTGCTGCAACCGCTGTCCTGGCAGGTCACCGGCGGCCTGGAGCGGGTACCGGGCAAACACGACGATGAAACCTTGGTCAGCCACGTCAACGGCGGCGCGGGCGGTACCTGGGCGCTGGGCGACGATGTGCTGGGTTTTGCCCTGGGCACGGTGCGGGTGGAACATAACAACGATTTCGCCCAGTTCATCGCCCCGGCCGCCGGTTTCAACAGCGGTGTGCTGTGGAAAAACCCGCTGGGCAACCTGAGTCTGGAAGCCAAGGGCGATTATTTCGTCAACGGTGAAGTGCGTCGTAGCCTGAGCCTCAACCAGCAGTGGGAATTGTCCCGCAACCTCGGCCTGCGCCTGAGTGCCCAACGGGAGTTCAGCCAATTGGCCTCGCCGGAGAATGAGGTAATGCTTGAAGTGAAGTGGTATCACTACTGACCTGGACGCAGCCCGGGCTTATCCCTCGCCATGAGTCGCATATAGGCATTCGTCGGAACCAAAACCCTCAAGCGCCAACAGAGGAGAACTTCATGAGCCGCGCCTTCGTCAATGAAGACAACGCCGCTGCCCAGGCCGACCAGCCGGTCGAGCGCCAGATCAGCGCGCAACCCAACTACGTCACACCGGCAGGGCTTGCTCAACTGCAGGCGCGGGTCGCCGAGTTGCAGCAAATGCATAGCCAACAGGCCGCCCAGGGCGAGCGGGGGGACAAGCAGCGTATCGCCGACATCGAACGAGACCTGCGGTACTTCAACCAGCGGCTGCAAAGCGCCCAGGTCGTGACATCGAACGCTACTGATCAGGTGCGGATCGGGCATTGGGTCACCTTTGCCGATGAGCATGATCGGGAGCAGCAAGTGCAATTGGTCGGTGAAGACCAGGCCGATGCTGCCAGTCGCTTAATCAACTGGGGCTCGCCACTGGGGCGGGCGTTGCTGGGGGCCAAGGTTGGGGATGAGGTGGTTTGGCAGCGCCCAGCGGGGGATCTCTTCATTACAGTTGTTGCGATAAAGACTGGATGACCAAAAAGTCATACGAAGCCTGTCCGACAATAAACTTTTAGAGCTTCCAGGGACGGAAAACTTCGAAGAAAGCGCATCAACTATCTTACGTCAACAGGCACACCCGGCTATGTGTAGCAATCTGTAACAGCAACATCAAGCTACAACAGCGAATTTGTACCGAGTCAGCGCCCTGCTAGTATTTTCCTGGCACCTACCGGTGCATCACGACAATACAAAGGAGCTGTATGATGAGTGAACAACTGTTGGCGATGTCTGGAAATTTCGATAGCGACTTCAAGGCATACTGCCAAGTTGAGGATACCGGCGAATTAACGTCATGGCGCCGTAACTTCCTGTAAGCCCAGCATTCGTAGTTGCAAATAGAATAGGCGGCGGCCTCACGGCCGCCGTCCTTTCACACCACCGCACGTAAGGCTCCGTATATGGCAGCTCCTGCCTCCTGACAACCAGCGCCAGCGAACTGAGTTCCGTAGTGTATCGCCTTGGGCATCTAAGCGCCCAGGCTGGCCATTGGCGTTTCCGACCTCTCTCCCAATGGTCTCATCCCCCCGCCATGCGGAGTTTCTGCTTTACGCCCCAACAGATATCATCCGATCCACCCCCCATACCCCAGGCAACTATTAATAGTCCGTTACTTTGTGTAGCCATATGTAACGCAACATAATGTCATAACAACCAAGTTGTGTTAAATCAGAACCATGCTACTGTTTTCCCCGCACTTAAACCGTGCACCGCAACAACAAAGGAGATACAACAATGAGCGAAAACACATTGACCATTGTCGAGTGCGGCACTGTAACAGCGCTGCGCTTTTATGCTAAATCCTTTGTCTTCAACGCAAACTTGCCCAACAGGTTTGCGACTCCCTAACCCCAGCTATAACAAAACCTCATTAACACCCTACTGTTCGGATGCGTTTAATCGCACCCGATAGACCGTGGTCACTGTATGTGTTTTTGATAACTATGAGGAAAAACCATGAGCGAAAAAATCCTGAACATGTCCGGCGACTTCTATAGCGAATTCGACGCTTATCAAGCCCCTGCGAACAACACCGCGTCGATCCTGTCGACGACGTTGGAGTGCAACACTTTCGGAACGTGCACCAATCTGGAATGTTCGACACTCGGGTGCTAAGCCTGTCAACTGATCGTCAGAACAGGCAACACCTATAAACATAGAGCAGGCATTGCCTGCTCTATCCATGTCTGGAGCAACGGCATGCTTGTTAACGCTTTGAAGATGAATCAGCGAGGCCAGTACCGATTCTCTTCCAACGGCGACATCGCCCTTTTTGAAAACAACCTGACCCGCCTGCATAACGATGATCAAGCCTTGCTGCATCACTTTGGGTTGGACAGGACGCAACTGGTTGCCTATGCCAAGGAGCCTATCAACGATTGGCACCTGACTAGCGACGGCGAAGCCGTCTTGATGACCTTGAAAGAAAACATCACTCGGCTCGACAGCATTTCAGTCGACCCACAGGCCTCGAGCGGCAAAGACAATTTCTATTGGTTTGGCTATCGTTTTTTTCTTTATTTCATCGACACGTTCAAGGCGGATGGGCGCTACAGCAAAGCCGCCATGCACATTGATGCACCCGCCCTGTTTGCAAGCCTCGAGCGCTACGTCCTGGCCCGAATCGGACGCACGTCAGAACAAAGTCTGGTCCATTATCTCAATACACGGATTGCCGATGGCGACGACATTGATCTGGATGGGTTCAGCGAGCGCCTGCGCACCTTGCCTCTGCTTGATTTTTTCGAAGCCTACCCCGTGTTGGCGACGCTGCTGTTTGATTTGCTGGAAGACACACTCAACTATCTTTACGCGATCATTCTCGACTTCGCCGATGATATTGAGGCGCTGGAGACGGCATTTTCGATTCCGTCTCGGACAATCGATGCCATTGAGTTCGGCCTGGGCGATCCCCACGGTCGCGGTGAAACGGTCTGCCAGGTCAAGTTCGGCACAACCTCGTTGGTCTACAAGCCACGAGCAAGCCGAGAAGCACTTTTTTTCAATCAACTGCTTGGACAACTACATGAGCGGACAGGCGCTGATTGTTTCGCCATCCACGCACCAAGAATCCTCAGCCGCGGGCGGCATAGCTGGGTAGAAAAGATCGACAACACGCCTTGTGTCAGCGCAGCGGACGTGGCGCTGTTCTACAGAAAGATGGGCGCACAAATCGCTGTCATCCACGCACTCAACGGCATTGACTTTCATTACGAAAATATCATTGCGTGTGGCAGCAGCCCGGTCATGATTGATCTCGAATGCTTGTTCACCGCGTCCACCAGCGACCTGTTACTCGAACTGCCTGCCGATTGTGCGCTGTCCAATACCTTCAAGTTGGTCCAGCAGTCGGTGTGTTCCAGCGGCTTTGTACCCTTCTCACAAGGTTCCAATAACGACCAGAGTGGACTGACTCGGCAGGAGCTGTTCATCTCCACCCGCCACGCCCTGGTTTTCGAAGAAGGCTTCTACCATTTACGCAAAACCGAATTCGAACACTTCCCAGAGCAAAAGCATTTGCCGCTTCTGCACGGCGTACACAAGGGACCTGAGGCTTATAAAGCGGAGCTGCTCCATGGCTTTGAATACGCCTACGAGCAATTGATGACCCATCGGCAGGCGATGATGCAACTACTGGAACAAGCCGCCGGCGAACTATCAACCCGCGTATTGCTTAAAAACTCACAGCGTTATGCTGACTTTATCGGATTGAGCCGCCACCCACGCTTCATGAAAAACATGCTGGACCGGGAACTTCTGCTTGCAACCCTGTGGAAGGATTTGAAAGAACCCTACCGGGAAAAGGGGATTCCGCGTCATGAAATAGCCGACCTGCAAAGAGCCGCCATCCCGTGTTTCACCCTGTCGCTCAGTTCCAACCAGCTGACGAGCGCACAAGGTGAAACAATCGAAATGACGCAGCTCCAGCCCCCCATAAAAAGTTGCCTACAGAAAATAGCCAACCTGTCTAATGCCGACAGGGCCTTACAACTCACGCTGCTCGAAATGTGTTTGTATCCAGGACTCAATGGACAGCCATCACCCCGTGCCACGTCTGATAAAGCGGTCCCAGAAAATCGACTCGATGGCATTCTGAGCATCAGCTCCCGCCTCGAAGCGCTTGCACTCAAGGGAACGGCAACGGACGTCAGTTGGTTGGCTTTCCATAAGCACCCCACGACTCAAAGGAAATACCCCTCCCCAATGGACCACGGGCTGTACTCCGGTATTGCCGGGATTGGGTTGTTTTACCTGAGCCTGTTCAAGGTCAGCGGCAAACCGCACTTGCTGTCACTCTTGGATCAGATACTGGACTCACTGGAACAACATTTTGGCTTCTTCAAAGCCGACATGACCGTCAGTGCTTACCATGGCCTGGGTTCTTACATCTATCTGCTCATCAATCGTCGCCAGATCACCGGCGATCCGAAACACGACGAGAAAATTGCCAGCCTGCTGACCCAATTGATTGAAGTACCGCCTGAACACTACGATTTCGACTTCTTGGGCGGTTGTTGTGGCACGGTAACGCTACTGGCCAACATCCACGCATTATCGACGCACGCGGATGTGCTGCCGGCCATTCGGCGCATGGTCGACTACATAAAGGATCAAGTCCTGATTGAAGACGGCCAGCTTCTGCGACGCAATGATCGCTCCGTCATTCTGACCGGCCTGTCCCATGGTCTCTCGGGCATCATCCATGCGTTGTGCAAAGCCTATGACGTGACTGGCGATGAAACGTTGGTGCCCTTGGCCATCCAGATTCTGGAGGGTGAAAACCGCTTGAGCCGGGAAGGTTTCTGGCTCGACCTGAGAGAGCTGGGCCCCCTGGACCATGCCTCGAAGTGGTGCCACGGAGACGGCGGCATTCTCATCGCCAGGCGACAACTCATGAAGTCGATGGGAGCTGCCTTGGATGAAACAACCCGGCAGACGGTGCTCGACGACATACAGCGCTGCGAGAACAACCTGTGGCAGCACGGCTTGGGTGACGGTTATAACTTGTGCCATGGCGATTTTGGCAACCTGATCTGCCTGTATGACTTGTATCGGCATTCGGACAATCCCGAAGGCATCAACAAGGTCAAACAGGCCCTTGGCGAAGTCGCCCGGCAGTTTTTCGAAGGCCCCGTCCTCGACAGCGATCGGGTTCCCGACGTCAGCCTGCTGACGGGCATTACGGGCGCCGGTTATGCCCTGCTGTATGAAATCGATCCGACGATTCCCAACATACTCTCGCTCGATTTCGCAGTGCCCGCGCAAGTGGGCTGACAGTCACTGTGGGAGCGAGCAAGCTCCTACATTTCTGATCATTGGTGAAAGCAGTATCGCGCCCATAAAAAACGGAGCCTTAATAGGCTCCGTTTTGTATACAACCGACCGAATCAGGCCAGTTTCTTGTGTCGTACACGATGCGGCTGGGCGGCCGCTTCGCCGAGGCGTTTCTTGCGATCGGCTTCGTACTCGGTGTAGTTGCCTTCGAAGAACACCGCCTGGGAGTCGTCTTCGTACGCCAGGATGTGGGTCGCCACGCGGTCGAGGAACCACCGATCGTGAGAGATCACAATGGCGGCGCCCGGGAAGTCCAGCAAGGCTTCTTCCAGGGAACGCAGGGTTTCGACGTCGAGGTCGTTGGACGGTTCGTCGAGCAGCAGGACGTTGCCGCCCTCCTTCAGGGTCAATGCCAGGTGCAAGCGACCGCGCTCACCACCGGACAGGTCCTTGACGAACTTTTGCTGGTCGCCGCCCTTGAAGTTGAAGCGGCCCACATAAGTGCGCGACGGGATTTCATAGTTGCCGATGCGGATCTGGTCGGAACCGTCGGATATCTGCTGGAACACGGTCTTGCTGCCGTCCAGGTCTTCGCGGCTCTGGTCGACGCAGGCCAACTGCACGGTTTCACCGATTTCGATGCTGCCCGAATCCGGCGTTTCCTTGCCCATCAGCATGCGGAACAGCGTGGATTTACCCGCGCCGTTACCACCGATCACACCGACGATGGCGCCTTTGGGCATGGAGAACGACAGGTTGTCGATCAGCACGCGGTCGCCATAACCTTTGGAGACGTTCTTGAACTCGATGACCTTGTCACCCAGGCGCGGACCGGCCGGGATGTAGATCTCGTTGGTTTCGCTGCGCTTCTGGAATTCCTGGGACTGCATTTCCTCGAAGCGTTGCAGACGTGCCTTGGATTTGGACTGGCGGGCCTTGGCGCCTTTGCGCACCCACTCCAGTTCTTCCTTCATGGCTTTTTCATGGGCCGACTGCTGCTTGGATTCCTGGGCCAGACGATCGGACTTGGCTTCCAGCCAACCCGAGTAGTTGCCCTCGTACGGAATGCCCGCGCCGCGGTCGAGTTCGAGGATCCAGCCGGCGACGTTGTCCAGGAAGTAACGGTCGTGCGTGATCGCCACCACGGTGCCTGGGAAGTCGTGCAGGAAATGTTCGAGCCAGGCGACGGAATCGGCGTCCAAGTGGTTGGTCGGTTCGTCGAGCAGCAGCATGTCCGGGGCCGACAGCAGCAGGCGGCACAAGGCCACGCGGCGCTTTTCACCGCCCGACAGGTGCTCGACCTTCGCGTCCCAGGCCGGCAGGCGCAGCGCATCGGCGGCGACTTCCAGCTGGCGATCGAGGTTGTGACCGTCGCTGGCCTGCAGGATCGCTTCGAGCTTGGCCTGTTCGGCGGCCAGTTTGTCGAAGTCGGCATCCGGGTCGGCGTAGGCGGCATAGACCTCGTCCAGGCGCGCTTGGGCATCCTTGATCACGCTGACCGCTTCCTCGACCACTTCACGAACGGTCTTGGTGGGGTCCAGCTGTGGCTCTTGCGGTAGGTAGCCGATGTTCAGGTCCGGCATCGGACGGGCTTCGCCGTCGAATTCGTTATCGACGCCGGCCATGATTTTCAACAGCGTGGACTTACCCGAACCGTTGAGGCCCAGCACGCCGATCTTGGCGCCAGGGAAGAAGGACAGAGAAATGTTTTTCAGGATTTCCCGCTTCGGCGGAACAACTTTGCTCAGCCGATGCATGGTGAAGACGTATTGAGCCATGGTGAACCTAGCGTCAGTGACAGGTGAAAAGAACGAGCCAGGCCATGCGCGGCGCGGGCTCTTGACGATCATCAATGCCTGCGGGCGGATAGAGCCTGGGAATCTGGAGCTGGAACGCTCTTTATTTGACCGGCAAAGCTACCTCAACCGTCGGTCAAGGTCCAGCCGCCCGGGGCTGGCACTTTGCCACAAGTCAAGGCATGCTAGCCGCCCTTCGGGCGTCCGGCTTATAGTGCACGTCGCGCCAGTCCAGCAAAACGCAGGATTACAGCTTGTCCAACGTCACTCCGCCCCTGTCCCCTCGCGCACCCGCTGTCGTGCCCGGCTCGCCCCTGCGCGGGACATTGAAGGGGGCGCTGGCCACGCTGGTGCTGCTGTTGCTCGGCTTGCTGTTCTGGCAACTGCTCGACCAACTGCACGAAACCCAGCAGCAACAGCGCCAGTACACCATCGACTACACCGCCGATCTCGCCGCGCAGGTCAGCCTGAATATGGCCTTGAACGCGCAAATCGCCCTCAACCTGCTACCGATCGTCGAGCAACCACAAACAGCCGACGAACAGCGCGCCCTGGTTCGCAAACTCCAGCAATCGCTCCCCGAATTGCGCAGCCTGGCGCTGCTGAGCCCCTCCGGCCGGGTGCTCAGTGACAGTGACGCCGACAGCCATGACGCCGACTATTTGAGCGAACTGGTGCGACGCAGCCGGGCCCAGGCCCATTATTTCAGCAATGCCGAAGACGGCTCCGTGGTGCATTTATTGTTGCATCAAGCCAGTGGTAGCGGCCGTGGTTACTGGGCCCTGCGCTTGACCCCGAACTTTTTTGCCACCCTGACCAAGCAGGCCGATGTGGGGCTGCGCCCGCTGTGGCTGGTGGAGAACCGGCTCAACCAGCAAATCATCAGCCGCGACGAGAGCCTGCCCTCGATCAGTCCCACCCATCTGTCCCCGGATGACCTGGAAAATACCGTACTGACCGTGCCCCTGAGCAGCAGCGACTGGCAACTGCGAGGGCTGTTCGACCGCCGACAGGTGATTGAGCAACTGTTGCCGGCCTTCATCGGCAAATGCCTGCTGGGCCTGGCGTTTTCGTTGTTGCCAGTGATCGCGCTGTTGAACATGCGTCGGCGCCAGCGGCAGTTGCACGAAGGGCGGCGACGTTATCAGGATATTTTCGAAGGCACCGGCGTCGCCCTGTGCGTCCTTGACCTGTCGGGGCTCAAGGCCTTTTTTGAGCGAGCCGGCCTGAACACTGGCGAACAATTGCGCGCCTGGCTGCAAACCACTCACCAACTCGAACAGCTGCGCCAGGAAGTCCACGTCACCGAAGTCAACCAGATGGCGTTGAAGCTGCTCAACGTCGACTCCTGCGATCAGGCTTGGCAGTTGCTGGTCGGCAAGGGTGCGCAGGACCACAATCCCGTCGGCTCGAAGCTGCTCGAAGCGCTGCTCGACCCACACAAACAGCTGGAACTGGAGATCAAGCTCCAGGACGCCCATGGTCGCGACCAGCACCTGTGGCTGGTGCTGCGCCTGCCGGAAAAACAGCACGACTACAACGCGGTCATCCTGAGCATCAGCGACATCACCAGCCGCAAGCTGATCGAGCTCTCGCTGCTCGAACGCGAGGGGTTCTGGTCCGACGTGGTGCGCACCGTGCCGGACCATCTCTATGTGCAGGACGTCATCAGCCAGCGGATGATCTTCAGCAACCATCACCTGGGCCAGACCCTGGGCTACGACCGCACCGAACTGCACCAGATGGGCGAATACTTCTGGGAAATCCTGCTGCACAGCGACGACGCCGACCATTACCACAACCTGCGCCAGGAACAACGACGGGGCGGCTACACGCAGTTGCTGCAATGCCAATTGCGCTTTCGTCATCGCAATGGCAAGTGGCGCTGTTTCGACATCCGTGAACAGGCACTGGCCCGCGACCGGCATAATCAGGTGACGCGGATCATCGGCGTCGCCAAGGACGTCACCGAGCAGATCGAGGCCAGCGAATCGCTGCGCGACAGCGAACAACGCTACCGGATGCTCGCCGAAAGCATCAGCGACGTGATTTTTTCCACCGACAACAAGCTCTCGCTCAACTATGTCAGCCCGTCGGTGCAAGCGGTGCTGGGCTACGCCGCCGATTGGATTTTCCAGAACGGCTGGCAATCGATCATCGCCAATCCGCAACAACTGACCGGCATCTACAGCCTGATGGACCGCGTCAGCAAGGCCCTCGACAAGCCCGACCAACTGGCCGAGCTGCGCAACCAGATGCAGACCCAGTTGTTCCTGTTCGACTGCCTGCGTGCCGACGGGCGCAAGATCCCCATCGAGCTGCGGCTGGTGCTGGTGTGGGATGACCATGGTGCGTTCGAAGGCGTGCTCGGCGTCGGCCGCGACATCAGCCAACAACGTCGCGCCGAAAAAGACCTGCGCATGGCCGCCACGGTTTTCGAGCACTCGACCTCGGCGATCCTGATCACCGACCCGGCCGGCTACATCGTCCAGGCCAACGAAGCCTTCAGTCGCGTCAGCGGTTATGCCGTGTCGCAAGTGCTGGACCAGTTGCCCAACATGCTGACCGTGGACGATCAGCAGGAAGCCCACCTGCGCTACGTGCTCAAGCAACTGCAACAGCACAGCACCTGGGAAGGCGAAGTCTGGCTCAAGCGCCGCAATGGCGAACACTACCCGGCCTGGGTCGGCATCACCGCCGTGCTGGATGACGAAGGCGACCTGGCCAGCTATGTGTGTTTCTTCAGCGACATCAGCGAACGCAAGGCCAGCGAGCAGCGCATTCATCGCCTGGCCTATTACGATGCCCTGACCCACCTGCCCAACCGCACGCTGTTCCAGGATCGCCTGCACACGGCGCTGCAATCGGCCGAACGGCAGAAGACCTGGGTCGTGCTGATGTTCCTCGACCTGGACCGGTTCAAGCCGATCAACGACTCCCTCGGTCATGCCGCCGGCGACCGGATGCTCAAGGAAATGGCCACGCGCCTGCTCGGCTGCGTCGCCGATGACGACACCGTGGCGCGCATGGGCGGCGACGAGTTCACCCTGCTGCTGCAACCACGCGCCAGCCGTGAAATGGCGCTGAACCGAGCCATCAACGTGGCCGAGCAGATCCTCGCCAGTCTGGTCCGCCCCTTCGTGCTCGAAGGCCGCGAGTTCTTTGTCACCGCCAGTATCGGCATCGCCCTGAGTCCCCAGGACGGCAACGAGCTGAGCCAGTTGATGAAAAACGCCGACACGGCCATGTATCACGCCAAGGAACGCGGCAAGAACAACTTCCAGTTCTACCAGGCCGACATGAACGCCAGCGCCCTGGAGCGCCTGGAACTGGAAAGTGACCTGCGCCACGCCTTGGAGCAGAACGAGTTCGTGCTGTATTACCAGCCGCAGTTCAGCGGCGATGGCAAACGTTTGACCGGCGCCGAGGCCCTGCTGCGCTGGCGCCATCCGCGACGCGGATTGGTGCCGCCGGGGGACTTCATCCCGGTACTCGAAGAACTCGGGCTGGTGGTGGACGTCGGCGACTGGGTCATCACCGAAGCCTGCCGGCAGCTCAGGACCTGGCACCAGGCCAAGGTCCGGGTGCCGAAGGTCTCGGTCAACATTTCGGCCCGGCAGTTCTCCGACGGCCAGTTGGGCACGCGCATCGCCAACATCCTGCGCAGCACTGGACTACCGCCGGCCTGCCTGGAGCTGGAACTGACGGAAAGTATCCTGATGCGCGAAGTCAGTGAGGCGATGCAGATCCTCGCCGGGTTGAAGAACCTGGGCCTGAGCATTGCCGTCGATGATTTCGGCACCGGTTATTCGTCGCTCAACTACCTCAAGCAATTCCCCATCGACGTGCTGAAGATCGACCGCACCTTCGTCGACGGCCTACCGTCCGGCGAGCAGGATGCGCAGATCGCCCGGGCGATCATCGCCATGGCCCACAGCCTCAACCTGGCGGTGATCGCCGAGGGCGTCGAGACCCACGAGCAACTGGACTTCCTGCGTGAACACGGTTGCGACGAAGTCCAGGGTTACCTGTTCGGCCGGCCGATGCCGGCCAACCGGTTTGAAGCGCAGTTCAGCAATGATGCGTTGTTTATGTTGGATTGAAGCAGCTGCGAGCTTAGAGCTTCAAGCGGCAAGCTAAAGGCAGAAGCCGGTCCGCATCAACTTGCAGATTGATTGAAGCAGCTGCGAGCTTCAAGCTAACGCGAATCGGCTTCTACTTGCAGCTTGTCACTTGCAGCTTGAAGCTGAATTCCTTTCATATGCCTTCCAAAACCGGTTGAGGTAGAATGCCCCCCTTTTCTGCCCCCGATCCTTGAGGACCGCCATGTTCAGCCGTGATTTGACTATTGCCAAGTACGACGCCGATCTCTTTGCCGCCATGGAGCAAGAAGCTCAGCGCCAGGAAGAGCACATTGAGCTGATCGCTTCGGAAAACTACACCAGCCCCGCGGTGATGGAAGCTCAAGGCTCGGTACTGACCAACAAGTACGCCGAAGGCTACCCAGGCAAGCGCTACTACGGTGGTTGCGAGTACGTCGACGTGGTCGAGCAACTGGCCATCGACCGCGCCAAGGAACTGTTCGGCGCCGATTACGCCAACGTCCAGCCGCACGCAGGCTCCCAAGCCAACGCCGCCGTGTACCTGGCCCTGCTGTCGGCCGGTGACACCATCCTGGGCATGAGCCTGGCCCACGGCGGTCACCTGACCCACGGCGCCAGCGTTTCCTCCTCCGGCAAGCTGTACAACGCCGTCCAGTACGGCATCGACGGCAACGGCCTGATCGACTACGACGAAGTCGAGCGCCTGGCCCTCGAGCACAAGCCGAAAATGATCGTGGCCGGTTTCTCCGCCTATTCCCAAGTCCTCGACTTCCCGCGTTTCCGCGAGATCGCCGACAAGGTCGGTGCCTACCTGTTCGTCGACATGGCCCACGTTGCCGGCCTGGTCGCCGCAGGCGTCTACCCGAACCCGGTGCCGTTCGCCGACGTGGTCACCACCACCACCCACAAGACCCTGCGCGGTCCGCGCGGTGGCCTGATCCTGGCGCGCGCCAACGCCGACATCGAGAAGAAGCTGAACTCCGCCGTCTTCCCGGGCGCCCAGGGTGGCCCGCTGGAGCACGTGATCGCAGCCAAGGCGATCTGCTTCAAGGAAGCCCTGCAACCCGAGTTCAAGGCTTACCAGCAACAAGTGGTAAAAAATGCCAAGGCCATGGCCGGCGTGTTCATCGAGCGCGGCTTCGACGTGGTGTCTGGCGGTACTGAAAACCACCTGTTCCTGCTCTCGCTGATCAAGCAGGAGATCTCCGGCAAAGACGCCGACGCGGCGCTGGGCAAGGCGTTCATCACCGTCAACAAGAACTCGGTGCCCAACGACCCACGCTCGCCGTTCGTCACCTCGGGCCTGCGCTTCGGCACCCCGGCCGTGACCACCCGCGGCTTCAAGGAAGCCGAGTGCAAGGAACTGGCCGGCTGGATCTGCGACATCCTGGCGGACCTGAACAACGAAGCGGTCATCGACGCCGTGCGTGAGAAGGTCAAGGCTATCTGCAAGAAGCTGCCGGTATACGGCGCTTAATCAGCTCGCCAACGCGTAGCCAAGAAGGCCCGCATCGAAAGATGCGGGCCTTTTTTATTGGCGCGTAAAACTACGCAATCAAATAACTAACGCCAGCCAACATTTAACGTCCTGCAATACAGACAATCCCACAAGCGATTAACAACTCAATAAGATCCGACTCGTTCCACTTTAACTTTATCACTCAATTCAGGAGTCAATATTCACATGGACAGTGAACATTCCTTTCATGCAACCCTTGATATGTTCAGCGCTCACGTCAATCTTCTGGGAAGGCTGCATGGCAACCCCGCGCTGGCGACCGTCAGTGCTTTCAGCGGTGGCTTTTTTACCGGCAACCCTCAGACCCAGGATCACTCACACCTGCTTGGCATGCGCGCCGAAGCCCCTAGGACGCGCGGCGAACCCTTGCGATTGCATTTCCGACAAACGGCGGGCGGCTATCTCCTGACCATAAAAAACACCGGTGATCACTACAACAAATTGATCAGCAAAAGTTTATTCGAAGTACTTGGCGCAAAAGACCCCAACACTAAAAAGCCGACGCTCTTCACCCTTATCGACCTTCAACAGAATGTCATCACGCCGGAAAGCATCAGATCCGGTCACACCCCTGTTTCGCTCATGACCGCCAATAAAAAATATGTAGGGGGTTTGAGACTGCGCGGCTCACCTTATCTCTATCTTGCCGAGACAGAAGAACGGTCGAAAGCGATGTTCATTCTGAGCATCCTTTGAGAAAAGTACGCGTCGCACTCTTAAACACTTAACAACCAGATTGTGGCGAGGGAGCCGGGCTGCCCTGTAGGAGCTGCCGAAGGCTGCGATCTTTTGATCTTGATCTTTCGCTTACGACTCAATTGTCTGGGACAAGATCGCAGCCTCGTTGCACTCGACAGCTCCTACGCAGCGGCATCTGCGGCAACTTTTTTCAAGCCGAGAAAAGGCTCAAGGACAAGGCTCGCGCCGCAACTGGTAAGACCGGTCAAGCCAAATCGTCACAATCGGGCTTGCACACCCGCGAAAACAGCGCCTAGACTGCGCCTGCACTGGACAAACCGGTAAGACCACAATAATGAAGTCCCGACGCCAGCACGCCTGGCGAACAAGGACACCGAACCAGGAATCCCTCCCATGCTTAAATGGTGCTCGCGGTCGATCTTCCTTCAAGTTGTCCTCGGACTGGTGCTCGGCATCGTCTGTGGGCTTACCCTTCCCGAATACTCTGCACAGCTCAAACCCCTCGGCGACGGCTTTATCAAGCTGATCAAGATGCTCATCGGCCTGATCGTGTTCTGCGTGGTGGTCAGTGGTATCTCCGGCGCCGGTGACCTCAAGAAGGTCGGGCGCATCGGCCTCAAGTCGGTCATCTACTTCGAAGTCCTCACTACCATCGCCCTGGTCATCGGCCTGGTCCTTGCCTTTAGCACGGGCATTGGCAGCGGTGCGAACATCCACCTGGAGCAGCTCGCCAGCACGGACGTGAACGACATCGCCCAGCGCGGCCAGCACCTGGTCACCACCACCCAGTTCCTGATGAACCTGATCCCGACTTCAGTGATCGGGGCGTTCGCGGAAAACAATATCCTGCAGGTGCTGCTGTTTGCCGTGCTGTTCGGCAGTGCGTTGAATCTCGTCGGTGACGCCGCTTCCGGCATTTCACGGTTGATCAACGAGCTCAGCCACGTGATCTTCCGCATCATGGGCATGATCGTGCGCCTGGCCCCCATCGGTGTGTTCGGCGCCATTGCCTTCACCACCAGCAAATATGGCCTGGACTCGCTGCAGCACCTAGGCAGTCTCGTCGGCCTGTTCTACCTGACCTGCATCGCTTTTGTCGCCGTGATCCTCGGCCTGGTGATGCGTGCATCCGGCCTGCCGATGCTGCCGTTCCTCAAATACCTGCGCGAAGAACTGCTGATCGTCCTCGGTACCGCTTCGTCTGATGCCGTGCTGCCACAGATCATGCGCAAGCTCGAACACCTGGGAATCGGCAGCTCCACCGTGGGCTTGGTGATTCCAACTGGTTACTCGTTCAACCTGGATGGCTTTTCGATCTACCTGACCCTGGCGATTGTCTTCATCGCCAATGCCACCGGTACGCCCCTGGCCCTGAGCGACCTCTTGACCATCCTGCTGGTATCGCTGATCACCTCCAAGGGCGCCCACGGAATTCCCGGCTCGGCCTTGGTGATCCTGGCGGCGACGCTGACCGCGATCCCGGCGATCCCGGTGGTGGGCCTGGTGCTGGTGTTGGCCGTGGATTGGTTCATGGGCATCGGCCGGGCCCTGACCAACCTGATTGGCAACTGCGTGGCCACCGTGGCGATTGCCCGCTGGGAGAAAGACATCGATGTGCCTCGCGCGCGCAAGGTGCTGTCCGGCCAACAAGGCTATACCTTCCAACCCAGAAAGCCGGTGGGCAGTGCCCATCAACAGGAATTCTGAAAGACTGCGGTGCCGGACCGCGAACCGGCACCGCCTGATTGATTTCCAAGGAGTCATATGTGATCAGCTCATCGACCGTCGTTAATTCCGTGGTGGAGAAACTCCGCGCCGCCCTCGCCCGGGGCCAGTGGCGCTCGGGGGACATGCTGCCCGGCCAGCGCGAACTGGCCGAGCAACTGGGCATCAGTCGGCCCAGCCTGCGTGAAGCGGTGATCGTCCTGGAGACCCTGGGCCTGGTGCGCTCGATGCCCGGCAAAGGCGTCGTGGTGCTGGAGGCCAATCTCAACGATGTCGCCAGTGAAGGCAGCGCCATGGCCGGCGCGAGCCTGGAAGACCTGCTGCAATTGCGCTACACCCTGGAGCCCTTCATCGTCGGCCTCGTGGCCCAGTCCATCAGCAGCAAAGAAGTCGGCCAACTGCGCCTGACCCTCATGGACATGCGCGAAGCCCTGGAAGCCAACGACAGCGACGCCTGTGCCAACGCCTACATCGCTTTCCATGAAGAGTTGTTTGCCCTGACATCCAACCCGATCTTCCAGAACGTGGTCCAGCAGACCAGCAACGCCCTAAAGCAAAGCGCCGATGTGTTGCGCAACTCGCCCGAGCACCTGGCCGAACGCTTGGAAGAAAATGAAGCCGTGGTCCGTGCCATCCGTGGCAAGAACAGCGCCCAGGCCAGCGCCGAAATGCGCCGGCACATTCTCCGGGAAGGCCAGCGCATGGGCATCGAATTGAATATTCCGGACGACAGCCTCGGCACTTGAGCCTGGGCCTGCGGAGACCGCCATGAACACTCTCGTTTCCCATCAACATAACCGCGATGTACTCGCCACCCTGCCCTTGCCCGGCCGGATCGGCAAACCGTCGGTGGACGATATCTACCCGCGGATCTTCGACGCCATCCTCGAACAACGCATTGCTCCGGCCAGCCGCTTCACCGAGGAAAGTCTGGGGAATGTGTTCGGTGTCAGCCGCAGCATCATCCGCCGCGTCCTGGCGCGCCTGTCCCATCAGCAAGTGGTGATATTGCGGCCCAACCACCGCCCCCAGGTCGCCGCACCGGATCTGGAGCAGACCCGGCAGATCCTCCACGCTCGCCGCCTGGCCGAACAGACGCTGGTGCGCCTGGCCTGCAAGGCACCGCGACCGCAGGATCTAAAACGTCTTCGGGATCTGGTGGAACAGGAACAGCACTGCCTGGACCGCGGCGAGCGTGGCCCGGCAATACGCCTGTCCGGCGAGTTTCACCTGCAATTGGCCGCCATGGCCGGTAATGCGCCATTGTTGCAATTTCTCGGCAGCCTGGTGCCGTTGACCTCGCTGGCCCTGGCGCGGTACGAGGTCAAGTCGCGCCGACATTGCGCCTGGCAGGAACACTGGGCGATCGTCGATGCGGTGGAAGGACGCAACGCCAACGAAGCGGTGCGGCTGATGGATGAGCACCTGGACCATCTGGAGCAAAAACTGCTGATCAAATAGCGGTGGTGGCGAGGGGATTTATCCCCGCTGGGCAGCGCAGCGGCCCTAAAGCAGTTACCTCAATCTTCCTGGCACACCGAGTTGCCTGGTTTGGGGCCGCTGCGCAGCCCAACGGGGATAAATCCCCTCGCCACACAGTCAAAGTAGCGCGGCCTCGAATCCGGCGCGGATCTTCTCTTCAGGCAGTTCGTCGGCGATGAACACGATCACGCTTTCCCGGGCTTCATCGGGGGCCCATTCGGTGTCCCAATCGAAACCGTACAACTTGAGCACGCCTTGGAACACCAGTCGACGGGGTTCGCCCGCGATGTTCAGCACGCCTTTGTAGCGCAGCAGTTGCTTGCCGTGTTCTTCCAGCAACTGGTTCATGAACTCGCTGAGCTTGTCGATATCCAGCGCCTTGTCGGTGCGCAACACCAGGCTGCTGATGCGATCGCCCGGGGTGGCCTTGCCCACCGGTCGCAGGCTGAACCCTGCGCCCAGGTCCGCATTGAGGTTGAAGCCGCGAATGTCGAGCAACTCGGCCAGGTCGATCTGGCCGTGCTCGACCACCCGGATCGGCGCCCGCCGGTTGATGCGTGTCAGGCGCTCGCCAAGGGCCTGGACCTGGGCGGCGTCCACCAGGTCGGTCTTGCTCAGCAGCAGGCGATCGGCAAACCCGACCTGGGCCTGGGCGATGGCCTGGGTCAGGTGGATGTCGGCGTGAGCGGCATCCACTAGTGTGAGAATGCCGTCGAGGATATAACGCTCGCGCAAGTCCTCGTCGATGAAAAAAGTCTGCGCCACCGGGGCCGGGTCGGCCAGGCCGGTGCATTCGATCACCAGGCGGTCGAAGGCGATCTCTCCATTGTCCAGTCGCTCAAGTAACAGGTACAGGGCCTTGGTCAGGTCGGTGTGAATGGTGCAGCACACGCAACCGTTGGCCAGGGTCATGACTTGCACCGGCTCGTCGCCCAGCAGTTGGGTGTCGATGCCGGCATCGCTGAATTCGTTCTCGATCACGGCGATTTTCAGGCCGTGTTCGGCCTTGAGCAGATGGCGCAACAGCGTGGTCTTGCCGGCGCCGAGGAAGCCGCTGAGGATGGTGACCGGGATGGGAGAGGACAACATGATTCTCCTGTTTCGAAATTAAAGAAAAGCACAAACCAATGTGGGAGCGGGCTTGCTCGCGAAGGCGTCGGGTCAGTCAACATCAATACTGCTGATCCGACGCTATCGCGAGCAAGCCCGCTCCCACAAGGGATTTGTGGCGTATACAAATCCTGAGACCACCCCAAAACAACTGTGGGAGCGGGCTTGCTCGCGAAGGCGGTGTGTCAGCCACATCAATGGCGACTGACCCGACGCCTTCGCGAGCAAGCCCGCTCCCACATGGGGGTTGGGTTTAGCTCAAGTCAACAGCACTTGGGCCCACCCTTGCCGCCGTAACGGGCCTCTTGGCGTTCGCGGAAGAACGCCTCGTAGTCCATCATCGGCTTGTCCGGGTGCTTGGTTTGCATGTGCTCGACGTAGTTGTCGTAGTCGGGCATGCCGACCATCAGGCGGGCGGCCTGACCAAGGTATTTACCCAGGCGACTCAAGTCATTGAACATCGTTGCAATCCTCTATCAAGCGTCCGGCAAGGCCTGGAATGGCGCTTCTTTGTCCGTGCGTTCCTTCGTGCCCCAGGCGGCGATGCCAACCTTGAGCGCGTAGAACAGGATGCTGAAGACCACGAACAGGAACAACACCGTCAGCGTTGCGTTGGTGTAGGCGTTGAACACCACGTGCTGCATCTGCTCGATGCTCTTGGCCGGGGCCAGGATCT
>NZ_JAGDEZ010000066.1:0-21483 GCF_017498305.1 Pseudomonas sp. OA65
GGGCTTGCTCGCGAAGGCGGTGTGTCAGCAACCCTATGCTGTCTGACACACCGCCTTCGCGAGCAAGCCCGCTCCCACATTTTATATTTGTGGTGTTCTTAATAATAAGGATCAGGTCATGCGCGCATTGGCTGCATTGAGTCGCTTCGTCGGCAATACCTTCGCTTACTGGGTACTGTTTTTCGCGGTACTGGCTTTCCTGCAACCGCAATGGTTCGTTGGCCTGAAGGTCGCCATCGTGCCGCTACTGGGCCTGGTGATGTTCGGCATGGGCCTGGCACTCAAGCTGGAAGACTTTGCCGAAGTCGCCCGCCATCCGGGACGCGTAGCCCTGGGGGTGGTTGCCCAATTCGTGATCATGCCCGGTACGGCGTGGTTGCTTTGCCAAATGTTCAGTCTACCGCCGGAGATCGCCGTCGGCGTCATCCTGGTGGGTTGCTGCCCGAGCGGCACATCGTCCAACGTCATGACCTGGCTGGCTCGCGGTGATTTGGCCCTGGCCGTGGCGATTTCCGCCATCACCACCCTGCTTGCCCCGCTGCTGACCCCAGCGCTGATCTGGCTGCTGGCCTCGGCCTGGTTGCCGGTGTCGTTCTCGGCGCTGTTCTGGTCGATCCTGCAAATCGTGCTGGTGCCGATCGCGCTGGGCATCGTTGCCCAACGCCTGTTGGGTGCCCGGGTTCGTCATGCCATAGATGTGCTGCCGCTGATTTCGGTGGTGAGCATCGTGATCATTGTGGCGGCAGTGGTGGCGGCCAGTCAGGCGAAGATCGCCGAATCCGGCCTGCTGATCATGGCCATTGTGATGCTGCATAACAGCTTCGGTTATCTGCTGGGGTATTTCACCGGGCGTTTGTTTGGCTTGCCGCTGGCCCAGCGCAAAACCCTGTCACTGGAAGTCGGCATGCAGAACTCCGGCCTCGGCGCGGCGTTGGCGAGCGCACATTTTTCGCCACTGGCGGCGGTGCCCAGTGCACTGTTCAGCGTCTGGCACAATATTTCCGGAGCCCTGCTCTCGACGTATTTCCGGCGCATGAGCGAAAAACAGGACCGTGAAGCGCTTGCCCGTCAAACGGCGGATTGACCGAGCGACTTGATCGAACAGTCAGCATTGGGCATCCTTGTGCCCAATGCGGGGACGACCCCGCAACGCCATCGCGTCATTATCCGGGGACGACCCCATCCATCGATGAGGTGTGTGATGTCCTGGATCATTCTGTTTTTTGCCGGCCTGTTCGAAGTCGGCTGGGCTGTCGGCCTGAAATACACCGACGGTTTCAGCCGCCCGCTCCCCACCGCCCTGACCATCGCCGCCATGGCGATCAGCCTCGGCCTGCTCGGCCTCGCCATGAAGGAACTGCCGCTGGGGACCGCCTATGCGATCTGGACCGGGGTCGGTGCCGTAGGCACGGTGATCGCCGGGATCATTTTGTTTGGTGAGTCGATGGCGCTGGTTCGGTTGGCCAGCGTGGCGTTGATCGTTGCTGGGTTGATCGGGCTCAAGGTCAGCGCCTGAGCCCTCCCTGTAGAAGCAGACCTTCTAGGCACAAAGGAACTTGTAGGAACAAAGGAACGTGTAGGAGCAAAACCTGTGGGAGCAAAGCTTGCTCGCGATGACATCCTTGAGACCGTCATCGCGGGCAAGCCTTGCTCCCACAGCTCCTTGTTCATACAGTTCCTTCATACAGTTCCTTGTCCATACAGCTCCTTGTTCATACAGTTTTTTTCGTTTTAGCGGACAGTACCGCGCAACTCCCCCACCAACGCCTGCAATTTCGCCGGCTCAGCCACTTCCACCGCGACCGCCGAACCCGCCACCAGCGTCACCCGCGACCAGAACCGGCGAAACAGCCCCTTGGCCGGGTCGCGACTGAAGAAACTGCCCCACAAGCCCTGCAACGCCAGGGGGATCACCGGCACCGGGGTTTCCTGGAGGATGCGCGTCAGTCCACTCTTGAACTCATTGATCTCACCGTCACCGGTCAATTTTCCTTCAGGGAAAATGCACACCAGCTCGCCGTCCTTCAGGTATTGGGCGATTCGCTTGAAGGCTTTTTCGTAGATCTGAATGTCTTCCTGGCGCCCGGCAATCGGAATCGTCCCGGCAGTGCGGAAGATGAAATTCAGCACCGGCAGGTTGTAGATCTTGTAGTACATCACGAAGCGAATCGGCCGACGCACCGCGCCGCCAATCAGTAAGGCATCGACGAAGGAAACGTGGTTGCAGACCAACAGCGCAGCCCCCTCATCCGGTATCGCCTCCAGGTTGCGATGCTCCACGCGGTACATGGAATGGCTCAGCAACCAGATCATGAAACGCATGCTGAACTCAGGGACGATCTTGAAGATGTAGGCGTTGACGCCGATGTTGAGCAACGACACCACCAGGAACAGCTGTGGGATCGACAGCTTGGCCAGGCTCAACAACACAATGGAGACAATGGCCGAGACCACCATGAACAACGCGTTGAGAATATTGTTGGCAGCAATCACCCGCGCCCGCTCGTTCTCCACGGTGCGCGATTGGATCAATGCGTACAGCGGCACGATGTAGAAACCACCGAAGACACCCAGGCCAAGGATGTCGATCAACACCAGCCAGGCATGGCCGAAACCGAGCACTTCAAGCCAACCGTGGCCCTCGACACTGGCGGGAATTCCGCCGGAATGCCACCACAACAGCAGGCCAAACACGGTCAATCCGAACGAGCCGAACGGCACCAGGCCAATCTCGACTTTGCGCCCGGACAGCTTTTCGCAGAGCATCGAACCCAGCGCGATCCCCACCGAGAACACCGTCAGGATCAAGGTCACCACGGTCTCGTCGCCGTGCATCCATTCCTTGGCATAAGCGGGAATCTGCGTCAGGTAAATCGCCCCGACGAACCAGAACCAGGAATTGCCGACAATCGACCGGGACACCGCCGGGGTTTGCCCCAACCCCAGTTTCAGGGTGGCCCAGGATTGGCTGAAGATGTTCCAGTTCAAACGCATTTGCGGCGAGGCCGCCGCTGCGCGCGGAATGCTGCGGCTGGCCAAGTAGCCGAGCACGGCAACGCCGATGATCGCGGTGGACACCACGGGTGCGTATTGCGCCGAGGACATCATGATCCCGGCGCCGATGGTGCCGGCCAGGATCGCCAGGAAGGTCCCCATCTCCACCAAGCCGTTGCCGCCGACCAACTCTTCCTCGTGCAAGGCCTGGGGCAGGATCGAGTACTTCACCGGGCCGAACAATGCCGAATGCGTGCCCATGGCGAACAGCGCCAGCAGCATCAGCCACAAGTGATCGAACAGGAAACCCACCGCCCCCACCGCCATGATCACGATTTCGCCAAGCTTGATCAGACGAATCAGCGCGTCCTTGGCGAATTTTTCCCCAAACTGCCCCGCCAGTGCCGAGAACAGAAAGAACGGCAGGATAAACAGCAGCGCGCAGAGGTTGACCCAGATCGAGCGGTCGCCTTCGATGGTCAATTTGTAAAGGATGGCGAGGATCAGCGACTGCTTGAAAATGTTGTCGTTGAACGCGCCCAAGGACTGCGTGATGAAGAACGGCAGGAAACGCCGCGTGCGAAGCAAGGTGAACTGCGAAGGGTGACTCATCTTCCATGTTCCTGAGTGGCGTGGACACTTATTGGAATGAACGTTTTTCGATCCAGGCCACACATTACCTGTCTTTAGCGATTATTTCGCCAGCCCTGCAATGCAAGGCGACACAAACAGCTCGCCGTGCCAGGCGCCCTGGACCGTACGCCGTCCTACGATCAGCCACAGCACCACCAGCATGGCCACCAGTACGGCACCGAACACGCCGAAGAAACCCAGGCCCAGCAGCTCCGACAGCTTCAGTGTCGTCAGCGCGTACACGCCCAAGGGAAAGGTAAAGCCCCACCAGCCAAGGTTGAACGGAATGCCTTCGCGCAGATAGCGCGCAGTAATCAGCAGCGCCATCAACATCCACCACAATCCCAGGCCCCATAACGTGATGCCTGCCACCAGGCCCAAGCCGGCGGCGATCTCACCCATGCCGGGCAGGCCATTGGCGGCAAAAATCAGCGGGGCATCATTGCCTAGCAGCAACATGCCCAGGGCACCCGTGCCGATCGGGCCGAGGGCCAGCCAGCTCGAGGCGGCCATGTTTTCGTGAGGCAGCTTATGCAAAGCCATGCGCAACAGCAGAATCGTCAGGATGCTGAACGCCACCGGCAGGGAAAAGGCCCAGAGCACGTAGCTGGTCACCAGCATGACCAGTTGTGCATGAGCGTCGGCCAGGTGCGGCGCCAACAGCCCGCCGCTGGCCGCGGCGACTTCGGCGGCCACCACGGGCAGCAACCACACGGCAGTCATCTGGTCGATCCGGTGTTCCTGGCGGGTAAACATCAAGAACGGGATCAGTACGCCACAGGCCAGCGACATCGCCACGTCGATCCACCATAACGCTTCAGCCACCGGCACCACGCCCTTCCCCCAGCGCGGCAAGCCAAAGACCAGAAAGCCATTGATGATGGTCGCCAGCCCCATGGGAATGGTGCCGAAAAACATCGAGACCGTGGAATGGCCGAAAATCCGCCGCGCTTCGTCGTAAAACAGCACCCAACGGGCCGTGTACATAAGGGCGAACACCACGAACAACAGCGTATTGAACAACCACAATCCTTCGCCTAACGCGCGCAGGCCGGGCATCTGTGTCGGCCATTGCGCCAAGGCCAGCGCCAGCACACCGGTGCCCATGGTCACGGCGAACCAGTTAGGTGTGAATTGGCGAATGGCTTCCAGCGGCCTGGGCAAATGCCTCAGTGGGCGATAGCGGTTTTTTGCAGCGCAGCATGTCATGGCGAACTCCTGTCCTCGGATGAGGTAGAGCCATGCTAGAGCTGCATCGAATATCTATATAACGGGTAATTTCTCTATAGGTGATCTATTTTACAGATAAGCCTCAGACACTGCCCTCGGTCTCGATCACCAGGATTCTCGCTTCGCCCAAGGGTTTGGCGACATGTTCGGTGCCCACCGAGGCGTAAAAAATGTCCCCGACTTCCAGCAGGGTCGCCTTTTCGACACCCTCTTCCCGATAGCACATCTGCACCTGCCCATCGAGCACCACGAAGACTTCCTGGCCGTCGTTGATGTGCCATTTGTACGGCTGGTCGGTCCAGTGCAGACGCGTGGTGATGCCATTCATGTTGGCGATATCCAGCGCCGCCCAGGCACGGTCACCGGTAAAGGATTTGCTGCGAATGATTTTCAAGGGATCCGTCCGTAAGAAGATTGAGGTGCCAAGACTAACCTACCGCCAGCGGCACCTGCATGCCGGGTTTCAAGGCCGAACGCCATCGCTGACTGGTTTCACCGACTGACGCAGTCGAGCGGCTGATCAATGTGGTGGTGGCGCCGACGGTGTTCCGCATACTCTTTGCCACCGCACCGTTGGAGGCTGGGGAGTTGTATCGCTTGGTGGAGAATGCGTTGGGTCAGTGACGGCGCCATCGCGAGCAGGCTCGCTCCCACATGGGTTCTCCAGTGGACACAAGATTTGTATCCACCACAGATCCAATGTGGGAGCGAGCCTGCTCGCGAAGAGGCCCGAAAGAACCCCCAATAACCCGAGTACTCCCCCACCTGCGACACCCCACCACGCCTCGACCTTGGTCGACACTGACGAACCCGAGCGGGCATGCGAGACTGTCCTGCCGGGCTCAAGCCCCGGTGTCTTTGTCGGGGAGTTTTCATGTCGTTGTCCAGCGGGCTGATCGCCGTTGTCGCCCTGGCCTATATGGCCATCATGTTCGCCATCGCCTTCTACGGCGACCGGCGCAGCACACCGCTGCCACCACGGGTGCGGGCCTGGGTCTACAGCCTGTCGCTGGCGGTCTATTGCACCAGCTGGACGTTCTTTGGCGCCGTGGGCCAGGCCGCCGAACAGCTCTGGTCATTCCTGCCGATCTACCTCGGACCGATCCTGCTGCTCGTGTTGGCACCGTGGGTCCTGCAGAAAATGGTGATGATCAGCAAGCAGGAGAACATCACCTCCATCGCTGACTTCATCGCCGCCCGCTATGGCAAATCCCAATCCCTGGCGGTGGTGGTCGCGTTGATCTGCCTGGTCGGTGTGCTGCCGTACATCGCCTTGCAGCTCAAAGGCATCGTGCTCGGGGTGAACCTGTTGATCGGCGCCGGCGCCGATGCCATGGGCACCCGCGCCCAGGACACCGCGCTGATCGTCTCGCTGATCCTGGCGCTGTTCACCATCGTGTTCGGTACCCGCAACCTCGACGCCACCGAACACCACCGTGGCATGGTGCTGGCGATTGCCTTCGAATCCCTGGTCAAGCTGTTCGCCTTCCTGGCGGTCGGTGCGTTCGTGACCTACGGCCTATACGACGGCTTCGACGACCTGTTCAACCAGGCGATGCTCGCCCCACGCCTGGAGCAATATTGGAAAGAAACCATCAACTGGCCATCCATGGTGGTGCAGACCGGGGTGGCGATGATGGCGATCATCTGCTTGCCGCGGCAGTTCCACGTGACCGTGGTGGAAAACATCGAGCCCCAGGACTTGCGCCTGGCCAAGTGGGTGTTCCCCGCCTACCTGGCCCTGGCCGCGCTGTTCGTGGTGCCCATCGCCCTCGCCGGGCAAATGATGCTGCCCAGCTCGGTGCTGCCGGACTCGTTCGTCATCAGCCTGCCGCTGGCCCAGGCCCACCCGGCCCTGGCCGTGCTGGCGTTCATCGGCGGTGCATCGGCGGCCACCGGCATGGTGATCGTCGCCAGCGTGGCCCTGTCAACCATGGTTTCCAACGACATGTTGTTGCCGTGGTTGCTGCGCCGCAACGCCGCCGAACGCCCTTTCGAGGTGTTCCGCCAGTGGATGCTCTCGGTGCGCCGAGTGAGCATCGTGGTGATCCTGTTGCTGGCCTACGTCAGTTACCGCCTGCTGGGTTCGACGGCGAGCCTGGCGACCATCGGCCAGATCGCCTTCGCCGCGGTGACCCAACTGGCCCCGGCCATGCTCGGCGCGCTGTACTGGAAACAGGCCAACCGCCGCGGTGTGTTCGCCGGCCTCGCCACAGGGATTTTCCTGTGGTTCTACACCTTGGTACTGCCGATTGCCGCCCACAGCCTGGGCTGGTCACTCAGCAGCTTCCCGGGCCTGGCCTGGTTGCACGGCAATCCGCTGAACCTGCCGATTACCCCGCTGACCCAAGGGGTGGTCCTGTCCCTGGCCGGCAACTTCACGCTGTTTGCCTGGGTGTCCGTACTGTCGCGCACACGCGTCTCGGAACACTGGCAGGCCGGGCGCTTCATCGGTCAGGAAATCAGCGCCCGCCCCAACCCGCGCTCGATGCTGGCAGTGCACATCGAAGACCTGTTGCAACTGGCCGCGCGTTTCGTCGGCGAAGAACGGGCGCGGCAGAGTTTCATTCGCTTTGCCTACCGCCAAGGCAAAGGCTTCAACCCGAACCAGAACGCCGACAGCGAATGGATCGCCCACACCGAACGCCTGCTGGCCGGTGTACTCGGCGCCTCTTCGACACGCGCTGTGGTAAAAGCCGCCATTGAAGGTCGGGAAATGCAGCTTGAAGACGTGGTCCGGATCGCGGACGAAGCGTCGGAGGTGCTGCAATTCAACCGCGCCCTGCTGCAAGGTGCCATCGAGAACATCAGCCAGGGCATCAGCGTGGTCGACCAGTCTCTCAGGCTGGTGGCATGGAACCGGCGCTACCTGGAGCTGTTCAACTACCCGGACGGCTTGATCAGCGTCGGCCGGCCCATCGCCGACATCATCCGCTACAACGCCGAACGCGGCCTCTGTGGGCCGGGCGAGGCGGAAGTCCACGTCGCCAGGCGCCTGCACTGGATGCGCCAGGGCCGCGCCCATACCTCAGAGCGACTGTTCCCCAACGGCCGGGTCATCGAACTGATCGGCAACCCGATGCCCGGTGGCGGTTTCGTCATGAGCTTCACCGACATCACCGCCTTCCGTGAGGCTGCCCAGGCATTGACGGAAGCCAACGAGGGGCTGGAGCAACGGGTGGCCGAGCGCACGCGGGAATTGTCCCAACTGAACCTGGCCCTGACCGAAGCCAAGAGCACCGCCGAAGCGGCTTATCAGTCCAAGACCCGATTCCTGGCCGCGGTCAGCCACGACCTGATGCAACCGCTCAATGCCGCGCGCTTGTTCTCCGCCGCGCTGTCCCATCAGCACGACGGTTTGCCGAGCGAAGCCCGGCAACTGGTGCACCACCTGGACAGTTCACTGCGCTCGGCTGAAGACCTGATCACCGACCTGCTGGACATTTCCCGCCTGGAAAACGGCAAGATCAACCCCGACCGCAAGCCCTTCGCCCTCAACGAGCTGTTCGGTACCCTCGGCGCAGAGTTCACGGCGCTGGCCCAGGAGCAAGGCTTGAAATTCCGGGTGCGCGGCTCATCCCTGCGCGTGGACAGCGATATCAAGCTGCTGCGACGTGTTCTGCAGAACTTCCTGACCAACGCTTTCCGCTACGCCAAGGGCCCGGTGCTGCTGGGCGTGCGCCGGCGCAAAGGCGAGTTGTGCCTGGAAGTCTGGGATCGTGGGCCGGGCATCGCCGAGGACAAGCTGCAGGTCATTTTCGAAGAGTTCAAGCGCCTGGACAGCCACCAGACCCGCGCCGAAAAAGGCCTCGGCCTGGGCCTGGCGATCGCCGACGGACTTTGTCGCGTGCTGGGCCACAGCCTGCAGGTGCGCTCCTGGCCGGGGCGCGGCAGCGTGTTCAGCGTCAGCGTTCCCTTGGCCCAGACGCAAGTCGTCGCACCGAGCGCCGCCGCCGAACCCAACGGTCACTTGCCAAGCGGCGCCCTGGTGCTGTGCGTCGATAACGAAGACAGCATCCTGATCGGCATGAACAGCTTGCTGACACGCTGGGGTTGCCAGGTATGGACGGCACGCAACCGCGAGGAATGCGAGCGTTGGCTGGCCCAGGGCGGCCGACCGCAACTGGCGTTGGTGGACTTTCATTTGGACGACGGCGAGACCGGCACCGAGCTGATGGCCTGGTTGCGCACGCGCATGGGGGAACCGGTGCCTGGGGTGGTGATCAGCGCCGATGGCCGGCCCGAGACGGTGGCCCTGGTGCATGCGGCGGGTTTGGATTACCTGGCCAAGCCGGTAAAGCCGGCGGCGTTGCGGGCGCTGTTGAGTCGGCATTTGCCGTTGTAGTTCGGGGAAATGATGCCCTTGTGCAAGGACATCTTGGGGGACATTTTGTGGGAGCAAGGCTTGCCCGCGATGGCATCCTTGAGACCGCCATCGCGGGCAAGCCTTGCTCCCACAAGATATCCTTGCCACAGGTTTGTGCTTCAGCCTTGGGTTTGTGTTTCAGCCTTGGGTTTGTGTTTCAGCCTGGGTTTTCTCGCTGGCTTCTTCCGGCAACTCCGGCAGCCCGTCCACGCCGGTCATCGCCCGTTCGAGCAATTCGCTGGGCAAGCTCTTGCTGGCCCGGGCGCCGAGCAGCTTGAGCTGTTCGCTGCGGCTGATCAGGTTGCCGCGCCCTTCTGTCAGCTTGTTGCGCGCCGCGCCGTAGGCTTTGTCCAACTGCTGCAAACGACTGCCGATCTCGTCCAGGTCCTGGATAAACAGGACGAATTTGTCATACAGCCACCCGGCCCGCTCGGCGATTTCCCGGGCGTTCTGGCTCTGGCGTTCCTGCTTCCACAAGCTGTCGATCACCCGTAGGGTCGCCAACAATGTGGTCGGGCTGACAATCACGATGTTGCGATCGAAGGCTTCCTGAAACAGGTTCGGCTCGGCTTGCAGGGCGGCGGAAAACGCTGCTTCGATCGGCACGAACAGCAACACGAAATCCAGGCTGTGCAAACCGTCCAGGCGCTTGTAGTCCTTGCCGGCCAAGCCTTTGACGTGCGTTCGCAACGACAGCACATGTTGCTTGAGGGCCAGTTGGCCGATGGCGTCATCTTCAGCAGCCACGTACTGCTGGTAGGCCGTGAGGCTGACCTTGGAGTCGACCACCACTTGCTTGTCGCCGGGCAGGTAAATCAACACGTCCGGCTGGAAACGCTCGCCGTCCGGGCCCTTGAGGCTGACCTGGGTCTGATACTCGCGGCCCTTCTCCAGGCCGGCATGTTCAAGCACCCGCTCCAGGATCAATTCGCCCCAGTTGCCTTGGGTCTTCTGGCCCTTGAGTGCCCGAGTGAGATTGGTGGCCTCGTCGCTCAGGCGCAGGTTCAGTTGTTGCAGGCGCTCCAGTTCCTTGCCCAGGGAAAAACGCTCCCGGGCTTCGGCCTGATAACTTTCTTCAACGCGTTTTTCGAAGGACTGGATGCGCTCCTTCAGCGGATCGAGCAACTGGCCCAGGCGTTGCTGGCTGGTTTCGGCGAAGCGCTGCTCACGTTCGTCGAAGATCTTCCCGGCAAGCTCGGCGAACTGCGCCCGCAGCTCGTCTCGCGAACCTTGCAAATCATCCAGGCGTTGCTGGTGGCTCTCCTGCTGCTCACGCAGTTCGGCCTGCAACGACGCCGCCTGGGCATCGAGCCGGCGCAGCTCGGCTTCCTTGTTGGCGCGTTCGAGGTTCCAGGCGTGGGCGGCATCCCGGGCATTGTCGCGCTCGATCTGCAGCAAATCGACTTCACGGCAGGCTGCGGCAAGCTCGGCTTGCTTGGCGGCGTTGGCCTGGCTCAGGTCGCTGATCTCGTCGCGGCAGGCATCGAGCTGGGCGTTGAGGCCATCGTGGGCCATGTGGGCAGTAGCCAGACGCTCTTCCATCAGGGCCCGCTCGGTCTGCGCGGCGCTGGCCTGGCGTTGCAGGTGCCAGGCCAAGGCCAGCAATGGCACCGCAGCGCCTGCCAGGCCAAACAACAGGCTGGTCAAATCCATAGCCATGACAATTCCTGCCGATCAAATAAAGCCCGAAGGTTAACCAAGCGGCTGGGGGTTGCCCAGCTCAGTCTGCGATTTCAGTCTTCGATTTCACCGAGGGCCCGGCGGGCACGATCATCGCCGGCCCGGGCGGCCTGGCGCAGCAGGTCGTGGCCGATGCGTCGATCCCGAGCGTTGCCGCATTCACGGCACATCAACTGGCCGAGGCGACTTTGTGCAGCCACCACGCCTTCACGGGCCGGTTGCTTGAGCAAACGACCGGCCAAGTGCTTGACGCTGGGGCTGTCCCCCAGCCGCGGGTTATCGAGCAGCCACTCAGCCACCCGCATCGAAATGCGCTTGGGTGGGGTAACACGAGGAGGTGTTGAGGTAACAGGATTTGATACTGTGCGAAACTTCATAAAACACTGTGGGACAGATCGGAGGGCGCGCCACTCTACTCCTTTTTTCGTAGGGGTAAAGCCGAAAAAAATCCGGCACGCCCGTGCTAGAGCAAGCGCTTGGGACAATCCACAGAAGCTGTGGATAACTCAGTGGACAACCGACCCTTAACTCGCGCAAAGCCCTGTGGAACGGGGCCTGCGCTCAAACTGTCGATTTTTTCACCAGTAAAAAAAAGCGATGTTTTTCATTGACTTAAATTTTGGATACAGGCACCCACCCCGGATTGTTTCGACATGACAGAACGGTGACAAGGGGCACAGCAAGTGTGCACAAGTAACAGCTGAACGGGTTATAACGCTGCGATTTTTTGGCGCATCTGGCGGTATGAAGCTGGGGATAACCTCTCGCCATGCGCGACGCATGGGTAACCTGACCACACCAGCAGTCGTTGGGATCCTGTGCTACTCCTTCGTCCTTGGATCGGGTTGAAAACCAACACGTGGCGAGGGAGCTTGCTCCCGCTGGGCCGGGCTGGCGCTCCAGCGAGCAGCGGCCCTTTCTTTTGGGGCTGCTGCGCAGCCCAGCGGGAGCAAGCTCCCTCGCCACAGGCCATGCCCGACTTGCTGCCAGGGCTATTTGAATATTTTTTAACCATCCCTCTTCCCTTCATGGGATCGATCCGTTAGTATCCGCGGCGTTAGTACCAAGCTGAAAGTCAATTCCGGGTCGAACACATCTCCGCGGTCAGCCATCCTTCAAAGGACGCCTCACCGAAAAAAGGAGACCGACCCCCTCGATGGTTTCCAGGTAACCCTTGCGTCAACACAGCCTTTGATCGAATGCGAAGGGTGTTGCCAGGCTCATTACTCTGACCGAACCAACCTGCAAAATTGATCAGGATCTTCACCCCGGGCCCAGAACCTTTGCCCTCGATGTGTTGCCTGCCCTCCTAAGTACCTACCTGCCAGCCCAAGCGCGCACTTTATATAGCGCTCAAACTGGCTGCTTTGTTCCAGTCGGGTTCTTCGTTCGACCAATGGTGGTCGATGTTACTGGAACGTTTTAACGTTGCACGGTTCTTAACCGTGTCATTTGTAGGAACACCCATAACATGTCTACTCAAATCCAGACACAGGATGCCATCCGCACCCTAACCAACGCTTTTGCTCCAATGAACTGCCTGATCATGGCCGCTCGCAAAGGCTGCTTCAGCTTCACGCTGGTCAACGAACACGGCATCGCCCGTCACAGCGAACGCCTGTACCCCGACCAGTACTCCAGCGCCGAACCGCTGCAGGCCGTGATCGAGCGTACTCGCCAGGCACTGGTTGCCTGAGACGCCAGAAAGGCTGAAAACCCCAAAGGCCCCGCCCAAAAAGCGGGGCTTTTTATTGCCTCGTATTTCTCGATAAAACGAAACGCCGTAAGCACCAAGGGATATAACGGTTATAACCGTTGGCCGAAGATGTTTTAAAAACAGCCCTTTACAGCGGGAATATGACACTACACTTCAAGTCAAGCGGCATGATCCGCTTCCGGCGGAGCCTGGACCGATCCACTGCTGCCAAGCCCACACCCTTCCAGGCTCTGCCCATCTCTCATTTCGAGGGTTTTATGGGTATCGCTGCCAACGAACTGTGTCGATATGTGATCCGCCCGACGCTGCTTTACCTTGAGTGTCACAGCGCCACCGCGGAATCCTTGCTACTGGGCATTGCCGCCAGCCAGTCGGCCCTGGGCTCAGCCCTGCACGACCGACGCGGGCATGGCCTGTATCGCATTACCGAGACCCGACACCAGGCACTCTGGGACGATTACCTGGCACGAGATCCGGAACGGGCCAGCCTGGTCCGCGGCCTGGCCAGCCAGCATGCCTTTCTCAGTGGCCCGCACCTGGAATTGACCGTCAACCTGCGCTACGCCACCGCCATCGCCTGGCTGTTGGTGGAGGAACAGAACACCGCGCTTCCCGACGCCGATGACCTGCTGGGCATGGCCCGTATCTGGCGCCAGACCTTTCATCCCCAAGGGCGCCTGCGAGATTTCACCTGCGCTTGGCGAAGCTGTGTTTCACCGCTGAATCAGGTCGCTTGCTGACGGGAAATTTTGAAAGTTCCTACAACGGTCGCGAATTGGTCGGATTGTCCTACAAAACCGCTCTAAATCAAGCTATCCAGGCTATAGCGCTTGAACGAAAATGTTGGTAATTTTCGCCCCGGTGATCACCAGGAGTTCTAACAATGAAAAAAATGATGCTCAAAACCACACTTGGCCTTGCCGTTACCTTGGCATCCACGCAACTTTTCGCCAGTGGCTTTGCCTTGAACGAACAAAGCATCAGTGGCATGGGCACTGGTTTCGCAGGTCGTTCTTCCGCTGCCGATGACGCCAGCACCGTGTTCGGCAACCCGGCCGGCATGTCGCGCCTCAAGCGCCAGCAAGTCACCGGTGGCTTCGCCGCCATTGACGCCTCCACCGATATCGACGATGCCAGCGGCACCCAGTCCGGTACCAACAAAGGCGACATGGTTCCGCTCACTGGCGTCCCGATGGGTTATTACGTCAAGCCTATCGACGATCAATGGGCGTTCGGCCTGGGTGTATACGCACCGTTTGGCTTGATCACCGATTATGAAAACGGCTTCCAGGGCCGGAGTTTCGGCAGCAAGAGCGAAGTGAAAGTCGTCACGTTCCAGCCCACCGTCAGCTATGCCTTCAATGACAAGGTATCGATCGGTTTCGGCCCGACCATCAACCGTATTTCCGGCGCCCTGGAATCGCAGCTCGGCGTACCAGGCCTGCCTGAAGCCGGCGTGGAGATCAAGGGTGACGACATCGGCTACGGCTACAACATTGGCGTGCTGGTCCAGGCAACCGACACCACCCGTGTTGGCCTGACCTACCACTCCAAGGTCAAGTACAAGCTTGAAGGCCACACTGAAGTGAGCCCGGGTGCCGGTACACCTGGCTTCCTGCTTACCGACGGTCGCTACGACGCTTCGTTGGACATCACCACGCCTGAGTCGGTGGATTTTTCGGTGACCCAGCAAATCAATGATGCCTGGACCGTCTACGCCGGTAGCACCTGGACTCGCTGGAGCCGCTTGAAAGAAATCACGGTGGAAAACGAAGGCACCAGCACTGGCGGCGGCTTACTGAACCCGGCTCTCGGCACCATCACCGAAGAACAAAACTGGCACGACACCTGGGCCTACGCCATCGGTACCTCCTACCAGCTGAACAAACAGTGGGTACTGCGTACCGGCCTGACCTTCGACCAGTCGCCGACCAACAACCAGGACCGCTCGCCACGCATCCCTACCGGCGACCGGACCATCTTCAGCCTGGGCGCCGGCTGGAGCCCGACCGAAGACCTGACCATCGACGTCGCTTATTCCTACCTCAAGGAAGAAAAAGTCAACGTCAGCGGCGACAACGCCCTCGGCCAGTCCTATAACGCCAAATACGAAAACAGCGCCAACGGTTTTGGTGTCGGTGCAACCTACCGCTTCTGATGTTTCACGGCGAGCCTGAACCTTTCGCCACCTGAAGCGAAAAAGCCCCGCTCTCTGCAAAGAGGCGGGGCTTTTTCATGGCAGGCGATCAGGGCTTGGAGGCGATGGCGGTTTCTACCGCCTTGATGAAGTCCGGATCGTCAGGCTTGATCCGACTGGAAAAACTGCCAACGACTTTACCCTGGCGGTCCACCACGTACTTGTAGAAATTCCACTTCGGCGCGACGGATTGTTCAGCCAGATGCTTGAACAGCGGTATCGCATCGGCACCCCGCACCGGCTGCGGCTCGGTCATGGTAAAGGTCACGCCGTAATTGACGTAGCAGACCTTGGCGGTTTCAGCCCCATCCTTGGCTTCCTGCTTGAAGTCATTGGACGGCACCCCCAGCACTTGCAGGTCTTGGTCCTTGTAGCGCTGGTTGAGCGCCTCGAGGCCTTTGAATTGCGGGGCGAACCCACAGAAGCTGGCGGTGTTGACCACCACTAGGGGCTTGCCGGCGAAGCGTTGGCATAAGTCGATCGTTTCCTTGGCCCGCAGCTTGGGCAACGAACCCTCCAGCAACGGCGGGCAATCGGCGGCCCAGACGTGCCCGGTCATAGCCAGCAACAGGGCGGGAACAGCAAACCAGCGCATCAACATGTCGGTTTTCCTTAGAAGCATGTCAGACCACGACGTTACTCGCAGCGTCCGATGCCGTCCATTTGTTCAGCACGTGCCCATGCCCAGTTGCATCAAGGCCAACCCACCTTGGTGCCAACCCCACCAGGCAAACGCCAGCAGCAGGCCGGCACCGACAGCGATCAACCACGGGCCGACGCGACTCATGCCGCACCGACCTGGGCTTGCAGGCGCGCCACCGGACGTTCACGCACTGGCCAGTTCAACGCCGCCGCCAACAGGCTGAGCAGGATCGACACCTGCCAGATCAAGTCGTAGCTGCCGGTACGGTCGTACACCACCCCGCCCAGCCAGCCACCGAGGAACGAGCCCAACTGGTGGAACAGGAACACGATCCCACCCAGCATCGAGAGATTTCGGACACCAAACAGCGTCGCTACCGTGCCATTGGTCAACGGCACCGTCGAAAGCCACAGAAAGCCCATCGCCATGCCGAACAGGTACGCCGTGGTGGTCGTCACTGGCAGCCAGAGGAACAAACCGATCACCACCGCCCGCGCCAGATACAACCCGGTCAACAGGCGTGGCTTGGACATGCGCCCGCCCAGCCAGCCGGCGGTGTAAGTACCGAAAATATTGAACAACCCCACCAGGGCCAGCACGGTAGTGCCGACGCTGGCCGGCAGGTGTTGGTCCACAAGGTAGGCCGGCAGATGCACACCAATGAACACCACCTGGAAACCGCAGACAAAAAAGCCCACCGCCAGCAGCCAGAACCCAGAGTGGCTGCACGCCTCGCGCAAGGCTTCCCCCAGGGTTTGTTCATGGCCGACCACCGGCAATGGCGCATCCTTGAGCATGCTCACCAACGGCACGATCAATGCCACCAACAGCCCCAACGTCAACAGCGCCGCCGACCAACCGAGCCAACCGATCAGTCCCAGCGTACCGGGCAGCATGGCGAACTGGCCGAAGGAACCGGCGGCGCTGGCAATGCCCATGCCCATGCTGCGTTTTTCCGGCGGCACGGCCCGTCCGACCACACCCAGAATCACCGAGAATGACGTGCCCGACAGGCCAATACCAATCAACAGCCCCGCGCTCAATGACAACGACCATGGCGAGTCGGCCATGCCCATGAACACCAGGCCGACGGCATAAAGAATACCGCCGATCAGCACTACCTTTGCCGCACCGAAGCGGTCGGCCAACGCGCCGGTGAACGGCTGCGCCAAGCCCCAGATCAGGTTCTGCAAGGCAATGGCGAAGGCGAACACCTCACGGCCCCAGCCGAACTCGGCACTCATGGGCGCCAGGAACAGGCCGAAGCCATGGCGCACGCCCAAGGACAACGCCAGGATCAGCGCGCTGCCCACCAGGACCCAACCACAGGTACGCCACATCGATGTCATTCTTATTCTCCGGTCGCGGGTATATACCCACTTATCATCGGACGAACCGGCTTCACGCCAGTTCATCCAGCAAGGCCAGCAAGGTCGCGCGCTTTTCCGCGCCCAGCTTATCGATCAGTTTCTGTTGCGCCGCTTCCCAGGCCGGCAACGCCGCCGCCAACCGGGCGTGCCCGGCGTCCGTGAGCACGACGATGCGGTTACGCAAGTCATCCCCTTCGGCCAGCGCCACCAGCCCCTCGCCTTCCAGCACCCGCAGGTTGCGCCCCAGGGTGCTGCGGTCCAGGCCCATGGCCTCGGCCAGGGAAGAAATACTCGGCTGGTCCAGGCGCGCCAGGTTGTTCAGTAAAGAATACTGGGCAACGTTGATCCCGAAGCCATCAAGGGCGCCGTCGTAATACCTGCTGACGCCACGGGCGGCACGACGCAGGTTGATGCACAAGCATTGGGAAGGAAGCATGGTGCGTGTATATACCCGTGGTTGGCGGAATGCAAATTTAAAAAGGGGAAACACAAAATCCCCTCGCCACAATGAATCATCCAATTCATATAAAAATCAAAGGCTATCAACCACTGAAGCCTGACAGCCTATGCAGCCATTCATCATCCAGCGCGACCACCTGTAATGTCTGACAGGTTTCAGGGGTTTTGAATCAAGCTATAAACGAAACCGTGCCTCCAGCCCTGCCTCAGGGCCTGAAGACGGGTCGTGCGAACCATGCCATCTAGAAGTAGGAAGATTCCGCCACCCCCACGCCATCATTGATGATGAATGGGAGTTTCAGTCATGTACCACAGCACCGCGATTTCTGGACGTTCGTCGCCATATCAAGACCATTACCCCTCCACGGAGAGCATCCAACCCCAAGCGATTCGACTCACCAAACGGGAAAAGGAATTCCTGCAGTGGAGCGAAGCCGGTAAATCTTCCTGGGAGATTTCCATGATCGTCGATTGCAGCGAAGCCAACGTCAATTATCATTTCAATAATATCCGCCGAAAATTCGGGGTCAGTTCGCGTCATCTTGCAGGGAAAATCGCGCGGGAACGCGGATTGATCTGAGCGGCTCAGATGGTGTCTCGGTGGTTGGGATGTATCTGACGCTCCGAGGCTTGCTAAGCCGGGTCCTACACTCAACCACCGCAACCACTTTCGGCACGACGCCTATGGCGATGCGCGAGCGTCTCAGGGGCACCTTAGATAGGCCGATGTGCAACGCCCTCGTCAAAGATCACTTAAACAGCCCCCTAGAACAATCCATCCGTTTATTACCCAAAAAACAAGGAGCAGGATTCATGCACATGGATCCGCTCCCGGTTTTTTAATCAACACCTATAGCCATACCAATGCTCATTGCTGCCTAAGGTTCCAGGCCGTTTCCGCGGTCATCTTCATTTTTTGTGGAGGCGCAGTATGACTTTCAGACACACGCGCCCGTGGTGGGACCTGTAATGATGAACGGTCGCCTATGCCCAAAGTTTGAGACCGCGCGGACGGGGCGTTGCGACTGGGAGCTGGACGCGAATCGAAAGTCGGCCGAGCGCCTCCTGCTGCTACCCTCCTGGATGGGGAGGTTCCGTTCCATCCAGCAGTACTTGGCGCGCCCCAACGATAAGCATTTCCGTTAGGGGAATTCGCATTAGACGGCACTAAACTCACCAATGCAGCGACCCCCGCAATCGCAGCAACCACCGACAACGCTATCCGCGTTTCGCCTTCTGTGAAAGCGGCTGCAATACCAGTCCCGGTCGCTATCACTCCGAAAATCAAGAAACCTATTCCCGCATGCCCGCTCGGATCAACCTTACCCGGATCCCCCTGACAGTAAGCATACGCATTCACCCCCCCCTCCCCAAACGGACTCCAACTGTCCGGACTATGAAACCTCATCAACACCGGATTGAACGCCCGATACCCCTTCCCTAATAAATACCACCCGGTTTGCGTTTCCCGCCGTTCGCCGTTGTAACCCAGGTGGCCCCTGACCGACGCCTCATCCACGCGATGACCATACGGCGCATAAACAACCTCTTGGGTTGCCTCCTGATTGACCTCCCACAGCACGCTGTTCTTGTTATCACCGGCCAACAATAACGACTTTGGGTCGGCACCTTCCTGGTGCTCGGCGAGCACGACACCTTCTGCGCGGATGAAAGTGCTGCTATTGGCGCCTTTGATTTGGCTCGACAATTCACCGTCCTGGTAAAAGCGCTGCTCTTGCCCGCTCCCATCGTCCAGGCCGGTCAGCGTGTCCAACGGATCGTAGCTGTAGCCGGAAGGGGACTCACCCGACAGGCCGCTGACAGAAATCAACCGACCGAGGGGGTCGTATTCGAGCGTACGGTTTTCTTCGTCGCGGATAAGGTGGCCATCCGGGTTGTATTCGAGCTCTATGCTGGTGGGATAATCCGCATGAGTATTAGTGACGCGACGCAACTGCGTCGGATCGAGGGGGGAGTCGTAGATATAAATCGCCCTGTTTGTGCCACCGGCAAAGGACGTCAACACTAATTCGATATTGTCCAACTCGTCGAATTTAAACACCTGACCGGTGATGGGCTTGTTGTACGGATCAATGGGCGGCTGAGTACCGTTACACGTGTAGTTTGTCAGACGTCCACGCAAGTCATAGCGATAGGATTCGTCACGCAGCACGGCGCCGCCCTGACTCAAGGTCCGCGCCTCCAAACCATCGACATCGTTGTAGACCTGGCTCAGTTGCTGCTCAACGCCGTCGAGGTCGAAGGTGCGCAAGGTTTCGCGACCGAACTCGTCGTACTCCAACGTAATGCCTACGCTCTGTCCACTGTGACTATCGTGCGTATGGATACTTGCCGTCTGACCCAACGAGTCGTAGGTGAACGTCGAGACGGTAGTGCCCAGTTGCGTCTGTTCCAGGCGTCCTTGAGCGTCATATGCATAATTCTGCTCCTGCTCTAAAACATCCGTGTAGGCACACAAGCGACCAAGCCGGCTGTAACGGTAATGCATGGAGTATTCATTGCCCCCCACGACTCGCCGCTCGCTTTTTGGTTCCCCGGTGCTGTAGTAATCACGGATGAGTTGCAAGCCTTGTTCCTGGCAACTGGTCAGGCGTGCGTTCTCCCGGTCGTACTCGTAATCGGCCGAGATATTCCCCGCCAGGCTCCGCCGTAGCGGTTCGGCGCCCAACTCCGGCTGATATTCATACTCGATGACTTTACCGCTGGGGGTGGTCACCGTATGGGGTTGTGTTTGCCCGGGCTCATAGGTGAACACCTGCTCGCGACCGCCCGTAGTTGAGCTGATCATGCGGTCAAGACCATCGAACAGTTGGGTGCCAAGCTCCCTATCGTTGACGCTGATCAAAGTGGGCAGGTCCTCGCGACTGTGCTCGGCGTAGCGACGCCGAACCACAGCGGTGTCGGGCAAGGTATTTTCGGTCATCCGGTCGAAAGCGTCGTAACCATAGAGCGTCTCGCGCTCAAACACTGGGAATCCGACAATCTCTTTCACAGTCCGACCAAGCCCGTCATAAAAATTGCGTTGCAAACTGACGGGCTGTTCGGCCAAATCGAACCTTTCGATACGGGTCGGCTTTTCGAACAGATTGAGCCAGGTCTCGGTGACTCCGCTGACTTTCGGCGCAGGTAATGAACCTTCGCGCCAGCTACGCTGGATCGGCCCCTGGGACTCGGACGTACCGATCGGGTCAGTCTGCTCGAACGCCTTCACACCGTCCGGGCCGGTGACACAGTATTGCGTGCCCCAGTCGTCGTACTCGTATTCCGTTGTAAGAACCCGTACATCCTCACCCAACCAATCGTGCTCCGACTCTGCGATCAAATTACCGAACACGTCGTAATCCGCAGCATAGATCTGGCGTGGCGTGCTGGCTCGGCTGGGGTTATCCGCGTCGTCCCGCTCTTCATAGATCGCCCGGTTGAGTCCGTCGAACTTCGTACAGGTTTCAACCTGTTTAACATCAAACATCCGTTGTTCGGCCTGTTGCCCGGCAACAGCACAAAGAAAATACTTATAGCTGCGGTGTGCAGCATAAGCAGTACCGGGCGCGACGGTTTCACGAGTCACTCGCCGTAGCGCGTCATACTCGTAATGGATTTCTACGTTATTGTCATCGCGATTGAGCAGCGGCTCGCCATTGAGCATCGAATGCCACAACGTGACGACTTTTTGTACATTTCGCCCATCCTGTTCGTGGTCGAAACCGGTCAGGGTTTCAACCGTCTGCAGCACGCTTTCCTTGAACACCGGGCTGTCGAGCGTGCTGTACGCATAATCGGTGCGGGTGGCCTTCCCATTCATCGTCACCGTCTGGCTCGAAACGCGCCCGTGCAGGAACGCATCGGTCCGGTCGTCGATATGTTCGAAGAGCGTGCGTTCCAGTTCGGTTTCAGTGGTCCCAAGTAGCATCAGGGTCTCGCTTTCTACCGTGAGCCATTGCTTCAGAGGCAAATCTTCCGGCGGGCAATCCTCCGGCAGGCAGTCCCCCAGTTCCGGCAAACCTTTATAGCGATAACGGGTACACAGCGTCGGGGCCTGGCCATCGGCCGGCTGGGCGGGGTTGACGATCTGCTCCTTCAGGCTGCGCACGAACCCCTCCGGGTCGGCCGGACAGCCATCGCCGCCCGCAGCGGGATACCACGTGCTGGTTTCGATGACGCCATTGGCCAGGG
>NZ_JAGDEZ010000067.1:0-19522 GCF_017498305.1 Pseudomonas sp. OA65
CGCTGGCCGAACGCAGGCATTGCGCAGTGGGCATCCCGGCATGGATGCCGGGATAGCCGCGCTGGGCCATGGATGGCCCTTCGCGGCGGGCCCACGGAGCAATGCCGGAGTGAGGGCATGCCGAGCCCTAGCGAGGCACCGAGTGGTGGGGCAAAGCGCTTTTGGTTACTTTTGGCGCTTTTCCAAAAGTGACCCGCCGTCAGGGCGGAACCCTAAGCCGCCGTTACCGAAATAACGGATATACACACAGTCCCCCCTAAACCCTCAAGCCCCCCAACGACGAAACAACACACTGGCATTAACCCCACCAAACCCAAACCCATTGGAAAGCGCATGGGTAATCGGCCTCTCCCTGGCACAAAGACCAACCAAATCAAGCCCCGCAGCCCCCTCGTCAGGATGAACAAGATTAAGGGTCGGCGGAACGACCTGGTCCCGAAGCGCCAACACCGTAAAAATAGCCTCGATACCACCCGCCGCCCCCAACAGATGCCCAGTGGCCGACTTGGTGGAGGTGATCGCCACATCGGAACCGCGCCCGAACACCGAGCGAATCGCCGCCAACTCACCGTTATCGCCAACCTGGGTGGATGTCGCATGGGCATTGATATGCTGCACATCGGCCGGACTGACTGCGGCCTGACGCAACGCCTGCTCCATCGCACGCCGGGCGCCGTTGCCGTCTTCCGGACCTGCCGTCAGGTGGTAGGCATCGGCGCTGGTGCCATAACCCACCAGTTCCGCCAATGGCGTGGCGCCGCGGGCAAGGGCATGTTCCAGCGACTCGATCACCAGCAGCCCTGCCCCCTCGGCCATGACAAAGCCGTCGCGATCTCGATCGAAAGGCCGCGAGGCCTCTTGCGGGCGCTCGGCAAACCCCGTGGACAAGGCGCGAGCGGCGGCAAAACACCCCAGGGTCACGCGATCTATCGCGGCTTCCGTCCCGCCGCAAATGGCGATGTCCGCCTCGCCACTTCTGATCAGCCTGGCCGCATCGCCGATGGCCTGCACCCCGGCCGCACAGGCGGTGACCGGCGCACCGAGCGGGCCTTTGAAACCGTGACGGATGGACACGTGCCCGGCCGCCATGTTGGCGAGAAAGGCCGGCGCCGTGAACGGTGACAATCGGCGCGGACCACGCTCATCAGTGGTGCGGACCGCACCGGCAATCGCGCCAAAGCCACCCACGCCCGAGGCAATGATCGTCGCCGTCCGCTCCTGGTCGTGGGCATCGGTCGGTTGCCAGCCAGCCTGTTGCAACGCTTCTTCGGCCGCCACCAGGGCGAACTCGATGAAGCGATCCATTTTCTTGCGATCCTTGGCTGGGATGATGCGCTCGGGGTCGTAGCCGGCGATGGGGTCTTCTTCCAACGACGGCACCTGGCCGCCCACGGCCACACCTGTCCCCTCAGTGATATCGACAGACAGGAGGCGAATACCGGAGCGCCCGGCCAGCAAGCGCGGCCAGACTTCTTCCACGCCACAACCCAGCGGGCCGACAATGCCCACGCCAGTGACGACGATGCGTTTTTGCCCTTGGGAAGTCATCATTTGAAACCTCTTCATTTGCTCAGTCGACGTTCGTTGAATGGCTGGCTTACGCCAACGGTGCTGCCGGGGTGCGCACTGGCGCGTCAGGACGGATCTTGAACCAGATGGCGTACATCGCCGGCAGGAACACCAGCGTCATGATGGTGCCGACGAACGTGCCGCCGATCAGCGTGTAGGCCAACGTGCCCCAGAACACCGAGTGCGTTAGCGGGATAAAGGCCAGGATGGCCGCCAACGCTGTCAGCAGGACCGGACGCGCCCGTTGCACGGTGGCTTCGATGACCGCATGGAAGGGCTCCAGCCCCTCTTGTTTGTTGTGATGGATCTGCCCGATCAGGATCAGCGTGTTGCGCATCAGGATGCCCGAGAGCGCGATCAGGCCCACCAGGGCGTTGATCCCGAACGGCTGCTGGAAGATCAGCAACGTCGGCACCACCCCAATCAAACCCAGGGGCGCGGTGAGGAACACCATGATCATGGCCGAGATCGAACGCACCTGCACGATGATGATCAGCAGGGTCAGGGCCACCATGATTGGCACCAGCGGCACGATCGCCTTGCCGGCCTTGCCCGACTCCTCGATGGCGCCTGCCTGCTCGATCCGATAGCCGCTCGGCAGGGTGTCGATGATCGGCTGCAGGGCCTTGATGATCGCGCTCGATACGTCCGGTGGCTGCAAGCCTTCGGCAATGTCGCCGCGCACGGTCATGGTCGGGGTGCGGTCACGACGACGAAGCATCGGATCCTCCATGCGCACATCGACCTCGCCCACCTGGGACAGCGGAATACGCTGACCAGCCGCACCCACCAGGGTAAAGCCCTCGATCCTCGCCGGATCGAGGCGAATATCACCGGCCGCACGGCCGACCACCTGCACCGAGCGGATGTCCTCGCGAACCGCCGTGATCGGCACCCCCGCCAGCAGGAACTGCAATTGCTGCGCGACCGCATTGGACGTCAGGCCTACCGCCTGCAAGCGGTCCTGGTCCAGGGTGAAATGCAACGTCGGCGTCAGTGCCCCCCAATCGGTATTGACGGTCCGCATCAACGGGCTCGCCTGCATGACGCCCTGGACCTGTGCCGCGATCTCACGCAACTTCGACGGATCCGGTCCCATCACCCGGTAGGCAACCGGATACGGTGAATACGGGCCGAACACCAGTTGCGTAACGCGGATGCGCGCCTCCGGGGCAAGCCCCTCGGCTGCCGCCTCGCGAAGACGGAACTTGAGGGTCTCGCGCGCTTCCTGGCTGTCGGTCAACACGACGATCTTGGCGAACGACGGATCGGGCAGTTCCGGCGCCATCGCCAGGTAGAAACGTGGCGCACCCTGGCCGATGTAGGCCGTGACAATTTTCGCCTCGTCCTGTTTTTGCAACCAGGCCTCGACCTTGGCGGTGGTGGCGCTGGTCTGCTCGATGGAAGTGCCATAAGGCATTTGCACTTCGATCAGCACCTCCGGGCGATCGGAGGTCGGGAAGAACTGTTTCTTCACCAGGCCCATGCCGAGAATCGCCACGACAAATGTCGTGACCACCGTGCCGGCCACCCACCATTTGCGCGCGATGACCCGGGTCAGGACCTGGCGAAAACGATTGTAGTGGCGAGTGTTATAGATGGCTGCGTGGCCACCCTCGACCTGCTTGATGTCCGGCAACATCTTCACCCCCAGGTAAGGGGTGAACGCTACCGCCACCACCCAGGACGCGATCAGGGCGATACCGACGATCCAGAACATGTTGCTGGTGTACTCGCCGGCGGTCGATTGGGCGAAACCGTTGGGCATGAATCCGATCGCTGTCACCAGCGTACCGGACAACATCGGCGCGGCGGTGTGGCTCCAGGCATAGGCGGAGGCCTTGATTCGGTCGTAGCCCTCCTCCATTTTCACCACCATCATTTCGATGGCGATGATGGCATCGTCCACCAACAACCCGAGCGCCAGGATCAGCGACCCCAGGGTGATACGGTCGAAGTTCTTGCCGGTGGCCGCCATGACCACGAACACTATCGCCAGTGTCAACGGCACGGCGGCTGCGACCACCACCCCTACACGCCAGCCCATGCTGAGAAAGCAAACGAGCATGACAACCAGCAGCGCAACAAAGAATTTGACCATGAATTCACCGACGGCCGAGTCGATGTTCACCGATTGGTCGGTGACTTTGGTGAGGGTCATGCCCAAGGGCATGTCTGCGTTGATCCTGGTCGTCTCCGCATCCAGGGCCTTGCCCAGGTCCAGGCCGTTCCAGCCTTCACGCATCACGACGCCCAGCAACAGCGCGTCTTCACCATTGTTGCGCACCAGGAACGTGGCCGGATCTTCGTAGCCACGCTCGACGGTCGCCACGTCCGAAAGCTTGAGCGTACGCCCCTGAATCGCCAGGGGCGTGTCGCGAATTTTCGCCAGCTTATCGAACGCGCCGTCGACCCGAAGAAAGACCTGCGGTCCGTTGGTTTCGATCGAGCCGGCGGGCGTGAGCGCGTTCTGACTGTTCAACGCCGCGAAGATATCCTGGGGCGAGACGCCCAGGGTGGCCAGCCGATCATGGGAGAAGGAAATGAAGATGCGTTCGGCCCGCTCGCCGATGATGTTGACTTTTTTCACCCCCGCCACGTGCAGCAGCCGCTGGCGCAACGCTTCGGCGTCACGCACCAGCAATCGCTGCGGCTCGCCCTTTGCTTTCAGGGCGAACAGCGCAAACGTCACATCGGAAAACTCGTCATTGACCATTGGCCCGATGACGCCCGCGGGCAACTTGAGCGCTTCGTCCTGGAGTTTTTTGCGCGCCTGATAGAACTCCTCCTGCACCTGCGAAGGTGGCGTGCGATCGACCAGCGACACCATGGTGAAGGCCAGGCCGGGACGGGTGTAGGTTTCCGTGCGGTCGTACCACTTCAATTCCTGCAAGCGTTTTTCAAGCGGCTCGGCGACCTGGTCCTGCATTTCCTGGGCGGTTGCGCCCGGCCATGCGGTGATGACGGTCAACTGCTTGACCGTAAACGGTGGGTCTTCAGCGCGCCCCAATTGGAAAAACGCCAAGGTCCCCGCGACGGCAATCAGGAAAATCAGAAACACGGTAATGGAGCGCTCGCGAACGGCGAGTGCCGACAGGTTGAGACTCATGGACGGCCCTCGGCAACCTTGACGTCACCCGGTTGCGCCAGCCGCACTTCTTCACCTTCGCGCAACAGATGGGCGCCGAGCCCGACAATGCGCTCGCCCACGTTGAGACGGCCGGTGACGCGTGCGGCGTCGTCGCTCAGCCCCAGGACTTGCACAGGTCGCCAGGTGACTTTCGCCGGCTCGCCGTTAATGGCCCATACGCCAGGACCTTTCCCCGAGTCATAAATGGCGGCAATCGGCACTTGCAGTGCCCGCCGTTGCGCGGAGCCTTCGGCGATACGCAACGTGACGGTCGCCCCCAGCGGTGCATTGGCCAATGCTCCTTCCAGCACATATCGGGCCTCGAAGGTGCGCGTCACGCGGTCGGCCGAATCAGAAAGCAACCTCAGTTTCGCGGTTACCGGGTTCGCGGTGGCGCCATAAAGCGTCGCCTGGGCAGTGGCGCCTGCGGCAGGTCGCAGGGTCTCGGGCAACTGCACAACGGCCTCTCGCTGACCGGCCCGCGCCAGTCGAACCACGGTTTGCCCGGGGCTGACGACTTGCCCGGGTTCGGCCAGCGTGTCCATCACAACCCCGTCGGCATCGGCGAGCAGCACGGCATAACCCGATGCGTTCTGGGCGACGTCAGCCTGGGCCTGGGCGGCGCTGAGTTGGGCCTTGGCGGTGTCAGCGGCGGCTTTGATCTGGTCGTAACCCGATGCGGAAATAGCGCCTGCGGCGACCAGATCGCGATAGCGCGCCTCGTCATCGGCGGTCTGCTTGGCCCGGGCCCGGGCGGCAGCGACTGCTTCTTGCTGGGCTCGGGCTTGCAACCCCAGGTCGATGGGGTCGAGGCGCATGAGCGGCTGACCGCGTTTTACCGCCTGCCCGGTATCGACCAGACGCTCTAGCACCTTGCCCGACACGCGAAAACCCAGGTCGCTCTGGACGCGCGCCGCCACGACGCCAGTAAAAGAACGCGAGGCGTCGGACGAACCCCGGACTTCATCAACCCGCACCAAAGGGGCAAGCGTGCGCGGATCTTTAGCGATGGAGGAATCGCCACACGCCGTCAGGACGAGCGGCAACAAGCAAGCGGCAAAGGTGACGGGGCGGAGCCGGCGCATAGGTTCCCTTTTGGCGAGTGAGGACAGAGATCGCATTCTCAGTCTTGTGACCAATACTGTCAATGGTCACCGTCCAGCTCACACTATAGTCAAGCGCGTACCTCAGCCTTTAATAATTCCAATTGCACCCTAGCCTCATGGACGTTCATTGACATGAAGTGACCACAATATAATATGGTCACAAACCCACGACACCAGGAATCCCCAATGCCGCCCCTACGCCCCGCTGCTTGGTTGGTCAGCTTCAGCATGATGGCAGGCTGCACCGTCGGTCCGGATTACCAGCGTCCAGACACCGCGCTCGCCCATCGCTATTTGGGCCAGGCATCTGTCGAGCAACGGTCCGCAGCGACGCCGGCCAGCTTGGCTACATGGTGGGAAGGTTTTGCCGATCCAGTGCTCAGCGAGCTCATTACCAAGGCGCTCGCGCAGAACCTGGACCTCGCGCAGGCGTCGGCCCGTGTCACCCAGGCGCGGGCCGGCCTCGGCGCTGCCAATGCCGCGTTATTGCCCTCTGGAAGCCTCAACGGCCAAGCTGGGCGCTCGTACCAATCCGTGGAAACACCACTGGGCCAAGTGTTGGACTCGACGCCTGGCTACGATCGCTACGGCAGCGCCTACGAACTCAACCTGGGCGCCAGTTGGGAAATGGACCTCTTTGGAGGCCTGCGCCGAGGGCGTGAAGCGGCACTGGCCGAGTACCAGGCCAGCGAGGCAGGTGTCGCGGCCACACGCCTGGCCATCGCCGCACAGACCGCCGACCTCTACATCACTGCCCGGGGATTGCAGGCGCGGCTGGACATTGCCAACCGACAAGTCAAGACACAGCAGGACCTGTTGGAGAAAGTCCAACTGCTCTACAGCAAGGGCCTTGCGGCCAGCTATCAGGTTCATCAGGTCGAGGGCACCCTCTCGCAGGTCCAGGCGACGACGCCCGTGCTGCAGACAGGACTGGACGCGGCCATGAATGCCCTGGATGTCATGCTCGGCACGTCGCCAGGCACTCATCGCAGTCAACTGGCAAATGGACGCGACATTCCTCCGGCACCGCAGATCACCGCAATGGGCACCCCCGCCGATCTGCTGCGCCGCCGGCCAGACCTGATCGTGGCCGAGCGTCGTCTGGCCACCTCCAATGCGCGTATCGGCGAGGCCGTCGCCGAGTACTACCCGAAGTTTTCCCTCAGCGCGTTGCTGGGCAGCGCCACGGCGGTTTCCGCCGGCAACCTTTTCACCGGCGATGCCAGCGAGGCGGCGGGCGCGCTGGGTTTGCGCTGGAGACTCTTCGACTTTGGCCGCATCGACGCGCAAATCGACCAGGCCAAAGGGCAGGAAGCCGAAGCGCTGGCGGCTTACCGCCAGTCCGTACTGCGCGCCACCGAGGACGTCGAGAACGCGTTTTCAGCGCTGGTGAATCGAGAAGCCCAGGCGAGCACCCTCACCCAGGGCGAAACGTCGTTGTCCCAAGCTCGCCAATCGTCATTCATTGGCTATCAGAAAGGCGCGGCCAGCCTGATCGACGTCCTGAATGCCGACGCGACCTTGTTGCAAGTCTCCGACGCCCGGGCGCAAGCACGTACAGAATCGGCACGGGCCGCGGTGGCGGCATTCAGGGCGCTAGGCGGTGGCTGGCAACCTAGCGAAGGCCAGCCGGTGGTGACTCGTTGAATGGATCCAGCCCCATGACCATCTATTTAATTGGTCACAAAATAGCGGCTTCATCCAGAGAAAGGTTCAGTCTTGACAGCGAATACTGACGCGCGAATGCAACCGTCAGTCAACGCTCACGGCATGAGGCTACGCAAGATGAGATTGCAGGTAAGCGTGGGGGCTTCCTCGACGTAATCGAGGTTGTACTGCAACAGCAAAGGATTGACGAACGGCCGCAGCGCCAGATGGATCGCGTCGACTGTCTCATCCAATGGCGTCTTGCGCTCGAACTCTCCAAGCTCCCGCCCTTCACGCACAATCTGCAATACGAAGCTCTTGATTCGCGCGTTATAGACCTGCGAACTGGGCCAGCGCTCCGACGCGGAAAACGCCGCAATGTCATAGAGCTTGCGATCATTGAAAAACAGGTTCACACCCGTGGTGATCAGGGTCTTGACCAAGCGGCGAAAACGCTCCGTCGCCGAAAGCCCGTCTTCACTGATGGCCTGCTCAACCGCCGCGACGATTTCGGCCAGGCACTGGCTACAGATGGCCTCGCCAATCGCCTGCTTGGAGTCGAAGAACTTGTAGATGTAGGCCTTGGAAAAGCCAATAGCCTTGGCCAGGTCGGACACCGTGGTCTTGCCATAACCGTATTGACTGAAATGCTCATTGGCCGCCGCGACAATCTGGTTGCGAATGTCATGGTCGGCTGGGCCGCGGGTACTGGGCGAAGGTAGGGATGGCTGGCTCATGGGGGCAGCTTACGCATCCTGAAGATCGCTGACAACTTGTGACCACCCTGAAACAGCGTCACAACCTGACCATTATCAAACCACCGGCAGCCCTTAATGCCAGTCGGTTAAGCAGCAAACCCGTGGGAGCAGAGCTTGCTCGCGATTGCGGTAAGCCAGCCGACGACAATATTGACGACTCTGCCGCTATCGCGAGCAAGCTTTGCTCCCACAGATTTATGCCTTTTGCTCCTCACTGATAGGCTTTAGCAGCCCCTTCCTTTTATTTAGCGAAGAGCTGGCTCATATCCTTGAACGCCTTGAATTCCAGGGCATTGCCACAGGGATCGAACAGAAACATCGTGGCCTGCTCCCCCACCTGCCCCTTGAAACGTATATAGGGTTCGATCACAAACTCGGTGCCAAAGGATTTCAACCGCTCGGCCAGCGCTTCCCACTCCTGCCAACCCAGAATGATGCCGAAATGAGGAACAGGCACATCGTGCCCATCCACCGGGTTGCTGTGCACGCTCTCCTGGGCAGCGGTCTTTGGCTGTTCATGGATGACCAATTGATGACCATAGAAGTTGAAGTCGACCCAATGGGCACTGGAGCGCCCCTCTTGCAACCCAAACACTTCACCATAAAAGGCCCGGGCGCCTGGAAGGTCGTAGACAGGGATTGCGAGGTGGAAGGGAGAAAGGCTCATCACGGCTCCTGATGCTTTTGTTAGGACCGGCTTAGCGTAAGGCTCGACTCACAACAATAAAATCAATATATATTTCTCAAAGACACAATTATTATTTGTGTATGATTAAAGAACTCAAGACCCTTATCGCCGTGGCCCGTGAAGGTACTTTCGCTGCGGCCGGTCATAAAATCGGCCTCACCCAGGCAGCGGTCAGCGCGCAGATCCAGCGCCTGGAGGCCGAACTCGGTTTCGATATTTTCGACCGCAAAGGACGCTCGGCCCACCTCAACCGAAGGGGCCAGCAAATACTCTTGCAGGCGCAAGAACTGCTGCGCCTCTACGACAACCTTGGCGCAAGCCCGACGGGGCATGCCCCCAGTGTCCTGGTGAACATTGGCGCGATCGCTTCGGTGCAACGTTCTTACCTGCCAGACGCGCTCGCCAAGTTTCACCAACAGTGTCCGCAATGCCGCACGCGAGTGCTTCCCGGGGTGTCGATGGAGTTGATCAATCTGGTGGATGCCGGCGAAATCGACATGGCCGCCATCATCCGTCCGCCCTTCTCGCTGCAAAGCGATCTGCGCTGGATGACCCTGGCGCTTGAACCGTATCGACTGATCGTTCCGAGCGCGCTACCGGGGGAAGACTGGGCCGAACTGCTTGGCAGCCAACCCTTCATTCGTTATGACCGAGCCTCGTTCGGCGGCCGTCAGGTGGACCGCTTCCTGCGCAAGATGCACTTCACCTTGCATGAAGTCAGCGAGCTGGATGAACTGGAGGCGATCATCAAACTGGTTGAAAACGGCGTCGGAGTGGCCCTGGTGCCGCAAACATCGACCCATCGCCAGTGGCCAGAGGGGGTGCGCGCACTCGACCTCGCCGAACATACCTTCCACCGGGAAGTCGGACTGGTCCATCGGCCTCTGCAGAGCCTTGCCGAGCCCGTGGGGACGTTGGTGCAATTGATTGCGGAGCAAGCGCCTGGGTTTTTATCGGCGCAATGATCTATACCTTCAGATACACGCAGTCAGGCCAACGCAACAGACTGGCGTGTCCAGATAAAACGACTGTGGCGAACCCGCTTGGGGTGCGCCGCATCACATAAAACCGGCCTGCAACACGCTGTTTCCGGCGCCGACCCGTAGAATGGCGCCCACTGTCCAATGCCTGAAGTATCGATCATGAGCCTGAGCAAACACGTTTTGACTGTTCCCGCCAAGGCGCTATCCAGGCTTTGTCTATTGATACCGCTGCTGGTCGTGCACAACGCCGGCGCTGAAGCCTTGGAAATTGAACTGCACATTCTCGACGCACCGCCGCTGACGTTCGTTAACGATCCCAGGGGCTACGGCATCGTGGGCGATGTCGCCGTGGCAGCCATGACCAAGGCTGGCTACACGGTAAAGGTCCATGTGCTTCCCTGGGCCCGGGCACAGAAACATGTCAGTGAAGAGCATGACCACCTGATCGCGCCCCTTTCGCGCATCCCCCCCCGTGAGGACCGCTTCACCTGGATCGCCTCGATCATGCCCATGGAGCGAGCCTTTTTCAGCCTCGATCGGCGGGTGAGCAGCTTCGCCCAAGCGAAAGAAACCTACCGCAAGATCGGCGTCGGCCTGGGCAGTGCGCAGGAAGATATCCTGCGCGCCGAAGGTTTCAGTGATGAACAGATCTACCCGCTGGCCATCGGCGACAATCCCGCCCAGATGCTGTTGATGGGGCGTATCGATGCCTGGTTCAACGGCGTGCCGGAGAGTCGATACATCTGGCCGAAGGTGTCCAAACGCAAATTGCTCATGAGCAAGGTTGGCAGCAGCGCCGACCTTTACCTGGCCTGTTCGAAGCAATGCTCGCCAGAAATGGTCGTGCATTTGCGCGAAGCGGTGGACGCGCTTCGCGCGGATGGGACCGTCAAGCGTGTCCATGACCTTTATCTGCCGCATTAGGCTTGGGCCAAGTTCACCCGGCGACCATCAATCAGCTTGATAACCAGAAAGCAAAGCCCACGCTTGGGCAATCCACTGACTCAAGACTTGCCGAAGCCAATGTGGGAGCGACCCTGCTCGCGATAGCGGTGGGTCAGTTGGCGGTGATGTCGGCTGGGCGACCGTCATCGCGAGCAAGCTCGGCTCCCACAGGGGACTCGGGTGTTTCAGGACCTGATGCCGAGCACTCAACCCCGTGGCGAGGGAGCTTGCTCCCGCTGGGGCGCGAAGCGGCCCCAATAAGCTGCATGCGATCTGCCTGGCGCTACGCGGCGCTAGGTTTTGGGGCTGCTGCGCAGCCCAGCGGGAGCAAGCTCCCTCGCCACAAAGGCAGTTTGGTTGAGGGCACAAAACCCTATCGCCCTCCCACTGGGTTCTCGAGTGGCCACGAGGTTTGTGCCCACCGCCAATTCCAGTGTGGGAGCGAGCTTGCTCGCGATAGCGGTGGGTCAGTTGGCGGTGATGTCGGCTGGGCGACCGTCATCGCGAGCAAGCTCGGCTCCCACAAGGGACTCGGGTGTTTCAGGACCTGATGCCGGGCACTCAACCCCGTGGCGAGGGAGCTTGCTCCCGCTGGGGCGCGAAGCGGCCCCAATAATCCGCATGCGATCTGCCTGGCGCTACGCGGTGCTTGGTTTTGGGGCTGCTGCGCAGCCCAGCGGGAGCAAGCTCCCTCGCCACAAAGGCAGTTTGGTTGAGGCTACAAAACCCTATGGCCCTCCCACTGGGTTCTCGAGTGGCCACGAGGTTTGTGTCCACCGTCAATTTCCGTTTGGGAGCGACCCTGCTCGCGATAGCGGTGGGTCAGTTGGCGGTGATGTCGGCTGGGCAACCGTCATCGCGAGCAAGCTCGGCTCCCACAGGGGACTCGGGTGTTTCCAGACCTGATGCCGAGCACTCAACCCCGTGGCGAGGGAGCTTGCTCCCGCTGGGGCGCGAAGCGGCCCCAATAATCCGCATGCGATCTGCCTGACGCTACGCGGTGCTTGGTTTTGGGGCTGCTGCGCAGCCCAGCGGGAGCAAGCTCCCTCGCCACGGGCCCATCGGTTCCCAAAAATGCGGCGCATCATCCGGACTAGAGGTCTCATTGATGGCTTATATCATTCTGAATGATAGTTACCTTTGCTTCATTCGATTCGTTCCTCTGTCTTGCGCCACGCATCATCCGCCCATTCTCAATACATTGGCGGATGCTATCCATGGAACATTCACTTTCAAAACTGCGTTTTCCCCTCGCGCTGCTGGCGGTGCTGGTGATGAGCGCTTGCGGCAAGACTCCCGACACGGCAGCGTCCATGCCGCCGGCTAAAGTCAGTGTGGCCAAGGTCTTGGAGCAGCCTGTCAACGAATGGGATGAATTCACCGGTCGCCTCGAAGCGCCAGAAACCGTTGAGATCCGCCCGCGGGTTTCCGGGCAGATCGACGAAGTGGCCTTCACCGAAGGCGCGCTGGTCAAGAAGGGTGACCTGTTGTTCCAGATCGACCCTCGCCCCTTCCAGGCTGAAGTCCGTCGTCTCGAAGCCCAACTGGCCCAGGCCCGCGCCACCGCCACCCGCAGCGAGAATGAAGCCCAACGTGGCGAACGCCTGCGCTTGAGCAATGCCATTTCCGCCGAACTGGCGGATTCGCGCACCAGCGCCGCCCAGGAAGCCCGTGCCGCCGCCGCAGCCATCCAGGCGCAACTGGACCTGGCGAAACTGAACCTGAGCTTCACCCGCGTTACCTCGCCCATCAGCGGTCGCGTCAGCCGGGCGGAAATCACCGCCGGCAACCTGGTGACCGCCGATGTCACGCCGCTGACCAGCGTCGTGTCCACCGACAAGGTCTACGCCTACTTCGATGCCGACGAGCGGGTCTTCCTCAAGTACACCCAACTCGCCCGCCAGGGGCAGCGCGGCCAGGCCACGCCGGTCTACATGGGCCTGTCCAACGAGGACGGCAACCCGCACCTGGGCCAGATGAACTTCGTCGACAACCAGGTCAACCCCCAGACCGGCACCATCCGTGGTCGCGCCGTGTTCGACAACAAGGATGGCACCTACACCCCTGGCCTCTACGCCCGTCTGAAGCTGGTGGGTAGCGGCACCTACGCTGCCGTGCTGATCAACGACGAAGCCGTGGGCACCGACCTGGGCAAGAAATTCGTCTTGGTGATGGACGCCGAAAACAAGCCGGCCTATCGCGCCGTCGAGTTGGGGCCGAAAATCGAAGGCCTGCGCATCGTGCGCAGCGGCCTGAACAAGGACGACACCATCATCGTCAAGGGGCTGCAACGGGCTCGTCCGGGTGCACCGGTCACGCCTGAAACCGTGCCGATGGCCAGCGAAGAAACCATTGCCGCCCTGGCACAACAACGTAAAGCGCTCGAAGCCAGCAACCTGCCCCAAGTCGCGCCCTCCAAGGCGGCGTCAGGCTCGGCAGGCAAACTGGCCGCTGCGACCCCACGCGACTAAGGGACTGAATCCAAGATGAAATTTTCCCAGTTCTTCATTTCGCGGCCGATCTTCGCAGCAGTGCTTTCGCTGCTGATCCTGATCGCCGGCGCCATCTCGCTGTTCCAGCTACCGATCAGCGAATACCCGGAAGTCGTGCCACCGACCGTGGTCGTACGCGCCAACTTCCCGGGCGCCAACCCCAAGGTCATCGGCGAAACCGTGGCCGCGCCCCTGGAACAAGCCATCACCGGCGTCGAGAACATGTTGTACATGTCCTCGCAGTCCACCGCTGACGGCAAGATCACCCTGACCATCACCTTCGCCCTCGGCACTGACTTGGACAACGCCCAGGTGCAGGTGCAGAACCGCGTCACCCGGACCGAGCCCAAGCTGCCGGAAGAAGTGACCCGGATCGGCATCACGGTGGACAAGGCCTCGCCCGACCTGACCATGGTCGTGCACTTGACCTCGCCGGACCAACGCTACGACATGCTCTACCTGTCCAACTACGCCCTGCTCAACATCAAGGATGAGCTGGCGCGCCTGGGCGGCGTGGGTGATGTGCAACTGTTCGGCATGGGCGACTATTCCCTGCGCGTCTGGCTGGACCCGAACAAGACCGCCTCGCGCAACCTGACCGCCACCGACGTGGTCACCGCGATCCGAGAGCAGAACCGTCAAGTGGCGGCCGGTGCCCTGGGTGCGCCGCCGGCGCCGAATGCCCAGGCCTTCCAGCTGTCGATCAACACCCAGGGTCGCCTGGTCAATGAGGAAGAGTTCGAGAACATCATCATTCGTTCCGGCGCCAACGGTGAAATCACTCGCCTGAAGGACATCGCTCGGGTCGAACTGGGCTCCAGCCAGTACGCCTTGCGTTCGCTGCTGGACAACCAGCCGGCGGTGGCGATCCCGATCTTCCAGCGTCCGGGCTCCAACGCCATCCAGATCTCCAACGACGTTCGCGAAAAGATGGATGAGCTGAAGAAAGGCTTCCCGGCCGGGATGGACTACAGCATCGTCTATGACCCGACGATCTTCGTGCGCGGCTCCATCGAAGCGGTGGTCCACACCCTGTTCGAAGCCCTGATCCTCGTCGTGCTGGTGGTGATCCTGTTCCTCCAGACCTGGCGCGCCTCGATCATTCCGTTGGTGGCGGTGCCGGTTTCGCTGATCGGTACGTTCGCGGTGATGCACCTGTTCGGCTTCTCGTTGAACGCCCTGTCGCTGTTCGGCCTGGTACTGGCGATCGGTATCGTGGTGGACGACGCCATCGTGGTGGTGGAAAACGTCGAGCGAAACATCGAACTGGGCCTCACCCCCGTGGAGGCGACCAAGCGCGCCATGGGCGAAGTGACCGGCCCGATCATCGCCACCGCCCTGGTGCTGTGCGCGGTCTTCGTTCCGGCGGCGTTCATTAGTGGCTTGACCGGTCAGTTCTATAAGCAGTTCGCCCTGACCATTGCCATCTCCACGGTGATCTCGGCGATCAACTCCCTGACCCTGTCCCCTGCCCTGGCTGCCGTATTGCTCAAAGGCCATGACGCGCCCAAGGACCGTTTCTCCAAGTTCCTCGACAAGCTCTTCGGTGGCTGGTTGTTCCGTCCGTTCAACCGTTTCTTCGAGCGCGCCAGCCATGGCTACGTGGGCACCGTCGCGCGGGTGATCCGCAGCAGCGGCATTGCCCTGGTGCTCTATGCGGGCCTGATGGTGCTGACGTTCTTCGGTTTTTCCACTACCCCGACCGGCTTCGTGCCCGGCCAGGACAAGCAATACCTGGTGGCCTTCGCCCAACTGCCGGACGCCGCGAGCCTGGATCGCACCGAAGATGTGATCAAGCGCATGTCCGACCTGGCACTCAAGCAACCGGGCGTTGAAAGCGCCGTGGCCTTCCCGGGCCTGTCGATCAACGGTTTCACCAACAGCCCGAACGCCGGCATCGTGTTCGTGACCCTCAAGCCCTTCGACGAGCGCAAGGACCCGAGCATGTCGGCCGGCGCCATCGCCGGTGCCTTGAACGGCAAGTACTCGGAAATCCAGGAAGCCTACATGGCGATCTTCCCGCCGCCGCCGGTACAGGGCCTGGGCACGATCGGTGGTTTCCGCCTGCAAATCGAAGACCGGGGCAACCTGGGCTACGACGAGCTGTACAAAGAAACCATGAACATCATCACCAAGAGCCACAACGTGCCGGAACTGGCCGGATTGTTCACCAGCTACACCGTGAACGTACCCCAGGTCGATGCCGCCATCGACCGTGAAAAAGCCAAGACCCACGGCGTGGCCGTCAGCGACATCTTCGACACCCTGCAGATCTACCTGGGCTCGCTGTATGCCAACGACTTCAACCGCTTCGGCCGTACCTACCAGGTCAACGTCCAGGCCGAGCAGCAGTTCCGTCTCGAGTCGGACCAGATCGGCCAGCTCAAGGTGCGCAACAACCGTGGCGAGATGATCCCGCTGGCGACCTTCATCAAGGTCAGCGACACCTCGGGCCCAGACCGCGTGATGCACTACAACGGCTTCATCACCGCTGAAATCAACGGTGCTGCCGCCCCTGGCTACAGCTCCGGCCAGGCCGAACAAGCTATCGAGAAACTGCTCAAGGACGAACTGCCCAACGGCATGACGTACGAGTGGACCGACCTGACGTACCAGCAGATCCTCTCGGGCAACACCGCGCTGTTCGTGTTCCCGCTCTGCGTACTGCTGGCGTTCCTGGTGCTCGCGGCGCAGTACGAAAGCTGGAGCCTGCCACTGGCGGTGATCCTGATCGTACCGATGACCCTGCTGTCGGCGATTACCGGGGTGATTCTCTCCGGTGGCGACAACAACATCTTTACCCAGATCGGTTTGATCGTACTGGTGGGGCTTGCCTGCAAGAACGCGATTCTGATCGTCGAGTTCGCCAAGGATAAACAGCTCGAAGGCATGAACCCGCTGGCGGCGGTCCTCGAAGCGTGCCGCCTGCGTCTGCGGCCGATCCTGATGACCTCCTTCGCTTTCATCATGGGCGTGGTGCCCCTGGTGTTCTCCAGCGGCGCCGGTGCGGAAATGCGCCATGCCATGGGTGTGGCGGTGTTCTCCGGGATGCTCGGCGTGACCTTCTTCGGTCTGCTGCTCACCCCAGTCTTCTATGTACTGATCCGCAACTTCGTCGAACGCAGCGAGGCCCGCAAGGCGGCCCGGGCTTTGAAACTGGAGGCGCAACAATGAGTTTGAAAGCGTTCGTGCCGAGCTTGCTGGTGTTGGCCTTGAGTGCCTGTGCCGTAGGCCCGGACTACAAGGCTCCGCAAACGGAGGCGGCGAATATCACCACCGCCACCGACGGCGCCGCCGGCCAGAAGAACTTCGACCGCGCCCGTTTCGAAGGCGTCTGGTGGCAGCAGTTCGACGACCCGACCCTCAACGCGTTGGTAACCCGTTCCCTGGAAGGCAACCGTGAGTTGCGCGTGGCCTTCGCCCGCTTGCGGGCCGCCCGGGCGATTCGCGATGACGCCAGCAATGACGCCATGCCGACCATTACCAGCCGTGCCAGCAGCGAACTGGGCAAAGGCCAGAACCCAATGGGACAGACTGACGAGCGGGTCAACTCCGAGCGTTACGACCTGGGCCTGGACATGGCCTGGGAGCTGGACTTGTTCGGGCGCATCCAGCGCAACCTGGAAGCCACCGATGCCGATCAACAGGCCATCGAAGCCGATCTCTATCAGTTGCAGGTGACGATGATCGCCGAGCTGGTGGATGCCTACGGTCAATTGCGCGGCGCACAACTGCGGGAAAAGATCGCCCTGGCGAACCTGAAGAACCAGCAGGATTCACGCAAGATCACCGAAAGCCTGCGTGATGCCGGCGTCGGCGATCAGCTCGACGTGGTCCGTGCCGATGCACGCCTGGCCTCGGTGGAAGCCAGCGTGCCGCAACTGCAGGCCGAACAGGCGCGCCAACGCAATCGCATCGCCACGTTGCTGGGCGAACGCCCGGACAAACTCAGCGTCGACCTGAGCCCGAAACAGTTGCCGGCCATCGCCAAGGCCCTGCCCATCGGCGACCCGGGTGAACTGCTGCAACGGCGCCCGGACATTCTCAGTGCCGAACGCCAACTGGCCGCCGCCACGGCGCGCATCGGCGTGGCCAAGGCCGACCTGTTCCCACGGGTCAGCTTGAGCGGTTTCCTCGGCTTCACCGCCGGACGCGGTTCGCAGATCGGCTCCTCGGCCGCCAACGCCTGGGCGCTGGGCCCGAGCATTACCTGGGCCGCTTTCGACCTGGGCAGCGTGCGAGCGCGCTTGCGCGGTGCCGACGCCGAGGCGGACGGCGCCCTGGCGAACTACGAACAGCAAGTGCTGTTGGCCCTGGAAGAATCAGAAAATGCCTTCAGTGACTACGGCAAGCGCCAGCAGCGGCTGATCTCGCTGATCCGTCAGAGTGAATCGAGCCGCGCCGCCGCCGACCTGGCCGAAATTCGCTACCGCGAAGGCACCGTGGATTTCCTCGTGCTGCTCGACGCCCAGCGTGAACGCCTGGCGGCCGAAGACACCCAGGCCCAGGCCGAAGTGGACCTGTACCGCGGCATCGTCGCGATCTACAAGGCCCTGGGTGGCGGCTGGCAACCGGAAACCGTCGCCAGCAACTGACCCGCCCGGCTCAACCGAGCTCCTTTGGTTGGCCGCAACCAGCCAAATTTTTGCCCCGCTTCTCATTTGGATGCGGGGCTTTTTTTCGGCTGTAACCCAAAGCCCACGGGAGAGCCCATTGTGGGAGCGAGCCTGCTCGCGATGGCGGTGTGTCAGTCAATATCAACATCGCTGACCCACCGCCATCGCGAGCAGGCTCGCTCCCACAGGGTCATTACCGCTGTTACAAGGTTTGACTCAGGCCCCCACCTGGCCGAAGCTTGCGACACTTCACGCTTCTGGTAATGGATTCCCTGCATGCCCTCGCCTCGCCGCCGCTATCTGCTCCTCAGCCTCTGTGTCCTGTTGTTGATCGGTCTTGTCGCGGTGTGGCTACGCAGCACCACGCCGCAGATCCCCGAGGCGATCAAGCGTGGCTACAGCGAAGCCTTGGAAAGCGCCCGCAACGGACAGCCAGGGGCGGCGCGGATGCTATACCAGCAACTGGGCCGTCCGGATCTCTCGCCCAAGCGCCGCGTATGGCTGCACGCCGAACTGCCCAACTACCCCAGCCCCCAAGCGCTTAAACTGGCGGACGCCGATCTGCACAGCGAATCGCCGGATGTGCGCCGGGCCGCCATTGGCAGCGTCGTCGGACTGGTACCGACAGGCCAGCGCAGCCTGTTGCTCGGCCCGCTCCTGGACGATGACGATCAAAACGTTCGGTTCGCCGCCGTGAACGCGCTGCTGGGCCTGTCGCCGGATGACCTTGGCTTGTATTTCGGCGCGATGCAGATCGCCATCGATACCTGGGAGCAGGTGCTCGAAGACGGCCCGAAAACCGCTGAGTCCCACTACCAGCTCGCCCGGCTGCACCTGCACAACGCCGAATTGAAGAAAGCCCAGTTGGCCCTTGAGCAGGCCTTGAGTTTGCAACCGGACAACCTGCCCGCGCTGGTCATGCAAATCGAGGTGCTGGACAAACAGGGCCAGGGCGAAGCCGCACGACAATTGCTCGCCCGACAGTTGCAAACCCAGCCAGCGTCGGCTTATCTGCAACATGCGCTGGGCATGTGGCTGCTGCAACACGGCCAGAGCGAATACGCAGTGCTCGGCCTGGCAAAAGCCGTGGAACTGGAGCCCGAGAACCGCCATTACCGCTATGACCTGGCGACCACCCTGCATGACGAGCAGGAAGTGGAAGCCGCGCAGAAACAGCTGCAGGAAATCGTCCAGCGCTACCCCGCCGACCGCAAGGCACGGGTGTTGCTGATCAACTATTGGAAGGAGACTGGCCAGTTGCAGAACGTTCAGATCCTGTTGGCGCAACTGGAACAATTGAACCCTGACGACCCGGCGCTGCAGCAGGGTTTGTAGGCGGACTAGCCGTTAAGTGGAACCTTGGGCAAACACACAATCCGTGGCGAGGGAGCTTGCTCCCCCTGGGCTGCGCAGCAGCCCCAAAACAGGGACGCTTCGCGACCCAGCGGGAGCAACCTCCCTCGCCACAGGAAGACTGGTCGGCCTCCTTTCTCTTAGCTGACTGGCATGGGTCTGTGGGGCGTCGGCGCACACTGAAAAGTTGTGCAGGACCCCGCGTGTTGGCGGAGGAAGCGGGACCGCCATCACC
>NZ_JAGDEZ010000068.1:0-18933 GCF_017498305.1 Pseudomonas sp. OA65
CCGCTGGGGTGCGCAGCGCCCCCAATGAAGCGGATGGCATTCTTTCTGATACACCCCGGTGACTGGCTTTGGGGCCGCTTCGCAGCCCAGCGGGAGCAAGCTCCCTCGCCACAACAGCGCTCGATCACCGTCGACTAAAAATCTTACAACTACTTGGGAAATCACCCGCAACAGCGAGCCTTGCCCAAGCCAATCCGCAATGCCTATAGTTTGTCCCGTCGTCCACATGGCGACTCGGGTTTGGCGACTCGATACACCACGGCCTGAAGTCCTAATTTTATTAATCAATAAAGGCTCTAGCCATGAACCGATACATGCCCCTCACCGGCGTCGACTGCTCCCCCGCCGCCTTGCTCATCGACACCCAAGCCCCCCTCGACGTCCTCCACGAAACCGCCGCCTACCGCATCCGCGCCGTCACCCAATTGTTGGAAAACATCGCCTTTCGCGAAGAACTCAGCTCCGACGCCGTCGTCCTCCACGACTTCGCCCTGCTCCTGGCGATTCCGTTGCGCGATGGCTGCGACGTGCTGGACGTGATCGGCCGCCGCTTGCAGGCACACGCCATGGCCTGACCGCTGCGGCAGTCATTCGACTATCAAGGCGCAAGCCGTTATTTCCTCTCGGTATTGCCTACTGTCAACCTTGACAGTAGGCAGCCCACTTATACGGGCTCTAAGCTCAGCCGTGACAACGACAAACAAGGCTCTGGGCAACCCACAGTCCCTGTGCCTTTCTTCATTCGGGCAAGCAGGAAGAATAAAAATGAGCGACCGAATCAAAGGAACCGTGAAGTGGTTTAACGATGCAAAGGGCTATGGCTTCATCACGTGCGGCAAAGGAGGCGAGGAATTGTTCGTTCATTACTCGGCCATCGCCGGCGAGGGTTATAAAACATTAAAGCAGAAGCAAACGGTCTTCTTTGAAATCGAAAAGGGCGACAAAGGCATGCAGGCCACGAGAGTGACGCCGGAATAAAGACCCTTCCATTCAGGAAACGACCCCCATGTCGGCGAACCGCAAAACGCTGCTCTGCCGTTACCACTACGACCCACTGGATCGCCTTGCCGACTGCACACCCTCGGCCCAGGCGCGCACCCAGCGCTTCTACCTGAAAGAACGCCTGACCAGCGAGATCCAAGGCTCGGTACAGCGCTCGATTTTCCAGCAGGCCGACCAACTCCTGGCGCAACAACAGCGCCAGGATGGCGCCGTCGAAACCACCTTGCTCGCCACCGACCTGCAACGCTCGGTATTGCATGCGCTCGATGCCACCCGGCCTCATCCCCTCGCCTACACACCCTATGGCCATCGCGCCCCGGAAAACGGCTTACTCAGCCTGCTCGGCTTCAACGGTGAACGGCCGGACCCGGTGACGGGGCATTATTTGTTGGGTAATGGCTATCGGGCGTTCAATCCGGTGTTGATGCGGTTTAACAGCCCGGACAGTTTGAGTCCGTTTGGGAAGGGGGGAGTGAATAGTTACGCCTATTGCCTGGGAGACCCAATTAACCTCACGGATTCAACCGGGCAATTTGGCGCACTTATTCGTTTGGCCGGCCTCTTTGAAACGATAGCGACACATTCGGAAAATATCGTCCGGTCAGTTGTTCGAGCAAGGCCAGCGGGCTTTCTGGGGTATGCAGAGCTGCTCACCAGAGCAGGATATGTCGGCGTGACGACAGGTACCGCGCTGAATGCAGTAGGCTATTCGGCCGGAATCGCTTTACAAAATACCGGGGGCGCGCTGCTAAGTGCCGGATCTGCAATGAAAGCGGCGCATGGAACATTCAGAACATTACGCCGTCCTCTACAAGCTTGGGCACGCAGAGTGTTTGGAAACGAACCAACCAGCGTCTCACTTCAGGGCGTCGCAGTAGAATCAGGAAGGGGTGCCCCTCCGCCCACCGCACAACAAATAAAGACACCTGCCCCACAACACCAGTCATCTGCCAACCAAATAGAAAACAGCGCCCAAAAAATACGGAAATCGTACTAATTTCTGGTGCGTGAACAACTGGTCCAAATCACAAAATTTCCTCAGCACTTCGAACTAGCCATACCCTTCGGCGCGTCATCCAGGCTGAATCACCTGTATACGATTTCAGCAATGTTGATACGATCCCATATGATCGTCTACGCCAGTTGGCGGTTTCATTTCATGAGTGAGGGCTGGCTGCTGTGGGCAGCCAAACCTAACACTTCTGCTAGCTAGACAACCGCCCCTCTCCCTGAACATGATATTGCTATCTGTATTTCCCACAGAGCAAAACCCATGTCCTTCACAGATAAAACCTTGCTCTGCCGCTATCAATACGACCCACTGGATCGCCTGACCGACTGCACACCCTCGGCCCAGGCCCACACCCAGCGGTTCTACCTGAAGGAGCGCCTGACCAGCGAAATCCAAGGCTCGATACGGCGCTCGATCTTCCAACAGGACGACCAACTCCTGGCGCAACAACAGCGCCAGGGCGACGCCGTCGAAACCACCTTGCTCGCCACCGATCAGCAACGCTCGGTATTGCATGCACTCGATGCCACGCAGCCTCACCCCCTCGCCTACACACCCTACGGCCATCGTCCTGCGGAAAACGGCTTGCTCACCCTGCTCGGCTTCAACGGCGAACGGCCGGACCCGGTGACCGGGCATTATTTGTTGGGCAATGGGTATCGGGCGTTCAATCCGGTGTTGATGCGGTTCAACAGCCCGGACAGTTTGAGTCCATTTGGGGAAGGTGGGTTGAATGCTTATGTGTATTGTGTTGGAGATCCGGTTAATCGGAATGATCCAACAGGGCACACTCCGTACTGGATAAAGTCCCTACTGAGAGGCTTTGGGCTCATGAGGAAATCCACTCCTCAAACTCCTCCAACTAGGTTTCAAAATCCATCGACAACAATCTCGCCGCTTACGCCTACGGCAGCCCTTGAAGCTGCGGTCAATAGTTCCGGCAGGTCGACAACTAGGGGAACGATAGGGGTACCTAACTCGCCCCCTACCTCCCGTCGCGCCTCGCAAACATCCGACTTTGAGAGGAGCGAAGCATCGAACAATTCGTTTGCTTCACGCCATTCATCACCGGCACGCTCTTACTCGCGCTCCTCTTCACGGTCTTCACAGTCTTCACAGTCTTCACAGACTTCACAGTCTTCACAGTCTTCACAGTCTTCACAGTCTTTCTGGATACAGATTTTCGCAGAAGGCTACGCAGTAAGAGCAGCTCATAGAGCGGCTGTTCGGGTGCCTAATGATTCATGGCTACTTGATTTTAGACGTATACTTCGCGGTGAAGATCCACCGTCTTCCCGCATCAGATTTCAAAAGGGTTAATTCATACATCATTTTTTTGCGCTGAGCAGAACAAAAAGGGCGACATCACTGTCGCCCTCTCCCCGTCTTCCCCTTTACCGCTTACGCCGCACTCAACAACTTATGCGGATCAATCACAAACTTCTTCGGCACACCCGCATCGAACTCGCCATACCCCTTCGGCGCATCATCCAGGCTGATCACCTGCATCAATTGTCGGTGATTTCTTCGCCGGGTCTGGCCGACAGGGGCAGCCAAACCTAACACTTCTGCTAGCTAGACAATCGCCCTTCTGCCTGAACATGATATGGCTATCAGTATTTCCACAGAGCAAACCCATGTCCTCCACAGATAAAACCTTGCTCTGCCGTTACCATTACGACCCACTGGACCGCTTGGTCAACTGCACACCCTCGACCCAGGCCCACACCCAGCGCTTCTACCTGAAGGAGCGCCTGAGCAGCGAGATCCAAGGCTCGGTACAGCGCTCGATATTCCAACAGGACGACCAACTCCTGGCGCAACAACAGCGCCAGGATGGCGCCGTCGAAACCACCTTGCTCGCCACCGATCAGCAACGCTCGGTGCTGCACGCGCTTGATGCCACACGGCTTAATCCCCTCACCTACACGCCCTACGGCCACCGAGCCCCGGAAAACGGCTTGCTCAGCCTGCTCGGCTTCAACGGCGAACGACCGGACCCGGTGACGGGGCATTATTTGTTGGGTAATGGGTATCGGGCATTCAATCCGGTGTTGATGCGGTTCAATAGCCCGGACGGTTTGAGTCCGTTTGGGGAGGGGGGGGGTGAATGCTTATGCGTATTGTGTTGGAGATCCGGTGAATAGAACTGATCAATCGGGACATATTCCATTGCCCAACTGGCTTACGAAATTATTCTCCAGCCGATTTAAATCAGGCGCTCTCACTGCAAAAGGCAAGACAAGTCACGACGAAGTTCTTCTAGGCTACCACGGCAGCTCAAGGCCAAAAGACATAAAAAAAACTGGTTTTTTTAAAGCGCGCGAACTTTATGTCACCTCAAGCTTTGAGAACGCCAAGAAATACACAGGCAAACGCGGCACCGTATTTGCCGTTTACATAGACAAATCAAAGCTAGACATAATGTCTGCCAGATTCGCTCCAAACACCAACGGTTCATCTCATGTTAGCCAGATGCCGATCAATATTCCTGAAAACAACCTAGTAAAGGCAATCCCCACCTCTATCGATCGCGGCGAGGTTGACTTGCATGAGATATTTGATTCCTTTGGGCTTTCCGCTGAGGAGCATCACCAAAACATACTCAAACAATTACATGCCCGGCTAGCAACTAAAAACAACTCATCAGCCAAAAAAAATGGACAAATCAGAGGCGCCCGATAAGCTAATTGCACTTATTCGTGACGGTAATTGGGAGCCAAGCACAAAACCTAACACTTGTTAGCTAGATAACCGCCCTTCTGCCTGAACACGATAGTGCTATCTGTATTTCCACAGAGCAAACCCATGTCCTCCACAGATAAAACCTTGCTCTGCCGTTACCATTACGACCCACTGGACTGCTTGGTCAACTGCACACCCTCGGCCCAGGCCCGCACCCAGCGCTTCTACCTGAAAGAACGCCTGAGCAGCGAGATCCAAGGCTCGGTACAGCGCTCAATCTTCCAACAGGAGGACCAACTCCTGGCGCAACAACAGCGCCAGGACGATGCCGTCGAAACCACCTTGCTCGCCACCGATCTGCAACGCTCGGTATTGCATGCGCTCGATGCCACGCAGCCTCACCCCCTCGCCTACACACCCTACGGCCATCGCCCTGCGGAAAACGGCTTGCTCAGCCTACTCGGCTTCAACGGCGAACGGCCGGATCCGGTGACGGGGCATTATTTGTTGGGTAATGGGTATCGAGCGTTCAATCCGGTGTTGATGCGGTTTAACAGCCCGGACAGTTTGAGTCCGTTTGGGGAGGGTGGGTTGAATGCCTATGTTTATTGCGTCGGGGACCCGGTGAATCGGGAGGATTCAACCGGACATATAGGCAATCCGATCAAAGGGCTCTTGAACATATTCGGACGCACACCTCGCAGAGTCAGAGCAGAGCGTGCGTTTGCCACTGCGCAACGGGAGGTTTCCGAATTGGCTCGCCAAGCCACGCAGTCCCCCCCTTACCCAACTGTTAACCCTTATCCCAGCAGCAGGCAGCCACCAGGCTATACCCAAAGCCCTCCACAACAGGAATTGGCCCCCGCTTACACCCGGGACGTCAACCCAGCCCCGTTAGGAGGTGGCGCTAGCAGCACTTCTGATTTGCTTCCCGCATCGCCCGCACCGCCACCCCCGCCCTATGTTCGCGATGCCGCGAAAACCAGACAAAACATTGATTTCAAGATCGAAAAACGACGCGCACGTCGCGACCGGATCAAGGAAGCCTTAAATCGATCACCGAACAAAAATATACCTATCCAAATACAAAAGGAACTAGTCTATATAAATGCCGACATCAGGCGACTCAAGCAGAGAAGGTTAGAATTCTAATCATGACCAACAAGGGGCGTCTGATAAAAAAGGACGACATCACTGTCGCCCTTTTCCCGTCTAGCTTCCAACCTTACGCCGCACTAAACAACTTATGCGGATCAATCACAAACTTCTTCGGCACGCCCGCATCGAACTCGCCATAACCCTTCGGCCCGTCATCCAGGCTGATCACCTGCACACCGGCGATTTCAGCAATGTTGATCCTGTCCCACATGATCGCCTGCATCAGCTGCCGGTTGTACTTCATCACCGGGGCGTGGCCGACTTAGACAGCCAAACCTAACACTTCTGCTAGCTAGACAACCGCCATTCTCCCTGAACATGCTAGTGCTATCTGTATTTCCCACAGAGCAAAGCCCATGCCCTCCCTTGATAAAACCTTGCTCTGCCGTTACCACTATGACCCACTGGATCGCCTGGCCGCATGCACGCCATCGACCCAGGCCCGCACCCAGCGCTTCTACCAGAAGGAGCGCCTGACTAGCGAAATCCAAGGCTCGGTACAACGCTCGATTTTCCAGCAGGGGGACCAACTCCTGGCGCAACAACAGCGCCAGGACGACGCCGTCGAAACCACCTTGCTCGCCACCGATCAGCAACGCTCGGCGCTGCACGCGCTCGATGTCACGCAGCCTCATCCCCTCGCCTATACGCCCTACGGCCATCGCCCTGCGGAAAACGGTTTACTCAGCCTGCTCGGCTTCAACGGCGAACGGCCGGACCCGGTGACGGGGCATTATTTATTGGGCAATGGGTATCGAGCGTTCAATCCGGTGTTGATGCGGTTTAACAGCCCGGACAGTTTGAGTCCGTTTGGAGGGGGTGGGTTGAATGCGTATGCGTATTGCGCTGGAGATCCGGTGAATCAGCAGGACCCGACAGGGCATTTCAGGCTCCCTGGCCTGATGCCCGTATCGATACCCAACTTAACACCTAAAATTTTAAATATAGGATCATTTAACAGTTTCCTAGGCACACCTCATATCATCGACAAAATCATAAGAGAGCTACCTGGCGACAGTTTGGTGGCCTTATCGCTCACATCTAAAGATATGAGTCGCGTGGTTAAATCCAACATACTTCCCCTGACCGTCAAAGCCCCGGCAGAAGAACTCTCACCATTCGAAATTTATAAACTTCGCTCCGTAGCCTTAGGCGAATCGAAGCGTCACTTGCCGGCACAGGTCTTGGAATATGAGAATTTGAAAGATATTGCGAAGTCCGTCCCCTCCAGCGATATCCCTATGGAAGAAATGTCCAGGACGATGACCTTTCAGGCGCGCCTTAAGGCAAGGTTATTACCTTCGAAGCACGCTAGTCACTTACCCTCAAACACCATTCGTCAACAAACCTAAAACAAGAACTACACCAGGCGACAATTGATCAGAACTCACAACGCTGGAAATTTTCTACTGAAATAAAGAAGGGCGACATCACTGTCGCCCTTTCCCCGTCTTGCCCGTTACCGCTTACGCCGCACTAAACAACTTATGCGGATCAATCACAAACTTCTTCGGCACACCCGCATCAAACTCGCCATACCCCTTCGGCGCGTCATCCAGGCTGATCACCTGCACACCGACGATTTCAGCAATGTTGATCCTGTCCCACATGATCGCCTGCATCAGTTGGCGGTTGTACTTCATCACCGGGGTTTGGCCGGTGTGGAAGCTGTGGGATTTAGCCCAGCCCAGGCCGAAGCGAATGCTCAGGCTGCCCATTTTCGCAGCTGCATCGACGGCGCCCGGGTCTTCGGTGACGTAGAGGCCGGGAATGCCGATTTTGCCGGCCACGCGGACTACACCCATCAAGGAGTTGAGCACGGTGGCCGGGGCTTCGTGCTTGACGCCGTCATGGCCGTGGCCGCGGGCTTCGAAGCCTACCGCATCGACGGCGCAGTCGACTTCGGGCTCGCCCAGCAGTGCGGCGATCTGTTCGTGCAGCGGCGTGTCGGTGGACAGGTCGGCAATTTCGAAACCCTGGGCCTTGGCGTGGGCCAGGCGAACCGGGTTGACGTCGCCGATGATGACCACGGCCGCGCCCAGCAGGCGAGCGGAAGCGGCGGCCGCCAGGCCAACCGGGCCGGCACCGGCGATGTAGACGGTGCTGCCAGGACCAACGCCGGCGGTGACGGCGCCGTGGTAGCCAGTCGGCAGGATGTCGGACAGGCAGGTCAGGTCACGGATTTTCTCCATGGCCTTGTCGCGGTCCGGCAGTTTCAGCAGGTTGAAGTCAGCGTACGGCACCAGCACGTATTCGGCCTGGCCGCCGGTCCAGTCGCCCATGTCCACGTAACCGTAGGCACCACCGGCACGGGCCGGGTTGACGGTCAGGCACACACCGGTGTGTTGCTCCTTGCAGGAACGGCAGCGCCCGCAAGCCACGTTGAACGGCACCGACACCAGGTCACCGATTTTCAGGTTCTCGACGTCGCTGCCTTTTTCGATCACTTCACCGGTGATCTCGTGCCCCAGGACCAGGCCAGTCTGGGCAGTGGTACGGCCGCGGACCATATGCTGGTCGGAGCCGCAGATGTTGGTGGAGACCACGCGCAGGATGACACCGTGCTCAATCTTCCTGCCGCGCGGGTCCTGCATTTTTGGATAGTCGATTTTCTGTACTTCGACCTTGCCGTTGCCGAGATACACGACACCACGATTACCAGACATGCTTTCACCTCGCTGTTGTTTTTATGAAACTGCGTTGCCCAGGCAGGCAGCGCGTTGATTGCTCGGGTTGATGCCTGAGCTTCAAGCGGCAAGCTACAAGCCGCAAGAAGCACGCATACCGCCTTTTCTTGCGGCTTGAAGCTTGAAGCTTGTGGCTAAAGCACCACGGTACGATTGGCGTTCAGAAATACTCGCCGCTCAATGTGATACCCCACCGCCCGGGCCAAGGTGAGCCCTTCGATGTCCCGGCCCTTGGCGATCAGGTCTTCGGGATAGTGGCTGTGGTCCACCACTTCCACGCCCTGGGCGATGATCGGGCCTTCGTCCAGGTCGTTGTTGATGTAGTGCGCCGTGGCGCCCACCAGTTTCACGCCTTTGTTGTAGGCCTGGTGATACGGCTTGGCGCCCTTGAAACCCGGCAGCAACGAGTGATGGATATTGATCGCCTTGCCGTCGAGCTTGCGGCACAGTTCCGGCGACAGCACTTGCATGTAGCGGGCAAGGATCACCAGCTCCGCACCGGTGTCTTCGATCACCTGCCACACCTGTCGCTCCTGGGCCGGTTTGTCGTTCGGGTCCAGGGGGAAATGGTAGTAGGGAATCTGGTGCCAATCGGCCAGCGGCTTGAGGTCGGGGTGGTTGGAGACCACGGCCACCACGTCCATGGACAATTGGCCGATGCGCTGGCGGTAGAGCAAGTCGTTGAGGCAGTGATCGGCCTTGGAGACCATGATCACCACTTTGGGCCGGTAGTTGGGCGGCGTCAGTTCGAAGACCATGCCGAAGGCTTGCGCACGTTCGGCCAGGCCGGCGCGGAAGTTCTGTTCGTCAAAACCGTCGGGCTGGCGAAACTCCACGCGAATGAAGAAACGCGCCGAGAGCCGGTCGTCGAAGGAATGGTGCTCGGTGACATAGCAGCCCTGCTCGAACAGAAAGCGGGTCACCGCGTCCACCGTGCCGAGCACACTGGGGCAGTCGGCAGTCAAGATCCATGTGTCTGGGGCGCGGCTCATTGCGGTGACTCCTGTTCGTTATGGATGAATCCCCGCTAAACACAGAACCCTGTGGCGAGGGGATTTATCCCCGCTGGGCTGCGAAGCAGCCCCTAGACCTGCAACTTCAGAGTGTCAGGTTGATCACATCAAGCTTTTGGGGCTGCTGCGCAGCCCAGCGGGGATAAATCCCCTCGCCACAAAAAGGCCGTGGTCGGCTTTAGTCCTTATGCCTGCACGCTCAACCCATACTCCGCCGCGGCATCCTGCAACCACAGCCACCAGTAATCCGAGAAGCTGCGGCGGATCACCAGTTCCCAGGTGTCTTCGGCGGTGTGGCGGATCACCAGTTGCGACTTGGCGAACACCGTGCCCACGGCCTTGCCCACCGGGAAGTTGCTTGGGTGTACATCGTAGCTGGTGGATTTCATCAGCACGTCGCGCACGTTCGGGCCGGACAGTTCGAGGATCTGCTGGCCGCCACTGACGTTGACGATCTGGATGTGCAGCTCGCCCAGGGCTTCACGCAGTTTCTGCTCGGCGGCGAACTCTTCGCCGGTGGGCACCACCAGCAGCCATTCATCCGGGCCGAGCCATTGCAGGCTGGTTTCGCCCTTGATGACGACGGCCAGAGCGCCTGGCAATTCCAGGCCCAGGGCCTTGTGCACGCCGGCGGCGAACGCCGGGTCGTGGCCGTCGCCACGAATCGTCAGGTGGCCCAGGAGTTTCTTCTCGCGCACGGTCACGCCGGCGTTCTTGCGACCCTTGCCCACCAGGCTGGCGAGGTCGGCATGGTGCAGCGACGACTCGGCCTTGGCCCCGGTGGTTGGGCGTTGTTGGTACACGTTGACTGCGGTCATATGGAGCACCTGTCTGAATGCTTGCTCGACCTGCTGGTGCGTGGCGCTGTGGGAGCAAGGCTTGCCCGCGATGAACGATATCGGTCTGATGGCTACCGTGTCGCCTGCATCGCGAGCAAGCTTTGCTCCCACACGCCCCCACCACAGGGCTTGAATGTTAGATATTCTGCCGATCCCCCTTCGGATCGAAGAACACCGAAGAAACGATCTCTGCCTCGATCACGCTACCGTCGGCCAATGGCGCGAACACGCGCTCGCCCATCCGCTTCAAGCCGCCCTTGACCACGCCCATCGCAAACGAATAACCCAGGGAGTTATGCGCATAGCTGGAGGTGACATGGCCGACCATCGACATCGGAATCGCCTGCTTGGTGTTGAACACCAGTTGCGCGCCTTCCGGCAGCCAGACATTCGGATCGATCGGCTTGAGGCCCACCAGTTGCTTGCGGTCTTCACGCACGCAATCTTCGCGATTCATGCCGCGCCAGCCGATCCACGAGAACGGCTTGGTCCGGCCGACGCACCAGCCCATGTTCAGGTCGTCCGGGGTCATCGAGCTGTCCGTGTCCTGACCGACGATGATGAAGCCCTTCTCGGCCCGCAGTACGTGCATGGTCTCGGTGCCATACGGGGTCAGGTTGTACTGCTTCCCGGCCTCGACGATTTGTTCGAGCACGCCCATGGCGTAGTCGGCCTGCACGTTGATTTCGTACGACAGTTCACCGGTGAACGAGATCCGGAACACCCGGGCCGGCACGCCGCCCACCAGGCCTTCCTTCCAGGTCATGAACGGGAACGCGTCCTTGTCCAGGTCGATGTCGGTGACGTGGCTCAGCAGCTTGCGGCTGTTGGGACCGGACAGGGTCATGGTCGCCCAGTGGTCGGTGACCGAGGTGAAGTACACTTTCAGGTCCGGCCATTCGGTCTGGTGGTAGATTTCCAGCCATTGCAGCACGCGCGCGGCGCCGCCGGTGGTGGTGGTCATCAGGAAGTGGTTGTCCGCCAGACAGGCCGTTACGCCGTCGTCGAAGACCATACCGTCTTCCTTGCACATCAGGCCGTAGCGGGCCTTGCCCACGTCGAGCTTGGTCCAGGCGTTGGTGTAGACGCGGTTGAGGAACTCGCGGGCGTCCGGGCCCTGGATGTCGATCTTGCCCAGGGTCGAGGCGTCGAGCAGGCCGACGCTGTCACGCACGGCCTTGCATTCGCGCTTGACCGCTGCATGCATGTCTTCGCCGTTCTTCGGGAAGTACCAAGGGCGCTTCCACTGGCCGACGTCTTCGAACTCGGCACCGCTCTTCACATGCCAGGCATGCAGCGCGGTGAAACGCACCGGCTCGAAGATGTGCCCGCAGTGCCGGCCCGCCACCGCGCCGAAGGTCACCGGCGTGTAGTTCGGACGGAACATGGTGGTGCCCATCTGCGGGATGCTCACGTTCAGTGAACGGGCCGCGATGGCCAGGCCGTTGACGTTGCCCAGCTTGCCCTGGTCGGTACCGAAGCCCAGTGCGGTGTAGCGCTTGACGTGTTCCACCGACTCGAAGCCTTCGCGGGTGGCGAGTTCGATGGCGGCGGCCGTGACGTCGTTCTGCAGGTCGACGAATTGCTTCGGCGCCCGGGCAGTGGATTTTTCATGAGGCACCTGGAACAGCGCCAGGGTCGGCTCTTCGTGACGGCTCAGGGCTTTGGGCAACACGCCCTCCACCGCTTTGAAGCCGGCTTCGCTGGCCGCGCGCACGCCGCCTTCAAAACCGTCGGCCAGGCTATCGCCGAGGCTGTAGACGCCGTTCACACCGCCAACACAGACACGCTTTTGCGGTGCTTCGCCCGGTACGAAACCGAGGATGTCTTCGCGCCAGATCGGCTTGCCGCCCAGGTGCGACGCCAGGTGGACCACCGGGCTGTAGCCGCCGGAGCTGGCCACCAGGTCGCAGTCCAGCCATTCGCCAGGACTGGTGACTTTGTGGGCGCGAACGTCGATCGCGGCTACCCGTGCCCCGGTGACGCGCTTGCTGCCACGGGCTTCGATCACGGCGCTGCCGGTGAGAATGCGGATGCCCTTGGCGCGGGCCTCTTCCACCAGCGCGCCACGTGGGTTGCTGCGGGCATCGGCCACGGCCACCACTTGCAGACCGGCGTCGAACCAATCCAGGGCCACGCGATAGGCGTGGTCGTTGTTGGTGCTCAGCACCAGTTTCTTGCCCGGCGCCACGCCGTAGCGGCGGATGTAAGTAGAAACCGCGCCAGCCAGCATGTTGCCCGGTACGTCGTTGTTGCCGTAGACCAGCGGCCGCTCGCAGGCGCCGGTCGCCAACACCACGCGCTTGGCGCGGACGCGGTTGATGCGCTGGCGAACCTGGCCGATCGGTGCGCGGTCGCCGAGGTGGTCGGTGAGGCGCTCGTGGATGGTCAGGAAGTTATGGTCGTGGTAGCCGTTCACCGTGGCGCGAGGCAGCAACACCACTTCCGGCATCGAGCGCAGTTCAGCCACCGCCGCAGCGACCCATTCGGTCGCCGGCTTGCCGTCCAGGCTCTCGCGGGAGTCGAGCAGGCTGCCGCCGAACTCTTCCTGCTCATCGGCCAGGATCACGCGGGCACCGCTGCGGCCGGCAGCCAACGCGGCAGCCAGGCCGGACGGGCCAGCGCCAACGATCAGCACGTCGCAGTGACGGTTCATGTAGTCGTAGGTGTCCGGATCGTTCTCGGTCGGCGAGCGACCCAGGCCCGCGGCCTTGCGGATGTACTTCTCGTAGGTCATCCAGAACGATTGCGGGTACATGAAGGTTTTGTAATAGAAGCCCGGCGGCATCAGCTTGCCGCCGACCTTGCCGAGAATCCCCATCATGTCGTTGTTCACGTTCGGCCAGCCGTTGGTGCTGGTGGCGACCAGGCCCTGGTACAGCGCCTGTTGCGTGGCGCGCACGTTCGGGATTTGCGTGGCTTCGGTTGCACCGATCTGCAGCACCGCGTTTGGCTCTTCGGCACCGGCGGCGTAAATGCCGCGCGGCCGCGAATACTTGAAGCTACGGCCGATGATGTCGACCCCGTTGGCCAGCAGCGCGGCGGCCAGGGAGTCGCCCTCGAAGCCTTTGTAAGTCTGGCCGTTGAAGGTGAAGCTCAGCACTTTGTTGCGGTCGATCCGTCCGCCGTTGGACAGGCGATTGATCTGGCTCATACCTTCTCTCCCAGAGCCTGTGCAGCCGCTTTCGGACTGTCAGCCTTGTCGGTGAACTGCGGCTTTTGGCCGATCTTGTAGGTTTCGAGAATCTCGTAGGTCACGGTGTCACGGGTCACGTTGAAGTACTGGCGGCAACCGGCGACGTGGTCCCAGAGTTCATGGTGCAACCCGCGCGGGTTGTCACGGAAGAACATGTAGTCGCCCCACTCCGCGTCGGTGCAGGCGTTCGGATCCAGCGGGCGCGGGATGTGCGCCTGGCCGGATGCATGGAATTCCTCTTCGGAGCGCAGTTCGCCGCAGTGAGGACAGAAGATGTGCAACATAGGGATTTCTCCTGTTAGTGGGCGACGGCAGCAGCGCCGTGTTCGTCGATCAGTGCGCCGTTGTGGAAACGGTCGATGGAAAACGGCGCGGCCAGCGGATGCATTTCACCCTTGGCCAGGCTTGCAGCGAAGACGTTGCCCGAGCCCGGCGTGGCCTTGAAGCCGCCGGTGCCCCAACCGCAGTTGAAGAACATGTTCGGCACCGGGGTCTTGGAGATGATCGGGCAGGCGTCCGGCGTGGTGTCGACGATGCCGCCCCACTGGCGGTTCATGCGCACGCGGGACAACACCGGGAACATCTCGACGATGGCCTGGACCGTGTGTTCGATCACCGGGTACGAGCCACGCTGGCCGTAGCCGTTGTAGCCGTCGATACCGGCGCCGATCACCAGGTCGCCCTTGTCGGACTGGCTGATGTAGCCGTGCACGGCGTTGGACATGATCACGCTGTCGATGATGGGCTTGATCGGCTCCGACACCAGCGCTTGCAGCGGGTGGGATTCGATCGGCAGGCGGAAGCCGGCGAGCTTGGCCATGTGCCCGGAGTTACCGGCAGTGACCACGCCGACGCGCTTGGCACCGATGAAGCCCTTGTTGGTTTCGACGCCGATGCACACGCCGTTTTCCTTGCGGAACCCGATCACTTCGGTCTGCTGGATCAGGTCCACGCCCAACGCGTCCGCCGCCCGGGCAAAGCCCCAGGCCACGGCATCGTGACGGGCCACGCCGCCGCGACGCTGGACGGTGGCGCCCATCACCGGGTAGCGGGTGTTTTTCGAGCAATCCAGGTACGGGATCTCGTCGGCCACTTGCTTGGCGTTGAGCAGTTCGCCGTCCACACCGTTGAGGCGGTTGGCGCTGACACGGCGCTCGGAATCACGGATGTCCTGCAGGGTGTGGCACAGGTTGTAGACGCCACGCTGGGAGAACATCACGTTGTAGTTCAGGTCCTGGGACAGGCCTTCCCAGAGTTTCATCGCGTGTTCGTACAGGTGGGCCGATTCGTCCCACAGGTAGTTGGAGCGCACGATGGTGGTGTTGCGCGCGGTGTTACCGCCGCCCAACCAGCCCTTCTCGACCACGGCCACGTTGGTGATGCCGTGTTCCTTGGCCAGGTAGTAGGCGGTCGCCAGGCCATGCCCGCCGCCGCCGACGATGACCACGTCGTAGACCTTTTTCGGGGTCGGCGTGCGCCACATCCGCTGCCAGTTTTCATGATGGCTGAGTGAGTGTTTGAAGAGGCCGAAGCCCGAATAGCGTTGCATAGTCATTTACTCCAAAACCGACTCAGCGATAAACCGGGAAGTCCGCGCACAGGGCCGCCACTTGCTGCGCGACATTGGCCTCGACATCGGCATCGCCGAGGTTGTCGAGAATGTCGCAGATCCAGCCGGCCAGCGTGACGCATTGGGTCACCTTGAAGCCACGGGTGGTCACCGCCGGGGTGCCGATGCGCAGGCCCGAAGTCACGAACGGCGATTGCGGGTCGTTCGGCACGGCGTTCTTGTTGACGGTGATGTGGGCGCGGCCCAGTGCGGCATCGGCGTCCTTGCCGGTCAGGCCCTGACGGATCAGGCTGACCAGGAACAGATGGTTGTCGGTACCACCGGACACTACATCGTAGCCGCGCTTGATGAACACGCCAGCCATGGCCTGGGCGTTATCGATCACTTGCTGCTGGTAAGCCTTGAAGCCAGGCTCCGCCGCTTCCTTGAAGCACACCGCCTTGCCGGCGATCACGTGCATCAGCGGGCCGCCCTGGGCGCCGGGGAATACCGCGGCGTTGAGCTTTTTCTCGATTTCTTCGTTGGCCTTGGCCAGGATCAGGCCACCACGTGGACCGCGCAGGGTCTTGTGGGTGGTGGTGGTGACCACGTCGGCGTACGGCAGCGGGTTCGGGTACAGGCCGGCGGCAACCAGGCCAGCGACGTGGGCCATGTCGACAAACAACAGGGCACCGACCTTGTCGGCGATCTGGCGGAAACGTGGGAAATCCAGGGTCTTGGAGTAAGCGGAGAAACCGGCGACGATCATCTTCGGCTTGCACTCGACCGCCAGGCGCTCGACTTCGTCGTAGTCGATCAGGCCGGTGGTGGTGTCGATGCCGTATTGCACCGCGTTATAAAGCTTGCCCGAGGACGACACCTTGGCGCCGTGGGTCAAGTGACCGCCGTGGGCCAGGCTCATGCCCAGGATGGTGTCGCCGGCTTGCAGCAGGGCCAGGTACACGGCGCTGTTGGCCGACGAACCGGAGTGCGGCTGGACGTTGGCGTAATCGGCGCCGAACAACTGCTTCGCGCGCTCGATGGCCAGGGCTTCGACTTTGTCGACGTGTTCGCAACCACCGTAGTAGCGCTTGCCCGGATAGCCTTCGGCGTACTTGTTGGTCAGGCCGCTGCCCTGGGCCTCCATCACGCGCTTGCTGGTGTAGTTCTCTGACGCGATCAGCTCGATGTGATCTTCCTGGCGTTGCTCTTCGGCGTTCATCGCCGCCAGCAGTGCATCATCGTAGCCTTGGATTTGGTCTTGCTTGCTGAACATCGCGTCTCTCCCAGCGGCGGCGGTGCGCCTTTCGTCTCGGTGAGGCACGGACCGTTTCGGTCGTGCCCTTTGGATGCGATGGTATGGCTGGCGCAGGCATGTCAAATGCCTATGGACGCCACGCAAAGGTGCGTTTACGACATGGGATCAAATGGAATGGAACACTCCCCCCTGTGGCGAGAGAGCTTGCTCCCGCTGGAGGGCGAAGCCCTCCCAAAAAGGCCCACGCAGATCTGCCTGATAAACCCAGGTGTTTGGTCTTGGGGCTACTTCGTAGCCCAGCGGGAGCAAGCTCCCTCGCCACAATGGGTTATGCGACGATCTGGCGAACCGCGAGCAGAACCAAAAAATGTGCGGGGTACAGCGCATAAGCCCAGCGCCGCATCGGCAATGGATGAAAACGACCGGCCTGTCGCAAGAGCACCAGCCCCAGCCATGGCGCGATCAGGCAAGCCACCAGCCCCCACAACGCCACCCCATCCCCCAGCCACGCCGCGCCATACAACACCCTCCATTGGTTGGCCGCCACGCAGATCAATCCCGGCAGCCAGGCGATATACCAGGGCCGACGAAACACCAGCAACATCGCCAACGGCAGCAGCACACCAAAGAAACCGAACATCATCTGCGACGAAAACAGCGCCGCCAACAACAACGCCACCGCAGCCAGGCATCGGGCGTCCAGGGCGGGCGCCTGCCAACCGCGCGCCACAAGCAACCCGAGCACCAGCGTCGGCATGACGTTCAGCGTGGAAGGGTCGGGAATGAACAAACGATAGGGAATTTCGCTGACGGCGCTGAACAGCAACAGCCAGCCCAGGTAACGCCACGAAGCGGCGCCGGCCCAACTGCGCGCCAGATTGGCCGCCATCGCCAGGCAGAACCACGGGAACGCCAAGCGTCCCGGCACGTAGAGCCAATCGACGGAAAAACCGACATATCGCAGGTGATCAAGCACCATCGACAACAATGCCAGCCACTTGAGCAGGTCCAGGGCACCGTCGCGTTGGCTCATGTATAAAGCCGCGCGACGAGATTGATATTTTCTGACAGAAACATCCGGTGTGTTCCCCCGCTAATCTTGGGTAAAGTGCGCACCAACATTGACACGGCGCTGTGGACTCAAGCACGCCGAACCAGGGAACGCCCCACCCGGGCATTCCGCCAGGGATCTCTTTATCCAGGACTCTCTATTCAAGGAGCAAGGCCATGACCGACAAGAGTCAACAGTTTGCCAGCGACAACTATTCCGGCATTTGCCCCGAAGCCTGGGCGGCCATGGAAGAAGCCAACCAGGGCCACCAGCGCGCCTACGGCGACGATGAGTGGACCCACCGCGCGGCGGACGATTTCCGGGCCTTGTTCGAAACCGACTGCGAAGTGTTCTTCGCGTTCAACGGCACGGCGGCCAACTCCCTGGCGCTGTCTTCACTGTGCCAGAGTTACCACAGCGTGATCTGCTCGGAAACCGCCCACGTCGAAACCGACGAATGCGGCGCGCCGGAGTTCTTTTCCAACGGTTCCAAGTTGCTGGTGGCACGCACCGAGAACGGCAAGCTGACCCCCGAATCGATCCGCGAAATCGCCCTCAAGCGCCAGGATATCCACTACCCCAAGCCTCGGGTCGTGACCCTGACCCAGGCCACGGAAGTCGGCAGCGTCTACACCCCGGATGAAATCCGCGCCATCAGCGTCACCTGCAAGGAACTGGGGCTAAACCTGCACATGGACGGCGCGCGCTTTTCCAACGCCTGCGCCTTTCTCGGCTGCACCCCGGCGGACCTGACCTGGAAGGTCGGCGTGGACGTGTTGTGCTTCGGCGGCACGAAAAACGGCATGGCGGTGGGTGAGGCGATCCTGTTCTTCAACCATGCCTTGGCCGAAGACTTCGACTACCGCTGCAAACAGGCCGGGCAATTGGCGTCGAAAATGCGCTTTCTGTCTGCGCCCTGGGTCGGCCTGCTGCAAAACGACGCCTGGCTCAAGCACGCCCGCCACGCCAACCGCTGCGCGCAATTGCTGGCCGAGCTGGTCAGCGACATTCCCGGCGTGGAACTGATGTTCCCGGTCCAGGCCAACGGCGTGTTCCTGCAACTGTCGGAGCCGGCCATCGCCGCGCTGACCGCCAAGGGCTGGCGTTTCTACACCTTCATTGGCAAAGGCGGCGCACGGTTCATGTGCTCGTGGGATACCGAAGAAGCGCGGGTGCGGGAATTGGCGGCGGATATTCGGGAAGTGATGAGCGCCTGAAGCAACGACCGATATCTTCGGTTTTTTGGGCGCTGGAGGTTTTTAAGCTTTTGTGGCGAGGGAGCTTGCTCCCGCCGGGGGGCGCAGCCGCCCCCCCCCCGGGGGCCTCCACCCCCCCCCGCATCGCCGCAGCCCGGCGTGGCGCGCGGCGCGCCCCCGCCGCCGGCCCCGCCCCCCCCCCCCCCCCCCGGGGCGGGTGCCCCGCCCCTTTCACCCCCCGCACCTCCCCCCCCCCTCCCTCCCACCCGTCTAGCAAGTCGTCGGCC
>NZ_JAGDEZ010000069.1:0-17586 GCF_017498305.1 Pseudomonas sp. OA65
TCGGGTGCGAACACGCCAGTGATAACTACGGCCTCTGTCCTGCGCGCACCTCCTATCTTAGGCCGAATAATTGTTTGCTGCGCGACAGCGCAGCGTCGAAGACGCGGCGGGGGCTCCCTCGCCACAATGATGTCCACCTCAAGATTCGGGGAGGCTGTGACATACATCAGCACACCCCGACAAAACCCCAACTAGACTGACCTTATCCCTCCCGACAAGGCTGTCGCCATGATCTCGATGTCTGCGTTCAACGCCATGCTGGTGCCTATCATCGCCGGCATGATCCTGCTGGCCATCGGTTTCAACTTCCGTGACAAGAACGTCGGCGTCTTCGCCATGTGGATCGGCATGCTGCTGATCCTCGCCACGGTGGTGATCAAGATCCTCAGCAAGCTCAACGAATCGCTCTGAGCCTGCCTCAGGTCGGCGGCTGCTCCGGCACATCCACGCCGACATGGATCGCATCGTGTCGCCAGAACTCCAGGTCGCAATCGATCAGCCGCTGGTGCTGGTCATAGTTGACCCGTGCGATGCGCAGACCGGGGCTGCCCACCGAAACCTTCAACGCCGCCGCCGCTTCCGGCTGTAAAGAAGTGGGCACGATTTCGAACTTCACCCGGCCGTAGTGCAGGTCGTAGTGGCGGGCGTACAGTTCGGTCATGGACTGGTTGAGATCGAACCCGAGGATGTCCGGGAAGAACTGCGGGTTCAGGTAGTGCTCGACGTACAGCACCAGCCGCTCGTCGATACGCCGCACACGACAGATCTGGATCACGCTGGACAGCGCCGGCAACTGCAACCAGGCACACACGGCCGCCGAAGCCGGTTGCAGGCGTGCAGAAATCACTTGGGTAGAAGGTACCCGCCCCTGGGCAGCGACCATGGCATGGAAATGGCTGCGCTGCATCAGGTTGTAGGCCAGCCTCGGCGGCGAGACGAACCAGCCCCGGCGCTCCTCCCGATAGATCTGCCCCTGGGCTTCGAGCTGCAACAACGCCTCGCGCACGGTGATCCGCGTGGTCCCGAACAACTCACTGAGCTTGCGCTCGGCCGGCAACTTGCTGCCGGGCGCCAGCAACCCGTGGTCGAGCTGCTCTTGCAGGACCTGTCCGATGGCTGTCACCGCTTTGGTTGCATCGATGCGCATCAACGTTACCTATCTGGACTAGACCAGCACTGTTTCGGGGCAGGATCGATGGCTCATAGATCCGCTTTAGGGTTCAGCAAGCCTAGGCACTGCACATGACTGGCAGATGACAGAGCCGCCGAACGGTCGTTTTGCCAGCGTGCAAATTCACGGCCAAGTCCTTGCAGATCAGCTGTTTAACCATGGTCTACGCTTAATTCGCAGCCAACCCCCACGAGCCTGGCATTTCCCGGGAGATCCGGCACCGACATCAAAATGTCACAGGGCTCGCCTACATTGGCTCAGGTATTGCTGACCTAGACCAACACAACCGCAATCGCAGCGTTGAAAACGCCCATAGGAGCTTCGGATGAAACAGCTTTTCCTGGCATCACTGTTAGGCACGACCATTGCCATGTGCACCGCCGCCATGGCCGCTGACACCGATCTGAAAACGTTGGAAGCCGCTGCGAAAGCGGAAGGCGCCGTCAACAGCGTCGGCATGCCCGATGACTGGGCAAACTGGAAAGGCACCTGGGACGACTTGGCCAAGGTCTACGGTTTGAAACACATCGACACCGACATGAGCTCGGCCCAGGAAATCGCCAAGTTCGCCGCCGAGAAAGACAACGCCAGCGCCGACATCGGCGACGTCGGGGCGGCCTTCGGCCCGATCGCGGTCAAGCAGGGCGTGGTCCAACCCTACAAGCCAAGCACCTGGGAACAAGTACCGGCCTGGGCCAAGGACAAGGACGGCAACTGGGCATTGGCCTACACCGGCACCATCGCCTTCATCGTCAACAAGAAGCTGCTGCACGGTTCCGAAGTGCCGACCAAATGGGCCGACCTGAAGACCGGCAAGTACAAAGTCTCCATCGGTGACGTGAGCACCGCCGCCCAGGCCGCCAACGGCGTGCTGGCCGCAGCCCTGGCCAACGGTGGCGACGAGAAGAACGTCCAGCCGGCGCTGTTGATGTTCGCCGAGATCGCCAAGCAAGGGCGCCTATCCATGGCCAACCCGACCATCGCCACGATGGAAAAAGGCGAAGTTGAAGTCGGCGTGGTCTGGGATTTCAACGGCCTGAGCTACAAGGCCAAGATGGCCAACCCGGATGACTACGTCGTACTGATTCCGTCCGACGGTTCGGTGATCTCCGGCTACACCACCATCATCAACAAATACGCCAAGCACCCGAACGCCGCCAAGTTGGCTCGCGAGTACATCTTCAGCGACGCCGGCCAGATCAACCTGGCCAAGGGCAACGCCCGTCCAATCCGCGCCGAGCACCTGAAACTGCCGGAAGAGGTCCAGGCCAAGTTGCTGCCTAATGAGCAGTACAAAGGCGTGACCCCGATCAAGGACGCGGATGCGTGGGAGAAAACTTCCAAGGCACTGCCGCAGAAGTGGCAGGAAGAAGTGATCATCAACATGCAATAAAGGGGTAATCCCCCCATTCGGATATCTGGAGAAAATTCAACTGTGGGAGCGAGCCTGCTCGCGATAGCGGCATGTCAGTCAACATCATTGTTGAAGGTCAGCCGCCATCGCGAGCAGGCTCGCTCCCACAGTGAAACCAGGTGAATCCGAGACCTCATTGATACCTGCCCGGAGTCCCGGTACCCATGAAGCACAACGTCATCCTGGTGGTGCTCGACGGTCTCAACCATGAGGTCGCCCGGCATGCCATGGGGCATTTGCAGGCTTACGTCGGCGCAGGACGCGCGGCCCTCTACAAACTGGAATGTGAGTTGCCCGCCCTGTCCCGCCCGCTCTATGAATGCATCCTCACCGGCGTCGTGCCCATCGACAGCGGGATCGTGCACAACAATGTCTCGCGCCTGTCGAACCAGCGCAGTATTTTCCACTATGCCACTGAGGCCGGCTTGAGCACGGCGGCCGCGGCGTATCACTGGGTCAGCGAGCTCTACAACGCCTCCCCCTTCGTCGCCGGTCGCGACCGTCACACCGAGGACCCCGACCTGCCGATCCAATACGGGCATTTCTATTGGAATGACCACTACCCCGATTCCCATCTGTTCGCCGACGCCGAACATTTGCGCCAGCGCTACTTGCCGAACTTCCTGCTGGTGCACCCGATGAACATCGACGACGCCGGCCACAAGCACGGCCTCGACACCCCGCAATACCGCAACAGTGCCCGCTCGGCCGACATCAACCTGGCGGTCTACCTGCAAGGCTGGCTCGACGCCGGTTACCAGGTGCTGGTGACCTCCGACCACGGCATGAACAATGATCGCTCCCATAACGGCCTGCTGGCCGAAGAACGGGAAGTGCCGCTGTTTGTCTTGGGCAGCGGCTTCAGTTTCGATCCTGCCGCCACGCCCCGGCAGACCGAACTGTGCGGCACCATTTGCCAACTGCTCGGCGTCGACCACGACAAACCCTATTGCCAGGAGTTACTCAAGTGAACGCCATGACGCGCGGCAAATGGCTGGCAGCGTTGTGCCTGGTGCCCTTCGCGATTTTCTTCATCGTGTTCCAGATCGCCCCGCTGCTCTGGGTGCTGGTCAACAGCCTGGAATCGGAAGAGTTCGGCTGGGGCCTGGCCAACTTCAGCAAGATCTTCAGCTCGAAGTTTTATCGGCAGGCAATCCAGCACAGCCTGGAAATCAGCTTCTGGTCCAGCGTGTTCGGCATCATCATCGCCGTGCTCGGCAGCTACTCCCTGCGTCGGGTGGATTCGCGGCTGCGCAATTTCGTCAATGCGTTCGCCAACATGACCAGCAACTTCGCCGGCGTGCCCCTGGCCTTCGCCTTCATCATCTTGCTGGGGTTCAACGGCAGCATCACGCTCATGCTCAAGCAGGCGGGGATCATCGAGGATTTCAACCTGTATTCGAAAACCGGGCTGATCATTCTCTACACCTACTTCCAGATTCCCCTGGGCGTACTGCTGCTCTATCCGGCCTTCGACGCCCTGCGCGAAGATTGGCGCGAGTCCGCCGAGTTGCTCGGCGCCAACGGCTGGCAGTTCTGGCGGCACATTGGCTTGCCGGTGCTGACCCCGGCACTGCTGGGCACCTTCGTGATCCTGCTGGCCAACGCCCTCGGCGCCTACGCTACGGTCTACGCGTTGACCACCGGCAACTTCAACGTGCTGCCGATCCGCATCGCCGCCATGGTCTCCGGCGACATTTCCCTCGACCCGAACATGGCCAGCGCCCTGGCCGTGATACTGGTGGCGTTGATGACCGTGGTAACCGTCGTCCATCAACTGCTGCTCAAGAGGAGCTACCATGTCTCGCGCTGAACCGGGCTCCGTCGGGCTCTATCATCGGGTGGTGGTGTACCTGCTGTTCGCCATCCTGCTGCTGCCCCTGGCCGGCACGCTCGTCTACTCCATCGCCAGCAGTTGGTCGGCCACCGTGCTGCCCAGCGGCTTCACCTTCAAATGGTATGTGCAGTTGTGGAGCGATCCACGTTTTCTCCACGCCTTCGGTCAATCGCTGCTGGTCTGTGTCGGCGCGCTGGTGCTTTCGGTGGTGTTGATCCTGCCGTTGCTGTTCGTGGTGCATTACCACTTCCCCAAACTCGACGCACTGATGAACATCCTCATCCTGCTGCCCTTCGCGGTGCCGCCGGTGGTGTCGTCGGTGGGGCTGTTGCAACTCTATGGTTCCGGGCCGCTGGCGATGGTCGGTACGCCGTGGATCCTGATCGGCTGCTACTTCACCGTCGCCCTGCCCTTCATGTACCGGGCGATCACCAACAACCTGCAAGCCATCAACCTGCGCGACCTGATGGACGCCGCCCAGTTGCTCGGCGCCAGCACCTTCCAGGCGGCGTTCCTGGTGGTGCTGCCGAACCTGCGCAAGGGCCTGATGGTGGCGCTGCTGCTGTCCTTCTCGTTCCTGTTCGGCGAGTTCGTATTTGCCAACATCCTCGTCGGCACCCGCTATGAAACCCTGCAGGTCTACCTGAACAACATGCGCAACAGCAGCGGCCACTTCACCAGCGCGCTGGTGATCTCCTACTTCTTCTTCGTACTGGTCCTGACCTGGGCGGCCAACATCTTGAGCAAGGACAAAAGCCAATGAGCTACGTCAGCGTCCAACACCTGCAAAAAAGCTATGCCGGCACACCGGTGTTCAGCGACATCAACTGCGAGATCGCCAAGGGCGAATTCGTCACCCTGCTCGGCCCTTCCGGTTGCGGCAAATCCACGCTGTTGCGCTGCATTGCCGGCCTGACCGCGGTGGATGCCGGCCAGATCATCCTCGACGGACAAGACATCGTCCCGCTGAGCCCGCAGAAACGCGGCATCGGCATGGTTTTCCAGAGCTACGCCTTGTTTCCCAACATGACCGTGGAGCAGAACGTCGCCTTCGGCCTGCGCATGCAGAAGGTGGATGCGGCGGACAGCCGCCAGCGCGTACTGGAGATCCTGCGCCTGGTGGAGCTGCATGAGTTTGCCGGCCGCTATCCCCATCAACTCTCCGGCGGCCAATGCCAGCGCGTCGCCCTCGCCCGCTCCCTGGTGACGCGCCCGCGCCTGTTGCTGCTGGACGAGCCGCTGTCGGCCCTGGATGCGCGGATTCGCAAGCACTTGCGCGAACAGATCCGACAGATTCAGCGTGAGTTGGGCCTGACCACGATCTTCGTCACACACGATCAGGAAGAAGCCCTGACCATGTCTGACCGGATTTTCCTGATGAACCAGGGAAAGATCGTACAAAGCGGCGATGCCGAGACCCTTTACACTGCGCCAGTCGATGTCTTTGCCGCCGGCTTCATCGGCAACTACAACCTGCTGGACGCCGACAGCGCGAGCAAACTGCTGCAGCGGCCGGTGAACGGTCGCATCGCCATTCGCCCGGAAGCCATCGAGCTGAGCCGTAGCGGCGAGGCCGACGCGCTGATTCGCAGCCACAGCCTGTTGGGCAACGTCATCCGCTACCGGGTCGAGGCCCGCGGCGTGGAGCTGGTGGTGGATGTGCTCAATCGCTCGGCCGCCGACTTGCACCCCGATGGCGCACGATTGGCAATCTCCATCGATCCGTCGGCCCTGTGTGAGGTAGCCTGACGGCTTTGTTGATTTTGAAACTGATTTTGAAAAGGAAACGCGCTGATGGCCCTGGCAATTTTTGATCTGGACGAAACCCTGATCCACGGCGACTGCGCCACCCTCTGGAGTGAGCAAATGGGCCGCCTGGGCTGGGTCGATCCCGAGTCGTTCATGCGGCGCAACAACGAGCTGATGGACGCCTACAGCCACGGCAAGTTGAGCATGGAAACGTACATGGACTTCAGCCTGGAGCCGATGATCGGCCGTACGCCAGAGGAGATCGAACATCTGGTGGCGCCGTGGGTGGAGGATTTCATCGAGCCGATCATCTTTAGCGACGCCACCAAGGCCATCGCCGAACACCGCAAGGCCGGTGACCGGATCCTGGTGATCTCGGCCTCGGGCACACACCTGGTCAAGCCGATTGCCGAACGCCTGGGCATCGACGAGATCCTGGCCATCGAACTGGAAGTGACTCACGGGGTATACAGCGGCCAGACCGTCGGCACCCTGACCTACCGCGAAGGCAAGATCACCCGACTGCTGGACTGGCTGGACGCCGAGGAAGAGAACCTGGAAGGCGCGAGTTTTTATTCCGACTCGCGCAATGACTTGCCGCTGTTGCTCAAGGTCGATCACCCGCACGTGGTGAACCCCGACCCAGTATTGAAGGCCCATGCCGAATCGGCCGGCTGGCCGATTCATACCTGGAAATAAATACCGAGCAACCCCAGGAAGAACACCCAAGCTTTGTCGGCAAGGACTCATCCATCCCTGGCAATAGCGGAACCTCTGTGGGAGCGAGCTTGCTCGCGATAGCGGTGGATCAGCCGGCATTGATTTATCTGATACACCGCAATCGCGAGCAAGCTCAGCTCCCACAGGTTCAAGTTCAAGCTCAGGCTCAGGTTCAGGTACAAGTTCAGCCCAGCAGCAGCCACAAACTCCAGCCGAGCAACAACACACCGCAGAGGCGGCTGAGCCAGAGTCCCTGGGGTAAGTTTTTCTCCAGCAGGATGAAGGCACCGATCACTGCCACCCAAAGCAGGTTCATCACGCCGACCACAAACAACAGCCCCATCAGGGCCCAGCAGCAGCCCAGGCAGTAAGCGCCATGGGCCAGGCCCATGCGCCAGCCGCCGAGCACGTCGGGGCGCCAGTAGCCGAGCAGAAAATACAGCGGCCCTCGGCAATGCTCAAGGCAGACCGCCTTGCTTGGCAGCCACTGATAAACACCTGCCACCATCAACAGGCCGGCGCCCAGCGCGGTACTGGTGGTGCGCATCCCCGGACTGAGCAAGGCGAGTTGCTCGAGCGCCCATTGCAGCGCCGTGGCGCCCAGGGCGAAACCGGCCCAGACCAGGCCATAGGCACTGCCGAATAGCAGCAGGGCCAGGTGTCGCTGCGGTGCGGGCATGCGCTTGCGCAGCATCTGCTGGTAGATCAGCAACATGGGCAGGGCACTGGGCAGCATCATGCCGGCCATCATCACTGCCCACATGGCGAACATCAGCAGCGCATCGCCCAGGCTCCAAGGCATGATCATGCCGGCCATGGCTGCATCAGCCATGCCACCCGGCGCACTCATGTCGCGGGCCATGCGCAGCAGTGTCAGCCAGGCCAGGGCGGTCAGCGCGAGCAGGCAGAGCAGGAGGAGCCACTGCTCGCCTGTCAGCCGCTTGCCCGGGGCCGCCGCCTGAGGTTCTGCCATCTTTACGGCTCTAGGCCATGGCCGGTGAAGTGCACGTGGGCGAGGTGACTATGACTGCCCTGGGATTGCAGCTTGAGGGCTGAATGCGTCTGGTAGCTGCCGCTGGCGACTTCGGCCTCATGGAACTCGAAGCCCTCGGGCAGGGACAGGCGGACGCGATGCGGGGAGCCGTCGATCGGGCTGCGGATCGGCTCGCCGCTGGCCTGCAACACGCCTGGAATGTCCAGGTGCGCCAAGCGCTGGTCGACATCGATGGATAGGGTGATGGGCACGAACAGCGGTTCGAACGCTTCAGTCATGGTGCTGCTGAACACCTGGAACACATTGGCCCCGGGGTCGCTCTCCAAGCCAGAAAGGATGGTCAGCAGGGCCTGGCGTTGCGCCTCGTCGGCGCGTTCATCGATGAACACCTGGCAACTGCCGTTGCCCTCATGGATGGCGCCCGGCCAAGCGAAGGTGGCGGCCCAGCACAAGCCGTCCAACGCCACCTGATTGAAATACCCGTGCTCCACACGCATCGACGCCACCGCCTGGCAATGACCATGGGTCGGTGGCGCATTGAATTGGCAGGGGCAGCCCCAATTGCAGTTGCAGGCAATGAATTCGACGCCCTGCATGCGCCATTCGGCGATGGCCATGATCAACCTCTTCACCTTGCGGGTGAAATGAAAGCTGCGGTTACCCCATCCCCCATTAGTTAACGCTAGCAGGGCGCGCGCATCGGACACGGGCTGCCGACCGAAGGTCGGCTTGCCCGTGATCGCGGGTGAGCGTTGCAAGCCACCGTCGATAGAAGGCCTTGGCTCAGCCCCCACAAGGAATTTGGAGTGAACACCGGCTCTATGAGCACCCGAAGCCTCATGTGGGAGCAAGGCTTGCCCGCGATGGCGGCCGGACATTCTGCATCAATGCAAACTGATCCATCGTTTTCGCGAGCAAGCTTTGCTCCCACAAGTCCGCATCCAGCTTCGGGAATCAGCTCAGGCTTTCATCGATCACCAACACCAGCTTCCCGGACACCTGGTTGGTCGCCAGCTCCGCAAACGCCGCTTCAGCGTCCTTGATGGCGAAGGTCCGGGCCAGTTGCGGGCTCAGGCGTTTGTCGGCAAACAGCGGCCACACCTGTTGGCCCAGCTCGCTGATCAGGTCGGCCTTGAACTGCTCGTCACGGCTGCGCAGGGTCGAGCCAAGCAGCTGGATTCGCTTGCCCAGCACCTGGGCCAGATCGAGTTCAGTCGTGCGCCCGCCCATCAGGCCGATCAAGACCCAGCGGCCGTCAACTGACAAAAGTTTCACGTTGAGTTTGGCGTAGCTGCCGCCCACTGGATCGAGGATCACGTCAAAGGGACCCAGGTCGTTCAAACTTTCCAGGCCATCGGTGCGCACCACGCCGCCCTGGGCACCCAAGGCCTCGCAATAGGCTAGCCGCTCAGCCGAACCGACACTGACCCAGCACGGATTGCCGAACGCCTTGCACAGCTGGATCGCGGCCGAACCGACGCCGCTGGCGCCGGCGTGCAACAGCACTTTCTCGCCCGGTTTGAGCGCCGCCAACTGGAACAGATTCAGCCACGCGGTGCTGTAGACCTCAGGCAGCCCGGCCGCTTCAGCCAATGACAAGCCCTCGGGTACCGGCAATACATGCCGGCCATCGACCACCACTTCCTCGGCCATCCCGCCGCCGGCCAGCAACGCACAAACGCGGTCGCCCACCTGCCAGGACGAGCCCGGCCCAACCTCGCTGATCACCCCCGAACACTCCAACCCCAACACTTGGCTGGCGCCGGGTGGCGGTGGGTAAAGTCCGGCTTTTTGCAACAAATCGGCCCGATTCAGGCCGGCGGCCGCCACACGGATGCGAACTTGCCCGACATCACACCCCGGACTTGGCTCATCAGCCCATACCACTTGGCCTTCAACGCCTTGCAATGCTTTCACGGTGCCTCCATAGTGAGTCTCGACTGGGCCCGCTGCTTCAACGCCGGGCTTTCTTGCATTATGCGCCTGGGCCACATGGAACCGGCGACTTCAAAGACGGCCTAATATGCGTTATCAATTGTCCCTGCGTCGAATCAGCATGAAGCACTTATTCCCCAGCACCGCCCTCGCGCTCGTCATTGGCCTCGGCCTGTTACCGTTGTCGAACGATACGTTCGCGGCGAACAGCTGGGACAAGCTTCAGCCCGATCGTGACGAAGTGATCGCCAGCCTTAACGTCGTCGAATTGCTCAAGCGCCATCACTACAGCAAGCCGCCGCTCGATGATGCGCGCTCGGTCATCATCTATGACAGCTACTTGAAGCTGCTCGATCCATCGCGCAGTTATTTCCTGGCCAGCGACATCGCCGAATTCGACAAGTGGAAAACCCAGTTCGACGATTTCCTCAAGAGCGGCGACCTGAACGCCGGGTTCACCATCTACAAGCGCTACCTGGACCGCGTGAAGGCGCGTCTGGACTACGCCCTTGCCGAGCTGAACAAAGGCGTCGACAAAATCGATTTCAACACCAAGGAAACCCTGCAGGTCGACCGCAAGGACGCCCCTTGGCTCAAAAGCACAGCCGAACTCGATGACCTGTGGCGCAAGCGCGTCAAGGACGAAGTGCTGCGCATGAAGATCGCCGGCAAGGATCCCAAGCAGATCCAGGAAACCCTGACCAAGCGCTACAAGAACCAATTGGCACGCTTGGACCAGACCCGTGCCGAGGACATTTTCCAGGCGTACATCAACACTTTCGCCATGTCCTACGACCCGCACACCAACTATCTGTCACCGGATAACGCGGAAAACTTCGACATCAACATGAGCCTGTCCCTGGAAGGCATCGGTGCGGTGCTGCAGAGTGACAACGACCAGGTGAAGATCGTACGCCTTGTCCCGGCAGGCCCGGCAGACAAGACCAAGCAGGTCAGCCCGGCGGACAAGATCATCGGTGTCGCCCAAGGCAACAAGGAAATGGTCGACGTGGTCGGCTGGCGCCTGGACGAAGTGGTCAAGCTGATCCGTGGCCCGAAAGGCTCGGTGGTGCGCCTGGAAGTCATCCCGGCCAGCAATGCGCCGAACGACCAGACCAGCAAGATCGTGGCCATCACCCGTGAAGCGGTGAAACTGGAAGAACAGGCAGCGAAGAAATCGGTCCTCAACCTCAAACAGGACGGCAAGGACTACAAGCTCGGCATCATCGAGATCCCGGCTTTCTACCTGGACTTCAAGGCCTTCCGCGCCGGGGATCCGAACTACAAGAGCACCACCCGCGACGTCAAGAAACTGCTGACCGAACTGCAAAAGGAAAAAGTCGACGGCGTGGTCATCGACTTGCGCAACAACGGCGGCGGCTCGCTGCAAGAAGCCACCGAGCTGACCAGCCTGTTCATCGACAAGGGCCCTACCGTGCTCGTGCGTAACGCCGATGGCCGGGTGGATGTGTTGGAAGACGAAAACCCGGGCGCGTTCTACAAGGGGCCGATGGCCTTGCTGGTCAACCGCCTGTCGGCGTCGGCCTCGGAGATTTTCGCCGGTGCCATGCAGGACTATCACCGTGCGCTGATCATCGGCGGCCAGACCTTCGGCAAAGGCACCGTGCAGACCATCCAGCCGCTCAACCACGGCGAACTGAAGCTGACCCTGGCGAAGTTCTACCGAGTGTCCGGCCAGAGCACCCAGCATCAGGGCGTGCTGCCTGACATCGATTACCCGTCGATCATCGACACCAAGGAAATTGGTGAAAGCGCCCTGCCCGAAGCCATGCCGTGGGACACCATCCGGCCCGCGATCAAACCGGCCTCGGACCCGTTCAAGCCGTTCCTGGCCCAGCTCAAGTCCGACCACGACGCGCGCTCGTCCCAGGACGCGGAATTCGTGTTCATCCGCGACAAGCTGGCCCTGGCGCAGAAGTTAATGATGGAAAAAACCGTCACCCTCAACGAAGCCGAGCGTCGTGCGCAACATGCCGACATCGAGGCCAAACAACTGGCCATGGAAAACCTGCGTCGCAAGGCCAAGGGCGAAGAACCGCTCAAAGAGCTGAAGAAAGAGGACGAAGACTTGATCACCGAACCGGAGAAAACCAAGCCGGAAGACGATGCCTACCTGAGCGAGACCGGGCGGATCCTGCTGGATTACCTGAAACTCAACACGGCGATCGCCAAGCACTAAGATGATGGCCATTTAATGGTGATGCTCGTCGGAGTGTCATCAAACTGACATCAGTCTGTCGTGAAATACAGGACTGGGTGCCCCGCGCCCGGTCCTTTTTTTATCGCCAGAGATTGCCATGACCACGACAGAACAGCTGAGTGCCTTGAGTTCGATCCTGGCTCAACGCGGCTTGCACAGCCTGTTCCAACCGATCCTCTGCCTTTCCGAACGGCGCATCGTGGGCTATGAAGCCTTGACCCGCGGCCCTTCCAACAGCCCGCTGCACTCGCCCATCGCGCTGCTCTCGGTGGCGCGCCAGGCCGGACGCCTCAGCGAACTGGAACTGGCCTGTCGCCGCAGCGCCTGCCAACGCTTCAATGAGCAAAAGCTACCGGGCAAGCTGTTTCTCAACGTTTCGCCCGAGTCCTTGCTGGAGTCCGCGCACCAAACGGGGCGTACGCTGCAACTGCTGCAGGACTTAGGCATTGCGCCCAGCCAGGTGGTGATCGAACTGACCGAACAAACCCCTATCGATGACTTCCAGCTCCTGCAAACCGCCCTGCATCACTACCGGGCCATGGGTTTCTCGATTGCCTTGGACGATCTGGGCGCGGGTTATTCGAGCCTGCGGCTGTGGTCCGAATTGCGCCCCGATTATGTGAAGATCGATCGGCATTTCATCGACGGCATCCATCAGGACGCCCTCAAGCGCGAGTTCGTCGGCTCGATCCTGAAAATTGCCCGGGCTTCCCGCGCCCAGGTGATTGCCGAGGGCATCGAACTGCCGGAAGAACTGGCGGTGCTGATCGAAATGGGCGTCGATCTGGTCCAGGGCTACCTGCTGGCCCGGCCCCAGGAACAACCGTCCCGCGATGCCAGGGCGCTGATGCCCAAGCAGGATAGCGGTGTGGCAGCGCTAAATGATGAGGTCAATGACCTCAGCGCCCTGCTCAACGAACAGCCGGCGGTGGCCCACAACACACCGACGGCCAGCGTGCTGGAAGCGTTCCGGCGCCAGGCCAACCTCAACTCCCTGGCAGTGCTGGACAACCAGAACCAGCCCTGTGGCATCGTCCATCGCCATTCACTCTCGGACGCCTTGCTCAAGCCCTTCGCCACCGACCTGTTCGCCCGCAAGCCCATCAGTCGGCTGATGAGCGATGACTTCCTGGCGGTGGAGTTGAACCAGTCGCTGCAACAAGTCAGCCGCCTGATCACCAGCCGCGCCCGACAGCGCATCGAAGAAGATTTCATCATCACCCTCAACGGCGGCTACCTGGGCCTGGGCCGGGTGATCGACGTGCTCAAGCTCATCACCGAACTGAAAATCCAACAGGCTCGCTACGCCAACCCACTGACCCTGCTGCCGGGCAACGTCCCGATCCAGCAATGCCTCACGCGCCTGCTGCAGCAACGGCAGGAATCAGTGATCTGCTACGTGGACATCGACAGCTTCAAACCCTTCAACGACATCTACGGCTACGGCCGCGGCGACGAAGTCCTGCTGTGCCTGGCCCAATGCCTGAACGAACGCATCGACCCCAGCCGCGACTTCGTCGGCCACATCGGCGGCGACGACTTCCTCTTGGTCCTCGGCCCCGATGACTGGCGCAAGCGCCTGGACCAACTACTCAGCGACTTCCAGACCCACTGCCGCCGCTTCTACCGCCCCGAGCATTTGGAGGCGGGGTGTTTTACGGCGTTGAATCGACAGGGCACTCGGCAGGAGTTTGCGTTGTTGTCATTGTCGATTGGCGTGGTGCACCTGCGTACTGAGGCCTGCGAGGGACTGGATGCCAGCCAGTTGGCGGAACTGGCTTCGCAGGCCAAGCACCATGCCAAGGAGATATTGGGAGGGAGTGTGTATTTGGTGGAGGGGTTGGCTGGGCGGACGCCTGTGGTGGCGTTGGGGTTGTCGGTGTAAGTGAATCCCGCATTGGCCCGAACGCCTGGCGCTACCCCTGTGGCGAGGGAGCTTGCTCCCGCTGGGCTGCGCAGCAGCCCCCCTCTTCTGCCAACGCCTCGGTGTGTCTGACTGACCGAGTTAGTTGTTTTTGGGGCTGCTTCGCAACCCAGCGGGAGCAAGCTCCCCCGCCACAAAAGCTGTCTGGTGGTGTATTGATTAGCCATAGCTCAGCAAAGACTATCGATTCTAATTTTCAGACTGCTCGCAATATGCCGTAACCACACCTCGCCGACACCCCATGTGTTCCAATAACTGTAATAGCAACTTAACTCTTTTAATAAATACTCTCTCAACTCCAATTCATTTTCCTTTTTGCCAAGTAGGACATCGAGTTCTTGCTGAACGGTTTTCAGTATCTCGACGCCCGACTCTGCTAGAAAGGCTTCAAGGACTTGCTCAGCGGATTCATGCTCGGCTGACCAATCCTGATGAAAATAGGCCCCAAAAAAATCATGTAGTTCAGGAAGTTCTTTATTCATGTTTCCGGAAAACGTGTTAGCAAAAAAATCCCCATTGGATTTTGTTGATCGTTCCCACGCTCCTGCGTGGGAATGTCGCAACGGACGTTCCGCTTCCGGAAACTACCAGGTTGCTGGATCTTCCTGGCTGGCCTTATGAAGATCCTCGTCCCACTCTTCTGCTAGATACTTATAGATATCCTCAAAGAAAACTCTGAAATCCTCCATTTCATCCCATCCCGGCGGAAGGGCTGAATGTGAAACCACTTCGTGTTCGAACACCTCACCAAAATCATACTCCGGATCGTCGAGTGCAATTGCGAGCACACAAAAAAATAAAAATTTGTGACGATAGCTTAGGTTTCTAAAACGATGAACCACGTACTTATAAATCAGCTTTTTCCGATCTTCGGCACATTCGAGATCATACTGCGATAATTCCTCTCCCAGAGTCTCTTCGCAATCATATATTTCGAAGCCGCCGAGAAAATGACTGATCTGAGGATCATAGGGACGATCAAGAAACGGATGCATCAACATCAAAACCTCCTACGGGATAAGCGGTGACCGGACGTAGCGTTTCGTAATCGAACCTGACTTCGAATACATTAATTTCGCTTTGAAATATTGGGTTTTCCCTGTCATGTACGTTTGGTATGTATCCTTGCCCAACCTTTGGCATGTACATACGCACGACTGGATTCCCTCTTTTGTCTTCGCCGGTAAAACGTGGAAGACCTCTTGCTTCGCGGGTCAGTGCTTCATTTATGGCTTGATGCTGTATTCGAAAACTATTGAATTTGGTGCTGCAGTTAGCGTACCACTGCCTCGGTTTGGGGGACTTTAAAATTCCGGCGTGGCTTTCTGTTGAACTTCCACTAGGTGTATACGAGCCGTATCTTCTAAATTTTTTCAAATGCAATTTCTCTATGAGTTTAGGATTCTGGAGCATTTTCTGATTGATAGCGCTTGAGGCAATCCAGCAATACCTCCATAAAGTGTCACCGATCATGAATTTCTTGTTCAAAATATGTATCCATATCTTCAAACAAATCATTGAAAGTGTCGCCAATCTCCAAAGCTCTTTTCGTCAATTCAGCTATACATAATACCAAGTAGATCTATCCTCGGATTCTGCCTTACGGAGATCATCCGCCCACAGCTCACTCGCCAGTCTATATATATCTTCAAAAAAAACTCTTGGATTGTCCATTGTGTCCCACCCGTTGGGTAGCGATGAGCACTCCTGACAATCGTGTTCTAGTAAAGCCTGAAAATCATAATCGCTGTCTTGCAACGCTTCTTCTAAACTTTTATACAATGCAAATTTTTGCCTGTACGTTATTTTCCATTTTTTAGACAGTGAGTAGTTTAAGATTAATATCTCTCGATCCGCTGGGCTGTTGGGGTCATATTTTTCAAGCTCTTCCCCTAGCGTTTCTTCTCGATCATATATATCAAAACAACTCAAAAAATATGCAGGCGTGGGTATATATGGCTGGCCGGTGCTTGGATCGAACACTTTATTACTTCCTATTTTATTGGATACGGTGTAAATGGAACTTCGGTATCCCGATCAAATTTCATTTCTATGCGATTCATGTTAACCAATTTCGGATCGTTTGGATCTTTGGGATTTGGAATGTATCCTTTTCCCGCGCCCGGTAGATCTGCCCGTAGATATTTGCTTCCATTTTTATCCACCAGCAGTTCATGCCCGCTATTTTTCTTTGCAATAGCTAACTCATAGGCCTTTAGCTGTAACTCCCAGCTATTAAACCTTGAACTTGGATTCCCCTTCCTATGCGGAGGGGTCCTACCAGTTAAGGGATCTGTACCGTCAATTGCCCGCCTCTTCCACACCTGATCTGAAACCGCAGGGCTATGTTTACTGACCATATGCATGCCTTGCTCCCGATCTAGACGCCTGACTTCTTTTTCGGCCAACTCAGCGGCGGTCGGTTTGGGCAGCGCAGGCTCCCCCTCATCCACCCCAACCTTAGCCGCCGGATCCTGCTCCCCAACCGCCGGCCTACACCCACCCTTCCCCGGACAATCCACCAACCCCAACGGATCCACCCACCCCGTCGGGTTCAGGGTGTACCGGTACCCATTGAGCCCACCCACCAACTTGCTCGGGTCAGGCGTCAAATAGCGGCCAGTCTCGGGATTGTAGTAGCGGTGGCGGTTGTAGTGCAGGCCGCTTTCCGGGTCGAAGTATTGGCCTTGGAAACGCAGCGGTTGCTCAAGCTGTTCGCCGTCGCCGTGCTGGAGTTCGGTGAGTTTGCCGTAGCCGTTGTAGCGCGCCGACCAGACGATCTGGCCGGCGGGGTTGGTCAGTTCCTGAGGCGTACCCAGGTGGTCGAGGTGGTAGTAGAACGGGCGCGCGTCGTGGCCTTCACCGTTGAGCATCGCCAGTGGACGGAAGGTGTCCGGTTCGTAAATGTAACTGCGGTGATGGCGAGGGCTGTTTTCGGCGACGACCTGGTCGCCCTGCCAGAAAAATTCCGTGGTCAGGCCATCCACGGTCTTGCTGATGCGTCGGCCGAAGGCGTCGTAGCGATAGGACGTTTCGCGGCCGTCCGCCGTGGTGAGGCCGATCAGGCGGTGTTGGCTGTCGTAGCGGTAGGCGCTGACCAGTGCCGGGCCGCGGCGTTCGCGGATCAGGTTGCCGAAGGCGTCGTAGTCATAGTGGCGGTCGCCCTCCGTCAGCAGGCGGTTGCCCTTGAGGGTGGTCGGGCCGGGACGGTCCTGCATCAGTAGGTTGCCGGCCGGGTCGTGGCTGAAGTGTTCCGGCGGTTCGCTGTGGGAAAAGTCGATGCGGGTCAGGCGATCTAGAGAATCGTACTGGTAGCTGCGGCGGCTTCGGTGGTCGGAAAGGGTTTGCAGGTTGCCCTTGGGGCTGTAGGCATAATCGCGCCAGAGCAGTTGCTGCTGTGGGTTCTGCCACGCGGTCTGGGCCTTGAGGCGGCCCTGTTTGTCGTAGGTGTAGTCACTGAGCAACTGGCCTTGCTGGCGTTGCCGTTCGCGAGCGCCGTCAAAGCGGTGTTCGGTCAGGCGCGTGCCGTTGAGGTCGATGGCGGTCAGTGCGCCGCCCGGGGCGTGGTGGTAGTTGAGCTGGCTGTCGTCCGGCAGGCGCAGGTGGTTGAGGCGTCCGCAG
>NZ_JAGDEZ010000006.1:0-231175 GCF_017498305.1 Pseudomonas sp. OA65
CCATGTGTTTTTTTTTTTTTTTTAAGAAAGAAGAGGCGGCATAACTTTTTTTGGGTCGAGCGGGGGCCGGCAGATGAGATAAGAAGCGGTCTTGTGGGCGGGGAGAGGTGTCTCAGCGCCGGGGTGAGAGCTACCCCCGCCTGTTTTTGAAAGCGCCGAAACGCGGGGAGGCGCTGGTGCTCGCTCGCCACAATGAATCACACCCGCCTCAAGTAAAGCAGGCAGCCGCTTAGCGTCCCCTCTTCCAGAGATACCCGCCCACCACAATCCCGATCCCACAGATGGCCGCCACATAATATGCCGGCCCCATTGAGCTCTCTTTCAGCAACAGGGTCACGATCATCGGCGTCAACCCGCCAAAAATCGCGTAGGCCAGGTTGTAGGAAAACGACAGGCCGCTGAAGCGCACCACGGCCGGAAAGGCATTGACCATGACATAAGGCACCGCGCCGATGGTGCCTACCAGCAAGCCACTCAGGGCATACAGCGGGAACAGCCACTCGGGGTGGTCGAACAGGCAGTGGTAGAACGTCCAGAAGGTGATCAACAGCAAACCGCTGCCGACGACAAACACCCGCCCGGCACCAAAACGGTCGGCCAGCACACCTGCCCCGATGCAACCGAAACTCAGGAATACGATCGCCAGGCTGTTGGCCTGCAACGCAACGGTCGGGCTGAAGTGGTACACCGTCTGCAGTACGGTCGGTGTCATCAGGATGACCACGATGACGCCGGCCGACAGCAACCAGGTCAGCAGCATGGAAATGGCGATGGCGCCGCGATGATCACGCAGCACGGCCCGCAGCGGTACTTCCTCGGCCAGGGCCTTGCGCAGTTGCAGTTCGGCAAATACCGGGGTTTCGTGCAGCCAACGGCGCAGGTACACCGAAAACAAGCCGAACACGCCACCCAGCAGGAACGGGATCCGCCAGGCGTAATCGGCCACTTCCACCGGTGTATAAATGCTGTTGATCGCGGTTGCCACCAGCGACCCCAACAGGATCCCCGCCGTCAGGCCGCAGGTCAGCGTGCCGCAGGCATAGCCGATGTGGCGCGCCGGAACGTGTTCGGAAACGAAGACCCAGGCGCCCGGCACTTCCCCGCCGATGGCCGCGCCTTGGATCACCCGCATCAGCAACAGCAGGATCGGTGCCCACATGCCGATCTGTGCATATGTCGGCAACAGCCCCATGATCAGGGTCGGAACGGCCATCATGAAGATGCTCAGGGTGAACATTTTCTTGCGCCCCAGCAGGTCGCCGAAGTGGGCCATGATGATCCCGCCCAGCGGCCGGGCCAGGTAACCGGCGGCAAAAATGCCGAACGTCTGCATCAGGCGCAGCCACTCGGGCATTTCGGCCGGGAAGAACAATTTGCCGACCACGGTGGCAAAGAACACGAAAATGATGAAATCGTAGAACTCCAGCGCACCACCCAGGGCTGAAAGCGACAGGGTCTTGTAATCGTTGCGGGTCAGTGGACGTGCCGGTTGTGCGGGCGTCGCCGTGCTCGAAGGCGCAGTGGTCATGGCAAGGGCTTCTCTTATAGTCGGTTCTGCAACCCTGGCAACTCGGGTTGGGGCCTGGGCAGGTTCGGCACGATAGCAAATTGTTCGAAAAAGCACATAGAGGCGCGTATTTGACAGTCGAAATCAGAACCGAGTGGTCGTCTCGACGTCTATCGCCCGATATACTCGCAACCTTGCAGTACTCTGTAAGGGGTTGCTGTGCGAAAACGCCGTTGGTGATGTAGTACAAGATCAGCCGGTTTCGCAGAGTTTCCCTTTGGCACGCCTTTACGAAAAACGTGACGAACGCAGTATGTTCGGGCTGAATCGTTTTTTACAAAGACGGCTATTCACCTGAAGCACAAGACAGCGTTACGGGTCAGAGGCACCCCCGGCATGATAGAGCTCGAACAAGAAGATCCCATCCCGCAAGGCGACCTGGCCCTGCAAATCACCGCGCTCCCACGGGAGACCAACGGCTTCGGCGATATTTTCGGCGGCTGGCTGGTGTCCCAGATGGACTTGGCCGGCACGGCCATGGCCAGCAAGGTGGCCGGCGGACGCGTGGCCACCGTGGCGATCGATCGCATGGCCTTCCTGGTGCCGGTGGCGGTGGGTGCGCAGTTGTCGTTCTATACCCAGGCGCTGGAAATCGGCCGCAGCTCGATCCAGATGATGGTCGAGGTCTGGAGTGACGACCCGCTGTCCAGTGAATGGCGCAAGGTGACCGAGGCGGTATTCGTCTTCGTTGCCATCGACGGCAGCGGGCGTACCCGCTCGGTTCCGCCGCGCGCCCGTTAAACACGGCGACCGTTTTGCGGTCCATTGCAGTCCCTGTTACCGAACGAGATTTGCAGCATGCCTACGCCCAACGTCGACGCGGTCAAACTGGATGAACTGAACGCCTGGCGCATTCGCCACGGTCAGGCCGAGTTGCTGGTGGCCCAGCAAGGCGCGCACATCCTCAGTTATCAGGTAGATGGCCAGCCGCCACTGATCTGGCTCAACGACCAGGCCACGTTCCAGGCCGGCAAGAGCATTCGCGCGGGCGTGCCGGTGTGTTGGCCGTGGTTTGGCAACCTGACGCGCAACCCCGACAGCGTGCAGGCCATGCGCGTGAGCAACGGCCCGGCCACCGCCCATGGCCTGGTACGGGCGATGGACTGGGAGTTGAAGGGCATCGAGGCCGAAGGCGAAAGCCTGAAAATCGAATTCGTGCTGCCCTACCCCGAGAATGGCCTTGCGGGCTGGCCTCACCAGGTCGACCTGACGCTGACCATCGTGATGGACGAGCAACTGCACATCCGCCTCACCAGCCATAACCGTGGCAGCGAAACCGTCAACCTCAGCCAGGCGCTGCACAGCTACTTCGCCGTGAGCGACGTGCGCAACGTGCAGGTCGAAGGCGTCGATGGCTTGAACTACATCGAGACCCTCGACGACTGGAATACCCACACCCAGGCCGGTGACCTGCATTTCATCGGCGAGACCGACCGTATCTACCTCGACACCCCGCCGACGCTCAGCATCGTTGATCCGCAGTGGCAACGACGGATCGAGCTGACCAGCAGCGGTTCGCGCTCGGCGGTGATCTGGAACCCCTGGACCGAACGCGCCAAGGCCTTCAGCGACATGGCCGACGATGGCTGGCAGCGCATGCTATGCATCGAGACGGCGAATGTGATGGACGATGTGGTGACGTTGTTGCCGCAGGCCAGCCATACCCTGGGTGTGAGTATCCGCAGCAAACCGCTCTAAACCACACCATAAAATCGACTGTGGGAGCGGGCTTGCTCGCGAAGGCGGTGTATCAGTTGATACTCATTTGACTGACACGCCGCCTTCGCGAGCAAGCCCGCTCCCACATTTGGATCTACGCCATATCTGCGGCCTATTACAAATCCGCCTCCTGCACCACCCGCACCTTCTCCGCCTCCAGCGCATACGCCGCGCTCGCCAGGTCGTTGTCGACCTTTTCGATCTTCAGCGTGCCCGTCACCCAAAGCGGCGTGTAGATGTCGTCCAGCTTCAGGCCCTTGGGGTAGCGCACCAGCACCAATTGGTTAGGCGGCGGTGGCGGGACGTGGATGCAGGCGCCCGGGTAGGGCACCAGGAAGAACAATGTGCTATGGCCCTTGGCATCGGTTTCCAGCGGCACCGGGTAACCGCCAATGCGGATGTGCTTGTCGTTCATCGAGGCCACAGTCTTGGTCGAATACATCACCGCCGGCAAGCCCTTGCTTTGCTTCAAGCCGCCTTTTTCAGTGAAGGTGCCGTTGGCTTCCGGGGAGTTGTGGTCGATGTCGGGCATGGCCTCGAGGGCTTTCTGGTCCGACTTGGGCATCAATTCGAGCCAGTCGGTTTCCGGCAGCTCGGCCGCATGGGCCAGGCCACTGCCCAGCAGAAGAAGGGTCAACACTAGACGGCGCATGAAAGGGCTCGGCAATGAGTGGGTAATGAAACGCCGGGCAGTTTAGCCCTCTCTGTGCGCCGCGCAGAGAGGGCTTTATCAGGTTTGATCAGTTTCTTTTGATCAGGCCGTAGATCACCAGCAATACCACTGCGCCCACCAGGGCACCGATGAAGCCTGCACCTTGGCCTGCCTGGTAAATGCCCAGGGCCTGGCCGCCGTAAGTGGCTGCCAACGAACCGCCGATACCGAGCAGGATGGTCATGATCCAGCCCATGCTGTCATCGCCCGGTTTCAGGAAGCGTGCCAGCAGGCCAACGATCAAGCCGATAAAAATGGTTCCGATGATTCCCATGGCATTCCCCTCTCGTTGAGACGCTAAGCCAAAGCCTGAACAGACTTTGGCACTTAGCCATGAGAGAGATTAGCCGACGAATGGTTCCACCGATGTTGCAGATTATTGCTCGGCGATCAGTGTCTCGACCTTGATGATCTGCTGGGCCAGCGTGGCCCGATCGGCGCAGCGCAGATTGGCGTGGCCGACCTTGCGCCCGGCCTTGAACGCCTTGCCATAGTGATGCAGGTGGCAGTCTGCGATGGACAGGACTTTCTCGCTGTCCGGGACCTTGCCGATGAAGTTGAGCATCGCGCTTTCGCCGATCTTGGCGGTCGACCCCAGCGGCAGCCCGGCCACCGCCCGCAGGTGGTTTTCGAACTGGCTGCACTCGGCGCCTTCGGTGGTCCAGTGCCCGGAGTTGTGGACCCGCGGTGCGATTTCGTTGGCCTTGAGGCCGCCGTCCACTTCAAAGAACTCGAACGCCATCACGCCGACATAGTCGAGCTGCTTGAGCACCCGGCTGGAATAGTCTTCGGCCAAGGCCTGCAACGGGTGATCGGTGCTGGCGACGGACAGCTTGAGGATGCCGTCCTTGTGGGTGTTGTGCACCAGCGGGTAGAAGCGGATTTCACCGTCGCGGGCACGCACGGCGATCAGCGAGACTTCTCCTGTGAACGGCACAAAACCTTCCAGCAGGCAGGCCACGCTGCCGAGCTCGGCGAACGTTCCGGCCACATCTTCTGGCTTGCGCAGGACTTTCTGGCCCTTGCCGTCGTAGCCCAGGGTACGGGTCTTGAGCACGGCGGGCAGGCCGATGGCCGCGACTGCGGCGTCCAGGTCGGCCTGGGACTGGATGTCGGCGAAGGCCGGCGTCGGGATGCCCAGGTCCTTGAACATGTTCTTTTCGAACCAGCGGTCACGGGCGATCCGCAAGGCTTCGGCGCTCGGGTAGACCGGGACGAACTGGGACAGGAAGGCCACGGTTTCGGCCGGGACGCTTTCGAACTCGAAGGTCACCAGGTCGACTTCATCGGCCAATTGGCGCAGATGATCCTGGTCGCCGTAGTCGGCCCGCAGGTGTTCACCCAGCGCGGCGGCACAGGCGTCCGGCGCCGGGTCCAGGAAAGCGAAGTTCATCCCCAGCGGCGTACCTGCCAGGGCCAACATGCGACCCAACTGGCCGCCACCGATTACACCGATCTTCATTCGTCAACAACCTCAGGCAATGCGTGGGTCTGGATTGTCCAGGACGCTGTCTGTCTGCTCAGCGCGGAATTTTTTCAGCACGGTATGAAATTGTGGATGCTTGGCGCCCAGGATGCTCGCCGACAGCAGGGCCGCGTTGATCGCGCCGGCCTTGCCGATGGCCAGGGTCGCGACCGGGATGCCGGCCGGCATCTGCACGATCGACAGCAGCGAATCGACGCCCGAGAGCATCGACGACTGGACCGGCACGCCCAGCACAGGCAGGTGGGTCTTGGCCGCGCACATGCCCGGCAAGTGCGCCGCGCCGCCGGCACCGGCGATGATCACCTCGATGCCACGCGCCTCGGCTTCTTCGGCGTACTGGAACAGCAGGTCCGGGGTACGGTGGGCGGAGACCACTTTCACCTCGTAAGGAATGCCGAGCTTTTCCAGCATATCGGCGGTGTGGCTAAGGGTGGACCAATCGGACTTGGAGCCCATGATCACGCCAACCAGTGCACTCATCGTCGTGCCTCTTTTCTCTGGGCGCCCGCAGGCGCGTCAAAAAACAACAAGCCACGCAGGAAACCGGCGTGGCTTGTTGTACGAATGATGGCCGGGCGAACCGACCGAAGGCCGGGCAGTATACCGAAAATGGTGCGTTAAACGCACTTTCGCCGACCATCTGTCATTTGCGGTGAAGCGGCGGTTTTATTGACTCGCAGGTCAGCGAACCATCACCGCAAATGCCTTTGTGGGAGCGGGCTTGCTCGCGAATGCGGTGGGTCAGCTCAGATGATGGCGACTGGCACACCGCATTCGCGAGCAAGCCCGCTCCCACAAGGGGTTATGCGCTGGTTTCAAGATCCCGCGGCACCCTGCGCCACGCCACCCTCGAGCTTGCGCCACAACAACCGCACATTGGCCTTGCGCACCAGGGCGCAGCGGTACAGGCGGATCTCCAGGGGCACGTGCCATTGCGTGCCGCCGCAAATCACCAGTTCGCCCCGGGCCAGTTCAGCGCGTACGCTCAGGTGCGGTACCCAGGCGATGCCCAGGCCTTCCAGGGCCATGCTTTTCAGGCTGTCGGCCATCGCCGTCTCGTAGATCGTGGTGAACCGCAACGCCCGCTGGCGCAGCAACTGGTTGACCGAACGCCCCAGGAACGCCCCGGCGCTGTAGGCCAGCAACGGCACGCTGGCCTCGCCTTCAAGGTCGAACAGCGGGTTGCCGTTGGCATCGGCAGCGCACACCGGAAGCATTTCGGTCTGGCCGAGGTGCAGCGATGGGAAGATTTCCGGGTCCATCTGCATGGCTGAATCCGGGTCGTAGAAGGCCAGCATCAAATCGCAGCCGCCTTCACGCAGAGCGTGGACGGCGTCGCCGACGTTGGTCGCCACCAGGCGCGTGGCGATGTTCATCCCGTCGTTGCGCAGTTGCGCGATCCAGCGCGGGAAGAAGCCCAGCGCCAGGGAGTGGGCAGCAGCCACTTGGATGACTTCGCCCTGCCCGCCTTCCAAGTGATGCAAATGGCGCAGCACTTCGCCCAGTTGCTCGACCACCGTACGCGCCGTCACCAGGAACAACTGCCCCGCCGCCGTCAGCTCGACGGGCGTACGCGAACGGTTGACCAGGGTCAGCCCGAGCGCTGCCTCAAGGCTGCGGATGCGTCGGCTGAACGCCGGCTGCGTCACGAAACGCCGCTCGGCCGCCTGGGAAAAACTGCGAGTAGCGGCCAGGGCACTGAAGTCCTCAAGCCATTTGCTTTCAAGATTCATCACGCCTCCCTACACGCACCAAAACAGGTCACACGTTCGCCGTACCGTCGGCGTCACACCGGCATTATGCCGAATATGCATAGGCCAGTGTTTAACAGCATTGGCCCTATTTTTCTCCAGAGCCTAGGATCCACAGCGTTCCGGCACAGACCGGGTCCATATCGAGATGATTTCCGTCATGTCCTCCGCTGCATCATTCCGCACAGAAAAAGACCTGCTTGGCGTACTCGAAGTACCGGCGCAAGCGTATTACGGCATCCAGACCCTACGAGCGGTAAACAACTTCCGTCTCTCCGGCGTCCCGATCTCGCATTACCCGAAGCTGGTAGTCGGCCTGGCAATGGTCAAACAGGCCGCCGCTGACGCCAACCGCGAACTTGGCCAGCTCAGCGAAGCCAAGCACGCTGCCATCAGTGAAGCCTGTGCACGTTTGATCCGCGGTGATTTCCACGAAGAATTCGTGGTGGACATGATCCAGGGCGGCGCCGGCACGTCGACCAACATGAATGCCAACGAAGTCATCGCCAACATCGCGCTGGAGGCCATGGGCCACCAGAAAGGCGAGTACCAGTACCTGCACCCCAACAACGACGTGAACATGGCGCAGTCCACCAACGACGCCTACCCGACTGCGATCCGCCTGGGTCTGCTGTTGGGTCACGACGCCTTGCTGGCCAGCCTCGACAACCTGATCCAGGCCTTCGCGGCCAAGGGTGAAGAGTTCAGCCACGTCCTGAAAATGGGCCGCACCCAGTTGCAGGACGCCGTGCCGATGACCCTCGGCCAGGAATTCCGCGCCTTCGCCACCACCCTGAGCGAAGACCTGGCGCGCCTGAAAACCCTGGCGCCTGAACTGCTCACCGAAGTGAACCTGGGTGGCACCGCCATCGGCACCGGCATTAACGCCGACCCGCGCTACCAGGCCTTGGCCGTACAGCGCCTGGCGACCATCAGCGGCCAGCCGTTGGTCCCGGCCGCCGACCTGATCGAAGCCACCTCCGACATGGGCGCCTTCGTGCTGTTCTCCGGCATGCTCAAGCGCACCGCGGTCAAGCTGTCGAAGATTTGCAACGACCTGCGCCTGCTGTCCAGCGGCCCACGTACCGGCATCAACGAAATCAACCTGCCGGCTCGCCAGCCAGGCAGCTCGATCATGCCCGGCAAGGTCAACCCGGTGATCCCGGAAGCGGTCAACCAGGTAGCGTTCCAGATCATCGGCAACGACTTGGCCCTGACCATCGCGGCCGAAGGCGGCCAACTGCAACTGAACGTGATGGAACCGCTGATCGCCTTCAAGATCTTCGACTCGATCCGCCTGCTGCAACGGGCCATGGACATGCTGCGCGAGCACTGCATCGTCGGCATCACCGCCAACGAAGCGCGCTGCCGTGAGCTGGTCGAGCACTCGATCGGCCTGGTCACCGCCCTGAACCCGTACATCGGCTATGAAAACGCCACCCGCATCGCCCGTGTTGCCCTGGAAAGTGGCCGCGGCGTGCTGGAACTGGTGCGCGAAGAAGGCTTGCTCGACGACGCCATGCTCGACGACATCCTGCGCCCGGAAAACATGATTGCTCCGCGTCTGGTCCCGCTCAAAGCGTGATCGACACGGCCACCGCTCACCAGGTCGAGGGACTAGACACCTCTCACCTTTTGAGGGCTTGGGGATCTTCCCCAAGCCCTTTTTTTAATTGATAGCCGCCAAGGATGACTGAATCTGTGGGAAGGAACCTGCTCGCGATAAACGACGACGCGCTGCCCGTTGTAAACCGCGTCGCCCGCCAACGCGAGCGGGCTCTTCCCCACAAGAACCTGACCGGAAGGCCAGGTGTTTCAATGGGTCCGCTTCGTCGGACGCACCACAACTGTGCAGACGGGCACCGCACTGATAGGTATAGTGCCGCCCCTCTTCGCATGAGCGGTCGTCCGCAACGAGACCTTTAAACATGCGAAAACCGAACTAATAACAAACCCGCGAAAATGGACCGGGACGAAACTTCGCCTCACCTGTCAGGCCGCGCGCCGACCGATGTAACACGATGTTTCCAAATGGCCAGCATTTGCTTAAACAAAAAACAGCGAGGAATACTCATGCTCGAAGTCATCAACGACTTCCTATCAGGGAAAGTGCTGATCGTGCTCATTGTCGGGCTCGGTGGCTACTTCACGATCCGCTCGCGTTTCGTCCAGTTCCGTCACTTCTTCCACATGTTCGCGGTGTTCCGTGACAGCCTGAAAAGCAGCACTGACCAGCTCAGCTCCTTCCAGGCCCTGATGCTCAGCCTGGCTGGCCGTGTCGGCGCGGGCAACATCGCCGGTGTCGGCATCGCCGTGACCCTCGGTGGTCCTGGTGCGGTGTTCTGGATGTGGGTGACCGCGCTGGTCGGCATGTCCAGCAGCTTCTTCGAATGTTCCCTCGGCCAGCTCTACAAGCGCTGCGACTCCGAAGGCCAGTACCGTGGCGGACCGTCCTATTACATCCAGCATGGCCTGCAGAAACGCTGGCTGGGCATGATCATGGCATTCCTGCTGCTGGTGACCTTCGGCTTCGCCTTCAACGGCCTGCAAGCCCACGCGGTCACCCACTCCCTGAACAACGCCTTCGGCTTTGACACCACCTACACCGGCCTGGGCCTGGCGGTGCTGCTGGGCCTGGTGTTCATCGGCGGGATCAAGCGCATCGCCAAGGTGGCCGACCTGCTGGTACCGGTCAAGACCCTGGCGTACATCGGCGTGACCCTCTACGTGATCGTGCTGCAGTTCGAACATGTACCCGACATGCTGGCGACCATCGTCAGAAGCGCCTTCGGTCTGGACCAGGCCTTCGGCGGCCTGATCGGCAGCGCCATCGTCATGGGCGTCAAGCGTGGCGTGTTCGCCAACGAAGCCGGCCTGGGCAGTGCGCCTAACGTTGCCGCCGTCGCATCGGTCGAGCACCCGGTCGCCCAGGGCGTGGTCCAGGCGTTCAGTGTGTTTCTGGACACGTTCCTGATCTGCACCTGCACCGCGCTGCTGATCCTGCTGTCGGGCTTCTATACCCCAGGCTTCGAAGGCGACGGCATTGCCCTGACCCAGAACTCCCTGGCGGCGGTCGTGGGTGACTGGGGCCGGATATTCATCTCCGTGGCCCTGTCGTTGTTCGTGTTCACCTCGATCCTCTACAACTACTACCTGGGCGAGAACAACCTGCGCTTCATGATCGGTGAAAACCGCAAGGTCCTGATCGGCTACCGCGCGCTGGTCCTGATCCTGATTTTCTGGGGCGCCATCGAAAACCTCGGCACCGTGTTCGCGTTCGCCGACATCACCATGACCCTGCTGGCGTTCGTGAACCTGATCGCGCTGTTCCTGCTGTTCAAGGTCGGCATGCGCATCCTGCGTGACTACGATGACCAGCGTGCGGCCGGCATCAAGGTGCCTGTGTTCGACTCCAGCAAGTTCCCGGACCTGGACCTGGACCGCAACGCATGGCCAGCCACCCCGTCGGCACCGGTTGCCAAACCTGACGCCGCGACTGCTGGCGTGGCCGCAGCGCAACGCTGAGCCGCAGGCTGATCGTAAAAAACCGGGCGCATCCCCTGCGCCCGGCGTGACACAGCGTAAGGTCGGCGTCATGCTCGACCTTATGTTGTGGCGGCTGACCCAAGCCGCCGTTTTCGTCCTCGGAGAACAACCATGAATTCCTTGACCTACCCTGCCGCCCAGCACGTCATGGTGCTCTACACCGGCGGTACCATCGGCATGCAGGCCAGCGCCCACGGCCTGGCACCGGCATCCGGTTTCGAAGCGCGGATGCGCGACTACCTGCACAGCCAACCCGAACTCGTCATACCGCAATGGCGCTTCCGGGAAATGTCGCCGCTGATCGACAGCGCCAACATGACCCCGGCCTATTGGCAACAACTGCGCGAAGCGGTGGTCGACGCCGTGGATGTGCAGGGCTGCGACAGCGTATTGATCCTGCACGGCACCGATACCCTGGCCTATAGCGCCGCCGCGATGAGCTTCCAACTGCTGGGCCTGCATGCGCGGGTCTGCTTCACCGGCTCGATGCTGCCCGCCGGCGTGACCGACAGCGACGCCTGGGAAAACCTCAGCGGCGCCCTGGTCGCCCTCGGCCAGGGCCTGGCTCCGGGCGTGCACCTGTACTTCCACGGTGAGCTGCTGGCGCCGACTCGATGCGCGAAAGTGCGCAGCTTTGGTCGCCACCCGTTCAAGCGCCTGGAACGCCAGGGTGGCGGCATCACGGCTGCTTCTCTGCCAACCCAGCTGAATTACAACCAGCCGAAACAACAGGCGAACATCGCGGCGCTGCCGCTGTTTCCCGGCATCAGCGCCCAGGTCCTCGATGGCCTGCTGGGCAGCGGTATCCAGGGCCTGGTGCTGGAGTGCTACGGCAGCGGCACCGGGCCGAGCGATAACCCGGCCTTCCTCGCCAGCCTCGAGCGGGCACGGGACAGCGGCGTGGTGGTCGTGGCCGTGACGCAGTGCCATGAAGGCGGCGTGGAGCTGGATGTGTATGAAGCTGGCAGTCGCTTGCGCGGCGTCGGCGTGCTGTCCGGTGGTGGCATGACCCGCGAGGCCGCGTTCGGCAAGTTGCAGGCCTTGATTGGCGCCGGGCTGCCGGTGGAAGAGGTTCGGCGGCTGGTAGAGCTGGACCTGTGCGGCGAGCTGAGCTGACACACTGCACAACCTGTGGGAGGGGACACTTGTGGGAGCAAAGCTTGCTCGCGATGCAGGCGACACAGATCAACTGTAAAGTCGCGTCATCGTTCTTCGCGAGCAAGCTTTGCTCCCACAGGTTTATTCCCACATTAGAGGTTGTGTTGAACCTTGGATTTTCACCCGGCATATAACTTGCTCCATCTCCAGCCTTCCCCAGGCTGGAAACGGACATGCTGCATTCCCACCTCACCACCCTCAACGCCGTCTCGCTGGTACTGAGCACCTTTAAAAACGAGGGGCTGTCCAGCGATGCCTTGTTGGCCGGCAGTGGCATCAGCGCCGCGGACCTGAGCCGGGCCGATACGCGCATCACCACCAACCAGGAGATGCAGGTCTGCGCCAACGCCGTGGCCCTCAAGCGCGACATCGGCCTGGAGCTGGGCTTGCGCATGCACGTTTCGTCCTACGGCATGCTCGGCTATGCCCTGCTCACCAGTGCCACCTTAGGTGACGCCTTGCGCCTGGCACTGCGCTATCCGGCGCTATTGGGAACACTCTTCGAGCTGAACCTGGACGACGATGGCGAACACATCTGGTTCAGCGCCAGCGACTATCGGGAGAACCCGGCCCTGGCGGTGTTCAATGCCGAGTTCTGCATGGTTTCGCTGAAGGTGATCTGCAACGACCTCCTTGGTCACGTGCTGCCGTTGCACGCTGCGCGTTTCGAACATCCGGCGCCCGATTACCAGGCGCGCTACACCGCAATCTTCGATTGCCCGGTGCGCTTCGACAGCGTCGATAACGCGTTTGCCTTCGACCGCCACTGGCTCGAACAACCCTTGCCCCTGGCCGACCCCATCACCCATCACGCCATGGCCGAACGCTGCCGCCGGCAGAACACCGAATTCACCGGACGCCAGGCCTGGCTAGGAAGGATCCGCCAGTTGCTCGACGCCCAACTGAACGCAGCCCCCGGCCTGGAAGGCTTGGCCGAACAGATGAACTGCTCGGCGCGCACCTTGCGCCGGCACCTCAAGGACCTGGGCTGCAGCTATCAGGAACTGCTGGACGAACTGCGCTTCGAACGAGCCAAGCAGATGCTCTGCGAGGAGCAATTGCCGATCCATCGAATCGCCGAACAACTGGGCTTCAGCGAAACCGCCAGCTTCCGCCATGCCTTCGTGCGCTGGAGCGGCGTGGCGCCGAGCCAGTTCAGGGCCTGATGTGGGAGCAAGGCTTGCCCGCGATGGCGCCAGGCCAGACACATCCTGCTCCAACATTCCCAGTCGGATCTACTCCTGCTGTCCTAGCCTTGAACTAAAGGACAGATTAAGGATGATCACTTGTGACGACACGGCCTCATTCCCAACAGTTGCGTTCCGGGCGTTATTCGCAGTGTGGACAAATCTATTTATTGACAGTAAATACCCGCGGCCGCGAGCCGTTTTTTGACCGCTTCGAGACAGGGCGCCTAGTGGTTGACGCGTTCCGAAAAGCTCAGGAAGAGCAATTTGCACATTCGATGGCTTGGGTGGTGATGCCGGACCATTTCCACTGGCTGATCGAATTGCAGGGTATTGAACTCTCCAAGCTGATAGCGCGTACGAAGTCTCGGACCACGGTTGTCTTCAATCGATTGATGCAGCGGGAAGGATCGCTTTGGCAGGAAGGATTCCACGACCGGGCCATTCGAAAAGAGGAAGATTTGCAAACAGTTGCTCGATATATCGTGGCAAATCCGCTGCGAGCCGGTTTAGTTACAAAAATAGGCGATTATCCATTGTGGGACGCGATATGGGTCTGATTCGATTCAGCTGTGCCCATGATGGCCTCATCGCGGGCAAGCCTTGCTCCCACAGGCACTCCAGATGCTGCTTCTAAGTATGCCCCCTAGCGCTCAAGGCCTTGCTCCCACAGGGCGACGTTCTTGAATGCTATGGGGGCATGGCTTGCTCCCTCAAAATCAGCGTTTGGAATACCTGTGGGAGCAAGGCTTGCCCGCGATGGCAATATAACTAGCGCCGCAAAAACGCCTGGTGCAACTCATCCACCGTCTGAAAGTGGTACGCCGGGCCCTCGATGCTGAGTTCTTCGTGGCTGCCGAACCCATACCCGACCGCCGCGGCATCCAGGCCATTGCTGTGGGCGCCGATCAGGTCGTGTTTGCGGTCGCCGATCATCAGGGTGCTGGCCGGGTCGAGGCTTTCTTCGGCCAGCAGGTGGGCGATCAGTTCGACTTTATCAGTGCGGGTGCCGTCCAGTTCGCTGCCGTAGATCACCTTGAAGTGCCGGGCGAAGTCGAAATGGCGGGCAATTTCCCGGGCGAAGACCCAGGGCTTGGAGGTGGCGATGTACAACTGGCGCCCTTGGCCGCCCAAGGTTTCCAGCAGCGGCATTACGCCGTCGAAGACCCGGTTCTCATAAAGGCCGGTGACCTTGAACCGCTCGCGATAGAAATTCACCGCCTCCCAGGCCTTCGCTTCGTCGAAGTCATAGAACTGCATGAACGCCTGCAACAACGGCGGGCCGATGAAATGTTCGAGGCGGGTCAGGTCGGGTTCGTCGATGCCCAGCTTGGCCAAGGCGAACTGGATCGAACGGGTGATGCCCTCGCGGGGGTCGGTGAGGGTGCCGTCGAGGTCGAAGAGTACGGTCTGGTAGTGCATGGCAGGTCCTGGCAGTGGCATCACGTGGCGAGGGAGCTTGCTCCCGCTTGAGCGCGAAGGGCTCACAAAAAATGGGTCTGCTGCGCCCGAAGCGTCGGACCGGCCCAGCGGGAGCAAGCTCCCTCGCCACAATGGTTCATTCGACATCTTAGGTGGGGGATTCAGGCCTGGTCGTAGCCTTCGGCCAGATGCAGGTCCTTGAGCTTCACGTAGTTCGCCGCGCTGTAGGTGAAGAACGCACGTTCCTTGTCGGTCAGCGGCCGCGCCTGCTTCACCGGGCTACCCACATACAAAAAGCCGCTTTCCAGGCGTTTGCCCGGCGGTACGAGGCTGCCGGCGCCGATGATCACATCGTCTTCGACCACCGCGCCATCCATGACGATGCTGCCCATGCCGATCAGGATCCGGCTGCCCACCGAGCAGCCATGGAGCATGACCTTGTGGGCGATGGTCACGTCGTCGCCGATCAGCAACGGGAAGCCATCCGGATTGAAGGGCCCGGCGTGGGTGATGTGCAGCACGCAACCATCCTGGACGCTGGTACGCGCGCCGATACGGATGCGGTGCATGTCGCCGCGAATGACCGTCAGCGGCCAGACGGAGCTGTCTTCGCCGATTTCGACGTCGCCGATCACCACCGCGGTGCTGTCGACAAAAGCCCCACGGGCAAGCCGCGGGCTGTGGTTCTGGTACGTGCGAAGGGTCACGATAGGCTCTCTCTTATCCGGTGATAGGCGCTGCTAGCTGCGGTGAGCGCCGATTGTAATTAAGATGGGCCGATGTTTCTTCCAGCCAAGGTGTCGACCGTGAGCGTGAACAACCCTCTTTTGCAGCCCTATGACCTGCCGCCATTCTCGGCGATCCGTGCCGAGCACGTGCAACCGGCCATCGAGCAGATCCTGGCTGACAACCGTGCGGCCATCGCCGAAATCCTCAAGACCCAAGCCCAACAGCCTACCTGGGCCGGCCTGGTGTTGGCGATGGACGAGCTCAATGATCGTCTCGGCGCGGCCTGGAGCCCGGTCAGCCATTTGAACGCCGTGCGCAACAGCCCGGAACTGCGCGAGGCCTACGAGGCCTGCCTGCCGGCGCTGAGTGCCTACTCCACCGAGCTGGGCCAGAACCGTGAACTGTTCCAGGCCTTCGAAGCCCTGGCGAACAGCCCGGAAGCAGCCGGCTTCGACGTGGCGCAGAAAACCATCCTTGAACATTCCCTTCGGGATTTCCGCCTGTCGGGCATCGACCTGCCGCCCGAGCAGCAGAAGCGCTACGCCGAGGTTCAAAGCAAACTGTCCGAGCTGGGCAGCCGCTTCTCCAACCAACTGCTGGACGCGACCCAGGCCTGGACCAAGCACGTCACAGACGAAGCCGCCCTCGCCGGCCTGACCGACTCGGCCAAGGCGCAAATGGCCGCCGCAGCCCAGGCCAAGGAGCTGGACGGCTGGCTGATCAACCTGGAATTCCCTAGCTACTACGCGGTGATGACCTACGCCGAAGACCGCGCCCTGCGCGAAGAAGTCTACGCCGCCTATTGCACCCGCGCCTCGGACCAAGGCCCAAATGCCGGCCAGAATGACAACGGCCCGGTGATGGAACAGATCCTCGACCTGCGCCAGGAACTGGCTCAACTGCTCGGTTTTGCCAACTTCGCCGAGTTGAGCCTGGCGACCAAGATGGCCGAATCCAGCGATCAGGTCCTCAGCTTCCTGCGCGACCTGGCCAAGCGCAGCAAACCGTTCGCCGCCCTGGACCTGGAACAGCTCAAGGCCTTCGCCGCCGAACAAGGCTGCCCCGACCTGCAAAGCTGGGACAGCGGTTTCTACGGTGAAAAACTGCGCCAGCAGCGTTACAGCGTGGCCCAGGAAGCCCTGCGCGCCTACTTCCCGATCGACAAGGTGCTGGGCGGCCTGTTCACCATCGTGCAACGTCTGTACGGCATCGAAATCGCTGAACTGAAAGGTTTCGACAGCTGGCACCCGGACGTTCGCCTGTTCGAGATCAAGGAAAACGGCCAGCACGTCGGCCGCTTCTTCTTCGACCTCTATGCCCGCGCCAACAAGCGTGGCGGCGCCTGGATGGACGGCGCCCGTGATCGTCGTCGCACCTTCGACGGCGAACTGCAAAGCCCGGTCGCCAACCTGGTGTGCAACTTCACTCCAGCCGACAGCGGCAAGCCAGCGCTGCTGACCCATGACGAAGTCACCACGCTGTTCCACGAATTCGGCCATGGCCTGCATCACCTGCTGACCCGCGTCGAACATGCCGGCGTATCCGGCATCAACGGCGTGGCCTGGGACGCCGTCGAGCTGCCGAGCCAGTTCATGGAGAACTGGTGCTGGGAACCTGAAGGCCTGGCGCTGATTTCCGGCCACTACGAAACCGGTGAGCCGCTGCCCCAGGACCTGCTGGAAAAAATGCTCGCGGCGAAAAACTTCCAGTCCGGCCTGATGATGGTCCGTCAGTTGGAGTTCTCGCTGTTCGACTTCGAGCTGCACGCCACCCACGGCGATGGCCGCAGCGTGCTACAAGTGCTCGAAGGCGTGCGTGACGAGGTCTCCGTCATGCGTCCGCCGGCCTACAACCGCTTCCCCAACAGCTTCGCCCACATCTTTGCCGGTGGGTATGCGGCGGGTTACTACAGCTACAAATGGGCCGAAGTGCTCTCGGCCGACGCCTTCTCCAAATTCGAAGAAGATGGCGTGCTCAACGCCGACACCGGTCGCGCCTTCCGCGAGGCGATCCTGGCCCGTGGTGGTTCCCAGGAACCGATGGTGCTGTTCGTCGACTTCCGTGGCCGTGAGCCGTCGATTGACGCACTCTTGCGCCATAGCGGCCTGACCGAGGACGCGGCAGCATGAGTGAGGGGCCTGTGATTACCAAACGACGCTTTATCGCCGGGGCGGTCTGCCCGGCCTGCAGCGAGCCGGACAAGTTGATGATGTGGAACGAAGACGGCGTGCCGCACCGCGAATGTGTGGCCTGCGGTTATTCCGACACGCTCAACGAGCAAGGCCTGTCGGTGCCCAAGGAGTTGGGCACCCGGGTCAACACCTCGGCGCTCAAGGTACCGGACGCCAAGGTCCAGGCGGTGCAGTTCTTCCCCAATCCCAAGTTGAAGAAAAAAACCGACTGACATTTTCGGCATCACCTTCCGGGCCGCCCGGCCCGGAAGCGATAAATATGTACCACAGCGTCAACCCTCTTCCTCTCCAGACTGCCGTGACACGTCCAGCCTGATAGGAAGTCTCCATGCGCCACGTTGATAACCCCCTGCTGCAGCGCTATGTCCTGCCGCCGTTCTCAGAGATTCAAGCCGAACACTTTCCCCCCGCCCTCGACCAGATCATCGTCGAAAGCCGCGCTCAAGTCGCCGAGATCATAAAGACTCAAGCGCCCTATCCGACCTGGGATGACTTGGTGTTGGCCATGGACGAAATCCATGGGCGGCTGAAAAGCTTCAGCTATGTGCTGGAATGCCTGGCTTCCACCTGGAGCGGAGACGTCTGGGAGCAGATTTCAAACGATTGCCGAGAACGACTGAATGATTTTCGCCATTCCCTGAGGCAAAACCCCGAGCTGTTCCAGCTTTACCAACGCCTGGCTGACAGCCAGATAGCCATGCATTTCTCACCCGCGAGAAAAAGAACGCTGGCTAAGATCCTGCGGCGGCTTCGCCAGAACTCACTCGCCCCCGACCTACAAGCCTCTTTGAAAGATCTGAAACTGCGTATCCGTGGCGCCGAGACGTTGTTCATGGAGCATTTGGAAGAAGCCAACAAGGCCTGGAGCCAAACGTTCGAGGATGAGGCTCGATTGCGGGGTTTGCCGCCGTATTTCAAACAGCAAATGGCCGAGCACGCACGTGAAAAAGGTCGTACAGGGTGGTTGTTGAGGCTGACGGACGAATCGTTTCGCATTGTCACTCGTTATGCTGACGATCGCGTTCTGCGCGAGCAAATCTACACGGCCTATAGCATTCGAGCGTCGGATCAAGGGCCAAATGCAGGCCTCTTCGACAATGGCGAAGTCCTGCAGCAACTGCTCAGGGACCGCCATCAAACCGCCCTGCTGCTGGGCTATTCGAATTATGCCCAACTGGCGATTGAGCCGGAGCAAGCGCAGTCGCCAGAGCAGGTCATGTCATTCCTGATGGAAAAACTTGGGCGACAACAAAAGCTATTCAAGCAGGAAGCTGAACAGTTAAAGACCTTCGCTGCGCAGGAAGGCTTCAGCGAACTCTGGCCTTGGGATTACCAGTACCTGGCGGAAAAACTACGGCGACAAACGACAGGCGTCTCAGAACAGACGGCCAGCGCCTGGTTTGAGCTGAACTCAACCTTTTCCCAGATGCTGCTGATCGCGCACGATCTGTTCGGCATTGATTTCACCGAACGTCAGGAGCTGTCCGCTTGGCATGCACAGGTTCGTCTGTTTGAAGTCCGCGAGCGGGGCGAGACCCTTGGCTATATTTATTTCGATCCATTTGAAAACGGAAAACTGAACGGTTACCCCCACACCTCCCCTCTGCGAAACCGCCGCATCACGGCCGAGGGCCGACCGCGCTACCCCGTCGCGACGTTGCATGCCTGGCTGCCGCGCGGCTCCGGTTCGAAACCGGTGTTGCTGGATCACCAACACCTGCGCATCCTGTTTCATGAGTTCGGCCATTGTTTGCACCAAGTACTGAGTCGGGCCGACTATCGCGACATTTCGGGCATCTCCGAACTTTCCCGGGACGCCGCCGAGTTTGCCGGAAACCTGCTGGAGCGCTGGTGCCTCTCCAGGCAATGCCTGCTCCGTATAGCCAGGCATCACCAGACCGGAGCGCCCCTGCCGGAACCTATTGCCGATCAGTTGTTGATGTACCTCAGCACTCAAACCAGCTGGGCGAACGCCTGGTCGCTTCGCGACGCCTTATTCGACATGGAGTTGCACCGCAGCCACGGCGACGGACGCACCGCCCAGCAAGTGTTCAACCAGGTCAGCGCACAAGTCGGGCATTTGCCAGCATCCGCCAACGAACGCTGGCCCAACGGCCTGGATTACATGGTCACCGGTTATGGCGCCGGGCTCTATGCCTACATCTGGTCGCAAGATTTGGCCGAACGGGTGTTCGAGCGCTTCGAGCGTAATGGATTGTTCGATAGGACCACTGGGAAGGCGTTGCGCGAAACGATATACGAGGCGGGCGACTCACGACCGTTGTCCGAATCCATCTCCGCCTTCCTGCAGGCGACCGATCATCGTGCAGGTGAAAGGACCTGAGGGTCGAGGTGCCGCGCCGTGGCCGTTGAATTGACCCAGCTCTTCAACGAGCACAACGCAAACACGCTGGTGCTGCAATCGCCGTTCGCCAACGCCACGCGGAGTTTGTCGACATCGGCCTGCATCATGTAGCGCACCCCGTCCTTGAAGTGATGACTGTCACCGAAGCCGCCTTCGGTCATTTCGTTCAGCGCGTCCTCTTTGCTCCAGCCCTGGACCACCACCCGGTACATGGCGGCCACCAACCCGGTGCGGTCCGAGCCGTGCTTGCAGTGCATCAGCACCGGCCCCTTGGCTTCGGCCGCCTGGACCGCGCGCAGGGCCCTGAGTATGTCGCTGTCATCGACATGATTGGTGCGGTAGGGCAACTGCACTTGCTCGATGCCGGGGGTGGACAGCCAACGCTGGTCCGATTCCGGCAGGAACGTGATGACCGTGCCGATCCGAAGCTTCGTCAGCAAGGGCACCGCCGCGCCGTCCGGCAGGGAGCTGCGGTAGAGCGTCGGAGACATCTGGTAGAGGTTGTAGTCCTTTTCCACCGGTTGCGCCCATTCAGCGGGTCTCGCCTCAGGGAAGTCGGCCGCTTGGGCGGGCGCCTCGGCCAGGCCGGCAAGCAAGGCCAGGCACAACAACGAATGGGAACAGAGCTTGAGCATGCACGGACGACCGACAATAAGACCTACGAGAAACTCAGTGTCGGTTCGCTGCGGTTAAAAGGCTGTGAGGAGAACGTCAAAGCGTTGTGAACGCTGATCCGGTGGTTGGGCTGCTGAATGGCACTGGCCTTAATCGAACACAGCGAATACTGTACGCACATACAGCTTTCGGAGTATTCCCATGCCTGCCTCCCTTCCACCGCGCGGCCGCGGCACCGCGACCAACCCGCACAACCGCTTCGCCCCGAATCGCTCGGTGGCCGAAGATGACGGCTGGTATCAGGAAGTCCCGCCGACCCAGGGCACCGAAGTGCGCATCGAAACGGCGAAAACCATCATTACCCGCAACACCTCGTCCGATATCCCATTCGACCGCTCGATCAACCCGTACCGAGGTTGCGAACACGGTTGCATCTACTGCTACGCACGGCCCAGCCATGCCTATTGGGACCTGTCGCCAGGGCTGGATTTCGAGACGAAGCTGATCGCCAAGACCAATGCCACCGACGTGCTGGAGGAGCAATTGTCCCGGCGCGGCTATCAATGCGCGCCGATCGCACTGGGCTCCAACACCGACCCCTATCAGCCGATCGAACGGGAACAACGGATAACCCGGCGGATCCTCGAGGTGCTGCTGCGTTATCGGCATCCGGTGACCATCGTCACCAAGGGCTCGCTGATCCTGCGCGATCTGGACCTGCTGACCGAACTGGCACAGCAACGCCTGGTGCACGTGATGATCAGCCTCACCACCCTGGACGATGAGCTCAAGCGCATTCTCGAACCCCGGGCGGCGGCGCCCAAGGCGCGGCTGCGGGCGATCAAGGTCATGCGTGAGGCAGGCATCAACGTGGGCGTGCTCTGCGCACCGCTGATCCCGATGATCAACGACAGCGAGATCGAGAGCCTGCTGACCGAAGCCCACGCCGCCGGCGCGCAGAATGCCGCCTACGTGATGCTGCGCCTGCCGCTGGAAGTCGCGCCGCTGTTCGAGCAATGGTTGCAGGCGCACTACCCGCAACGCGCCGCCCATGTACTGAGCCTGGTGCGCCAGAGCCGCGGTGGCGAGCTGTATGACAGCCGCTTCGGTGCGCGAATGCGCGGCGAAGGCCCGTTCGCCGACCTGCTGGCCCAGCGCTTCGCCAAGGCACTCAAGCGCCTGGGACTGGAGCGACGCGACAGATACAATCTCGATTGCGCTGCCTTCTGTCCGCCGGGCCGACAGATGTCGTTGATTTGATTAAAGTTGACCCTGGAAAGGCCACTGGATATGAGCTGCGCCAGTGTTTCGCCACCCCTGGAATCGTTGTCCTAGAGCCTTCGATTTCAGTTTGAGTTAAGTTTCGGCCGCTACCTTGTTCAGCGAGTGACTGACGGGTCGCAGATGTCGACCTGGATGTTTTAGCCACTGGCGTCATACCGTCAAAAGAGGATGAATCATGAGTGACAAGGATAATCAGCCGTTGGCTGCGTCGGCTTCAGCCCAACCCGTGGCGGAAACCGCCGATGCAGCGCTGCAGCATATTGTTGACGGCTTTTTGCATTTCCATCACGAGATCTTTCCGCAACAGGAAGAACTCTTCAAGAAACTCGCCACCGCCCAAGCACCCCGGGCGATGTTCATCACCTGCGCCGATTCGCGCATCGTGCCCGAGCTGATCACCCATAGTTCCCCCGGCGACCTGTTCGTAACCCGTAACGTTGGCAACGTCGTTCCTCCTTATGGGCAGATGAACGGCGGCGTCTCCACCGCCATCGAATACGCCGTGCTGGCCCTCGGGGTGCAGCACATCATTGTCTGTGGCCATTCCGACTGCGGCGCCATGCGTGCCGTGCTGAACCCGGACACCCTGGAAAAAATGCCCACGGTAAAAGCCTGGCTGCGCCACGCCGAAGTGGCCAAGACCATGGTCCACGACAACTGTCCGTGCGGCGACGAAAAACAGACCATGCCCGTCCTCACCGAAGAGAACGTGATCGCGCAGTTGCAGCATTTGCGAACGCATCCCTCGGTCGCGTCGCGCATGGCCAGCGGTCAGTTGTTCATCCATGGCTGGGTGTACAACATCGAGACCAGCGAGATCAAAGCCTTTGACGCGGACCAGGGACGTTTCCTGCCGCTCGATGGCAGCCATCCGATACCGGTGGCGACGCCCAAAGCGCGCTTCTAACCACTCCTAAACTTGTGTGGTTCAAGCCTTGCCGCCATTCGCGCGGTAGGGCCTCGCCATGCCTGAAGAAAACTTCGGGAGAGTCGCCATGCGTGCTGCTCAATTAAAAGCTGTTCTGCCACGGGAGCTATTGGCTTCGGTGGTTGTGTTCCTGGTGGCGCTGCCCTTGTGCATGGGCATTGCCATCGCGTCCGGCTTGCCGCCGGCCAAGGGTCTGATTACCGGGATCATCGGCGGTCTGGTGGTGGGTTTTCTGGCTGGCTCGAAGCTTCAAGTCAGCGGCCCGGCCGCCGGGTTGGCGGTGTTGGTCTTTGAATTGGTGCGCCAGCATGGCGTGGCGATGCTCGGGCCGATCCTGCTGCTGGCCGGCCTGCTGCAACTGTTGGCCGGGCGCTTTCGCCTGGGTTGCTGGTTCCGGGTCACCGCGCCTGCCGTGGTTTACGGGATGCTCGCGGGTATCGGCGTGCTGATCATTTTGTCCCAGGTCCATGTGATGCTCGACGCGGCGCCCAAGCCGTCGGGGCTGGACAATCTGGCGGCATTCCCCGCGGCAGTGGCCCAGGCTTTACCGTCGTTCGGCTGGCAGGCTGGCCTGCTCGGTCTTTCGACGATTGCCATGATGTGGCTGTGGGAAAAATTTCGTCCTCACAGTCTGCGCTTCGTTCCCGGTGCCTTGCTCGGCGTTGGCCTGGCAACGGTTGCCAGCCTGTTGTTGGCCTTGCAGGTCAAGCGAGTGGAAGTGCCAGAGAATATGGCCGAGGCCATCGACTGGCTGCGCCCGGCCGATCTGCTGAACCTGGCCGACCCCTCGCTGCTGATCGCCGCGTTCGCCGTCGCCTTCATCGCCAGCGCTGAAACCTTGCTCTCGGCCGCCGCCGTGGACCGCATGCACAGCGGCGAGCGCGCCGATTTCGACCGTGAACTGTCCGCCCAAGGTATCGGCAACATGCTCTGCGGCCTGCTCGGCGCCCTGCCGATGACCGGGGTGATCGTGCGCAGTTCCGCCAACGTCCAGGCCGGGGCCACCACGCGGATGTCGACGATTTTCCATGGCCTGTGGTTGCTGCTGTTCGTGCTGTTGCTGTCCAGCGTGCTGCAAAGCATTCCGGTGGCGAGCCTGGCGGGCGTGTTGGTGTACACCGGTTTCAAACTGGTGGACCTCAAGGCGTTTAGAAGCCTGGGCCGTTATGGCCGGATGCCGATGTTCACCTACGCCGCGACGGCGCTGGCGATCATCTTCACCGACCTGCTGACCGGCGTGCTGATCGGCTTCGGCCTGACCCTGGTGAAACTGGCCTGGAAAGCCTCGCGCCTGAAAATCAGCCTGATCGACTTGCCTCAGGAAGGCGAGATGGAACTGCGCCTGGTCGGGGCGGCCACTTTTCTCAAGGTGCCGGCGCTGACCCAGGTGCTGGGCACCATTCCGACAGGCGCGACCGTGCACGTGCCGCTCAATAACCTGAGCTACATTGATCACTCGTGCCTGGAGCTGCTGGAAGAATGGGGCCGGGCGAATGCCAGCAAGGGTTCGAAGCTGCTGATCGAATCCCGCGGGCTCAAGCGTCGATTGGAAGGGCGGTTGCGCACGACCGTAGGGGTTGGTGCAGCGACCGGTTAACCATGCCCCTGTGGGAGCGAGCCTGCTCGCGATTGCGGTGGATCAGTCGACATAGATGTTGAATGTCCAACCGCTTTCGCGAGCAAGCCCGCTCCCACAAGCGTTTCATGCTTTCCTGATGGATCAAGCCGCCGGCTGGTCCAGCTCCAGGCCCACGCCCAAGCGGCGGGACATGCACGGCCAGCGCTTCCAGGCTGCACCGGTCTCAGGGCTGCTGAGCTTCTCGCGGTAGGCTTCCACCGACTCCAATGCAAACGTTTCGTCGTTGAGCATCTCATCGAACGTGTGATGCACCACTTCGTCGAGCTGGTTGGCGAACTCCTCACCGATCAACTGGTGGGCGATCAGGTTGGCGACCGTCATGTCCAAGGGGATCAGTGGCTGGCCGAAATGCTTGATGTAAAGGTCATTCACCTCTTCCACAAACCGGTGCGCCAGGTAGGCTTCGTCCAGCAGGCTATCGAGCCCGACATGCCCGGCCATAATGGTCGGCGGCTGAAGGAAGTACTGTTCGGCAATCTTCAGTACCGGTTTGATCTGCGACTCGATACCCGCCTCTTTGGCGACTTCGTTGGCCGCGTCCAGCAGGTCCGGCACTTCATCGATGTAGGCGCTGACGAAACGCGCCAAGACGTCATTGGCGTTCGCGTCCGGCAGTTGAATGGCACGGTGCAAATGGGGCAGCTGGGCTTCAAGCTGACGGGTCAATTGGCCGGTCTCGGCTTCGTGTTGTTGGGCTTTTTGGATCTGCTCGCGCAATGCGGCGGTGTTCATGACAACTCCAGGAAACAAAGGCAATGAAATAGGGAAGACATAACTTAGCTGGCGCAAAAACACTCCTAAGACCTATTTTTCATAACTGCCTCTTCCTTGCTGCGTCACGGTTATATCGGTTTGCCATCACTCAGTTCGCATCCTTCTCCATTCGTGGGCTCTAGCGCAAGCCCCGGCTGTTTCAAACGATTTACGCCATCGCGTTGCGAGGTTTCAGGTGCTGTCTATACTCGGTTTGGAATGGAGTTAGCTGATGACACCCGATTGCATGTGCAGCAAGGCGCGGCGAGTCAATTAAGCAGTCTGAATAGCCGATCCCTTGCCGCAGGCTTTACGCCTACGGGATAACAAGAACGATAAGGGGAACCCGCAATGACGCGACATCCACACGTATGGATGGGCCTCCTGTTGTGGTCGATTTTCAGTCAGGCACAAGCGGCCTGGACTGTGAATATGGCGCCTGGAGCGACACAGATCAGCAACGCAGTGTTCGACCTGCACATGACCATTTTCTGGATCTGTGTGGTCATCGGCATCATCGTCTTCGGCGCCATGTTCTGGTCGATGATGATGCACCGCCGCTCAACCGGCCAGAATGCCGCGCACTTTCACGAAAATACCCGCGTCGAAATCCTCTGGACCATCGTGCCCTTCCTGATCCTGGTGCTGATGGCGATTCCTGCCACCGCGACCCTGATCAAGATGTACGACTCCAGTGAGTCGGAGATCGACATCCAGGTCACCGGCTACCAGTGGAAATGGCACTACAAATACCTGGGCCAGGACGTCGAGTTCTTCAGCAACCTGGCGACCCCCGCCGAACAGATCCATAACCAGAGCGCCAAGGGCGAGCATTACCTGCTGGAGGTCGACAAGCCGCTGGTGCTGCCGGTCGATGCCAAGGTGCGCTTTTTGGTGACCTCCGCCGACGTGATCCACTCCTGGTGGGTGCCGGCCTTCGCGGTCAAGCGCGATGCCATTCCGGGGTTCGTCAACGAAGCCTGGACCCGCGTCGACAAGCCCGGCCTGTACCGTGGCCAATGCGCCGAGCTGTGCGGCAAGGACCATGGCTTCATGCCGATCGTGGTGGAGGTCAAGAGCAAGCCCGACTACGAGAAGTGGCTGGGCGAACGCAAGGCCGAAGCCGCGCAGCTCAAAGAGCTTACCAGCAAGGAATGGACCCGCGAAGAGCTCGTCGAGCGTGGCGACAAGGTCTACCACACCACCTGCGTGGCTTGTCACCAGGCCGAAGGCCAGGGCTTGCCACCGATGTTCCCGGCGCTCAAGGGCTCGAAGATCGCCACCGGACCGATCAAGGATCACCTGAACATCGTCTTCCACGGCAAACCCGGCACCTCCATGGCCGCGTTCGGCAAACAATTGTCGGAAGTCGATATCGCCGCGGTCGTGACCTATGAACGCAACGCCTGGGGCAACAACAAGGGCGACATGGTGACGCCTAAAGAAGTGCTGGAACTCAAACAGGCAGAAAGCCAATGAGCCGGCCTGACGCTTGTTCCCGCAACCGGTCGGGGCTCAGCGCCCCGAGCCGTCCAGCCCACTCGTTCGAAGGAGACAGGACATGAGTGCTGTGATCGATGACCACGGTCATGCCGGCGCCGACCACGCCCACGGCCCCGCCAAGGGCCTGATGCGCTGGGTACTGACCACCAACCACAAGGACATCGGCACGTTGTACCTGTGGTTCGCCTTCTCGATGTTCCTGTTGGGCGGCTCGTTCGCCATGGTGATCCGCGCCGAGCTGTTCCAGCCCGGCCTGCAGATCGTCCAGCCGGAATTCTTCAACCAGATGACCACCATGCACGGCCTGGTGATGGTCTTCGGCGCGGTGATGCCGGCCTTCGTCGGCCTGGCCAACTGGATGATCCCGTTGATGATCGGCGCGCCGGACATGGCCCTGCCGCGCATGAACAACTTCAGTTTCTGGCTGTTGCCGGCGGCGTTCCTGATGTTGGTCTCGACGCTGTTCACCCCGGGGGGCGGGCCGAACTTCGGCTGGACCTTCTATGCGCCACTGTCCACCACCTATGCGCCGGAAAGCGTGACGTTCTTCATCTTCGCCATCCACCTGATGGGCATCAGCTCGATCATGGGGGCGATCAACGTGGTCGCCACCATCCTCAACCTGCGCGCCCCCGGCATGACCCTGATGAAAATGCCGCTGTTCGTCTGGACCTGGCTGATCACCGCATTCCTGCTGATCGCAGTGATGCCGGTGCTGGCCGGCTGCGTGACGATGATGCTGATGGACATCCACTTCGGCACCAGCTTCTTCAGTGCCGCCGGCGGCGGTGACCCGGTGCTGTTCCAGCATGTGTTCTGGTTCTTCGGCCACCCCGAGGTGTACATCATGATCCTGCCGGCCTTCGGAGCCGTCAGCTCGATCATCCCGGCGTTCTCGCGCAAGCCGCTGTTCGGCTACACCTCGATGGTCTACGCCACGGCGGCCATTGCGTTCCTGTCGTTCATCGTCTGGGCGCACCACATGTTCGTGGTCGGCATCCCGCTGGTGGGCGAGCTGTTCTTCATGTACGCCACCCTGCTGATCGCCGTGCCCACCGGGGTGAAGGTGTTCAACTGGGCCAGCACCATGTGGCAAGGCTCGCTGACCTTCGAGACACCGATGCTGTTTGCCGTGGCGTTCGTGATCCTGTTTTCCATCGGCGGTTTCTCCGGGCTGATGCTGGCCATCGCCCCGGCGGACTTCCAGTACCAGGACACCTACTTCGTGGTCGCGCACTTCCACTACGTGCTGGTGCCCGGCGCGATCTTCGGGATCTTCGCCTCGGCCTACTACTGGCTGCCGAAATGGACCGGCCACATGTACGACGAAACCCTCGGCAAGCTGCACTTCTGGCTGTCGTTCATCGGCATGAACCTGGCGTTCTTCCCGATGCACTTCGTCGGCCTGGCGGGCATGCCCCGGCGGATTCCCGACTACAACCTGCAGTTCGCCGACTTCAACATGGTCTCGTCCATCGGCGCGTTCATGTTCGGCACCACGCAGATCTTCTTCCTGTTCATCGTGATCAAGACCATCCGCGGCGGTGAGCCGGCACCGGCCAAACCGTGGGATGGGGCCGAAGGGTTGGAGTGGAGCGTGCCGTCGCCAGCGCCGTATCACACGTTTACTACGCCGCCGGAAGTGAAATGAACACCGCAGCTTTTGTGGGAGCGAGCCTGCTCGCGATAGATGCGACTCGGTGTGTCAGACATACCGCCATCGCGAGCAAGCCCGCTCCCACAGGGTTCGGTGCAAGGAGCTGCATCCATGGCTGACTCGATCTCGCTGAAGAAACTGGTCACCCGCCTGCTACTGGTGGTGGTGGCCATGTTCATCTTCGGGTTTGCCCTGGTGCCGATCTACGACGTGATGTGCAAGGCGTTTGGTATCAACGGCAAGACCGGCGGGCAGTACGAAGGCGAGCAGGTCGTCGATGAATCACGCCAGGTACGCGTGCAGTTCCTGTCGACCAATTCGGTGGACATGGTCTGGGACTTCTACCCCAAGGGCGATGAGCTGGTGGTCAAGCCCGGGGCGGTCAACGAGATGGTGTTCGTCGCCCACAACCCCACCGACCGGCCGATGAGCGCCCAGGCGGTGCCAAGCATCTCGCCGAGCAACGCGGCGGCGTATTTCCACAAGACCGAATGTTTTTGTTTTACCCAGCAAGTGCTGCAACCCGGCGAACGCATCGAGATGCCCATGCGCTTCATCGTCGACCGGGACATGCCCAAGGAAGTGAAGCATCTGACGCTGTCCTACACGCTGTTCGACATCACCGCTCGTCATCCACCGGTGGCTCTAAACACTGACCGATAGCGTGCCCGATAAGGAGAACAATAAATGGCAACTCACGAACACTATTACGTTCCGGCCCAGAGCAAATGGCCGATCATCGCCACGGTCGGGATGTTCGTCACGGTGTATGGGCTGGCGACCTGGTTCAACGACCTGAAGGCGGCGCGCCCGGAATCCCATGGCCCGCTGATCTTTTTCGTTGGCGGCCTGCTGGTGGCCTACATGCTGTTCGGCTGGTTCGGCGCGGTCATCAAGGAAAGCCGCGCCGGGCTGTACAGCGCCCAGCTCGACCGCTCGTTCCGCTGGGGCATGAGCTGGTTCATCTTTTCCGAAGTGATGTTCTTCATCGCCTTCTTCGGCGCGCTGTTCTACGTGCGCACGATCTCCGCGCCGGGGTTGGCCGGCGAAGGCAGCAAGGGCTTGTCGGAAATGCTCTGGCCGAACTTCGAATACGTCTGGCCGTTGTTGAACAACCCCGATCCCAAGCTCTTCCCACCGCCCAAGGATGTGATCAGCCCTTGGGGCTTGCCGCTGCTCAACACCATCCTGCTGGTCAGCTCCAGCGTCACCGTGACCATCGCCCACCATGCCCTGAAAAAAGGCCATCGTGGCGCGTTGAAAATCTGGCTGGCGATCACCGTGCTGCTGGGTTGCGCCTTCCTGGGCTTCCAGGCCGAGGAATACATCCACGCCTATAAAGAGCTGGGCCTGACGTTGGGTTCGGGGATCTACGGCGCGACGTTCTTCATGCTCACGGGCTTCCACGGCGCCCACGTCACCATCGGCACGATCATCTTGTTCGTGATGCTGATGCGCGTCATGCGCGGGCATTTCGACAACGAGCACCAGTTCGGCTTCGAGGCCGCGAGCTGGTATTGGCACTTCGTCGATGTGGTGTGGATCGGCTTGTTCTTCTTTGTCTACATCCTCTGAGGCAGCCGTTAACAGGGCGGCTTTTACCAAGGAGCATGCGACACCAACTGGCCGCTGAAAAAGCCCCAGGCGATCAAGCCGACGGTGACGGCGGCCAAGGCGACACGAACCGCCAGGGCAATGACCAGGCGATTGGAACTGCTGTCGTCCTTGACCAGAAAAAACAGGCCGCTGAACAGGCTGGCAATTGTGGCGATCAGCATCAGGGCGATGGCTGCTTTAAGCATTAGGGACACTCCGGGGGGACGCGATGCACGTGAGTATAGCTATCCCGTTCGACAGCTTTCGGGCGACGCCATGAACGGCTTCCGGCCGGGCCTCGTGCCGTCATTGGTGGTGGCCGTGCTGGTGCCGGTGATGGTGTGCCTGGGGTTCTGGCAACTGAGCCGGGGCGAACAGAAGCGTGTGCTCATGGACACCTACGCCGAGCGCCGCGTGGCGGCGCCGATGGACAGCGCCGAACTGGCGCACATCGCCGACCCGGCCTTTCGACCGGTCACGCTGCAAGGCCAGTTCGACGCCGAGCACAGCATCCTGCTGGACAACCGCCAACACGACGGCAAGGTCGGCGTCGAGTTGCTGCAACCGTTCCTCGACCACCGCACCGGGCTTTGGCTGCTGGTCAATCGCGGCTGGCTGCCCTGGCCAGACCGGCGCATCCCGCCCGCCTTCAACACCCCGGAACAACCCGTGAGCCTTCAGGCCTGGGTCTACGTCGCACCCGGCGCCACCTTCCAACTTCACGCCGACCCGGCCGGCGCCCCCTGGCCGCGACTGGTCACCGCCATCGAGCCGGACAAGCTCTGGGCCGACCTCGACCGCAACGGCTTCGCCTACGAATTACGCCAACAAAGCGGCCCTGGCGCCTACCGGACCGATTGGCCCGTAGTCGCCATGGGCCCAGAAAAACACCTCGGCTATGCCGTGCAGTGGTTCGCCATGGCGGCGGCGCTGTTCGGCCTGTTCCTTTATCTCGGATGGCACAACGCAGGGAGACACCATGGGAAGCACCATGAATCCAACCAACACGTCTGAGGCCCCCGTGGCGCCCAACCGGCGCAAGGGCCGCGTGCAATTGCTGCTGATCGTGCTCGGAGTGATCGGCCCGATGATCCTCGCCACCGGCATGTACAAGTTCCAGTTCTGGGTGCCCGACAGCCGCAGCTACCACGGTGAGCTGATCGGCAACGGCCAGACCCGCGCCGAGATTGGCGTACAAGCCGATGAGCAACGCTGGCAGATCCTGGTCACCGCGCCGCAGGAGTGCTCGGTGGATTGCCGGCAACTGGTGTACCTGGCCCGTCAGGTGCAGATCGGCCTGGGACGCGAAGCCGGCCGCGCCAGCCATGCCCTGGCCATCGCACAACCGCTGGATGCCGAGTACGACGCCCAACTGCAGCGCGAATACCCACAACTGCAACGTTATCCACTGGACCTGCCGGCCTATCAGAAAGGCGCCCAGGGCTCCGGCGGTGCGCAACTGTGGATCATCGATCCCCACAGCAACCTGGTGCTGCGCTATGACGCCAGGGTCAAGGGCAAGGACCTGCTCAACGACCTGCGCCACCTGCTGAAACTGTCGAACATCGGATGAGGGCATCGACATGGCCAAACCTGGATTTCGCCTCGCGCTGTTTGCCACGCTGCTGGCACTGATCGTCGTCCTGTTGGGCGCCTACACCCGGCTCACCCACGCCGGCCTCGGTTGCCCGGACTGGCCCGGTTGCTACGGCTTCATCAGCGTGCCCAAGAGCGAAGCCCAACTGGCCCATGCCGAGTTGCATTTCCCCGACACCCCGGTGGAGGCCCACAAAGGCTGGAACGAGATGGTCCATCGCTACTTTGCCGGGGCCCTGGGGCTGATGATTACCGCGCTGGCCGCCCGAGCCTGGATGAACCGTCGCCGCCCCGGCCAGCCTTTGAAATTGCCGCTGTTCCTGCTGGCCGTGGTCTTCGCCCAGGCAGCGTTCGGCATGTGGACCGTGACCCTCAAGCTCTGGCCACAGGTGGTCACCGGGCATTTGCTGGGCGGGTTCGCGACGTTGAGCCTGCTGTTCCTGCTGACGCTGAGATTGTCTGGCGTATTACCCGCGCTGACCGTGCCCAAGCGCCTGCAACATTGGGCCACCGCCGGGCTGCTGTTGGTGATCGGCCAGATAGCCTTGGGCGGCTGGGTCAGTTCCAACTACGCCGCCGTGGCCTGCATCGATTTCCCGACCTGCCACGGCGAATGGATGCCGCCCGCCGATTTCGCCAATGGCTTTCACCTGACCCAGCACATCGGCCCGAACTACCTGGGCGGGCAACTGGACAGCGACGCTCGTACCGCCATTCACGTAACCCACCGCATCGGCGCGTTGCTGGTGACCGTGGTGTTGTTGGGGTTGGCCTGGCAATTGAAACGGGTGGGCATGACTCGACTGGCGGGGCTGGTCCTCGCCGCCCTGGCCGCGCAAATTACGCTAGGTATAAGCAACGTCGTGTTTCATCTGCCGCTGCCGGTGGCCGTGGCCCATAACGCCGGGGGCGCCGCGCTGCTGCTGACCCTGGTATTGGTCAACTATCACGCCCGGACCAGCCTGGTCCGGGTCAAGCATCAGGTCCCGCTGCGCTGGCGCTTCAACCCGCATAAACACAGCGTCAGCCCTATAACAATAAAAGGAGAGATGCCATGGCAACCTTGACCGGTGAACGCCACAGCCAAGCGATCTGGCGCGATTACCTGGAGCTGACCAAGCCGAAAGTGGTGGTGCTGATGCTGATCACCTCGCTGGTCGGCATGTTTCTCGCCACCCGTGCCGGCGTGCCGTGGACAGTCCTGGTGTTCGGCAACCTCGGCATCGCCCTGTGTGCTGGCGGCGCGGCGGCGGTCAACCACGTGGTGGACCGGCGCATCGACGCGGTGATGGCCCGCACCCACAAGCGGCCCTTGGCCGAGGGCCGGGTCTCGCCGGCCGCCGCACTGACCTTCGCCCTGGCGCTGGCGGTGGCCGGCCAGGCCATGCTGCTGGTGTTCACCAATCCGCTGACCGCCTGGCTGACCCTCGCTTCGCTGCTGGGTTACGCCGTGATCTATACCGGCTTCCTCAAGCGCGCCACACCCCAAAACATCGTCATCGGCGGCCTCGCCGGCGCCGCGCCGCCGCTGCTGGGCTGGGTCGCGGCCACCGGCCATGTCAGCGCCGAACCGCTGCTGCTGGTGCTGATCATCTTCGCCTGGACCCCGCCACATTTCTGGGCCCTGGCGATTCACCGCAAAGAGGAATACGCCAAGGCCGACATCCCGATGCTGCCGGTGACCCACGGCGAGCACTACACCAAGATTCATATCCTGCTATACACCCTGGTGCTGCTGGCGGTGAGCCTGATGCCGTTCGTGATCCAGATGAGCGGAATGCTCTACCTGATTTGTGCCCTGGTGCTGGGCGCCCGGTTCCTGCAATGGGCCGTGGTGTTGTACCGTGGCAGTCGGCCGCACGCGGCGATCAACACCTTCAAGTACTCTATCTGGTACTTGTTCCTGCTGTTCATCGCCCTGCTTGTAGATCACTACTTACTGTTGAGCCTATGACTCGAACCCAGAAAACCGTCTTCATCCTCGCGGCCGTGATCGCAGTGATCCTCGGCCTGACCATCAACAAGGTGCTGTCCAGCAAAGGCCAGGGTGACCCGACGGCCTTGATCGACGCCGGCATCATCCTGCTGCCCCAGAGCCGTAACCTGCCGGACGTGAAAATGACCGACCAGGACGGCCAGCCCGTGGTGATGGATGGGCTGAAAGACAAATGGAGCTTGCTGTTCTTCGGCTACACCTTCTGCCCTGACATCTGCCCGACCACCCTCGCCCAACTGCGCCAGATCAAAAGCGAACTACCGCCCGAGGCGGTGGATAAGTTGCAGATCGTGTTGGTGAGCGTCGACCCGAACCGCGACACGCCCAAGCAGCTCAAGCAGTACCTGGGGTACTTCGATCCGCAGTTCAAAGGCCTGACCGCTGCCTCGGTGGAAGACCTGCAGAAACTGGCGAATGCGGTGAGCATTCCGTTTATCCCGGCGGACACCAGCAAGCCCAACTACACGGTTGACCACAGCGGCAACCTCGCCGTGATTGGCCCGGACGGTACTCAGCGTGGGTTTATTCGTGCGCCGTTGAATAACCAGAAGTTGGTGGCGCAGTTGCCGGAGATGCTCAAGCGTAAATAAGGCCAAGGCGAGGCCACCTGTTCTCTGCAGCCTGGGGGCATCCAGTGGGAATACAGTGTCTGCAACACCCCGATCCCTTGTGGGAGCGAGCCTGCTCGCGATGACGCCAGCCCAGCCCCCATGGCGAGGGAGCTTGCTCCCGCTCGACAGCGCAGCAGTCCAAAACCGGACGACGCGGTTTGCCTGAATAAATGCCGAAATCTGTGGGAGCAAGCTCCCTCGCCACAGGGTTAGTGTCGAGCCGAGCATCCAGCCCAACGCCACCCACTGTGGGAGCAAAGCTTACTCGCGATTGGGGCAGGTCTGTCGACAACGGGTTTGGCTGGTCTACCGCTATCGCGAGCAAGCTTTGCTCCCACGGATTTTGCGCTGTCTGAGCTTTTAGCGGATTGGCAGTGGACTGGTAGGTGGGCTGTTTTGTGAGCGCTGCGCACTCAAGCGGGAGCAAGCTCTCATGGAACAAATTACAACCCCATGTTTTTAAAGTACTTTTAAACAAGCTGAATGTGACTCAGTTGGACCGCTATTCCCGTGTGGCGAGGGGATTTATCCCCGCTGGGCTGCGCAGCAGCCCCAAAAGCAACGACCTCGATCTTGCTGGCACACCGAGTTGTCTGGTTGGGGGCCGCTGCGCAGCCCAACGGGGATAAATCCCCTCGCCACAAGACCTGTTCCCTGCGCGACAGCGCAGCGTCGGCGACGCGGCGGGGACTCCCTCGCCACAGGGGTTAGTGTCGAGCCGAATATCCAGCCCAACGCCACCCACTGTGGGAGCGAGCTTGCTCGCGATTGGGGCACGTCTGTCGATAACGGGTTTGGGCTGGTCTACCGCTATCGCGAGCAAGCTTTGCTCCCACGGATGTGTCCAAGGACGCTTCTCGTTCCGCGTCTGATCAGAAATCAACAGTCCCCGAGAATTTCACCAACCGCGGATCCCCCTGCGAAAGGTAGCCGCCGTTCGCCGAGGCCCAGTAGTTCTTATCGGTAATGTTCTCCACGTTGACGCGCAACGTCAGGTCTTTCTCTACGAATTTCATCTTATAACGTGCGCCCGCGTCGAAACGGTTCCAGGTTGGCAAGCTCAGGTTGTTAGCCTGATCCGCGTACTGCCCGCCCGTGCGCAACATCCTCGCGCTGAGCGCGGCGCCTTCGATACCCGGGACATCCCAATCCACGCTGGCATTGAGCTGGAACGTCGGCACGCCAATGGCGTGATTGCCATCGTTGAGGCCGCCAGCGGTTTTTTTGAGTTCAGACGTCATGCGGGTGCCACCGGCCATCAACCGGAGACCCTCGATGGGCTCGCCGAAAACGCTGATCTCCAGCCCCTTGTTGACCTGCTCACCATCGCGCACATAGAGGTTCTGCGCGTTGTCGACGTAACCATCGGACGGTTTCTCGATGCGGAAAACACCCACGTTGGCACCGAAGGTCTGCATGTCCAGCTTGATGCCCGCTTCCAACTGTTTTGTGCGGCCAGGAGGAAAGGCTTGGCCCAGGTTGGTGATGCCTGTACCCGACGCCACTGGCCCTTTTGCAAGGCCTTCGATTCGGTTGGCATAGAGCGAAACGCTCTCCACAGGTTTGTAGACGATGCCATAGACCGGCGTGGTAACGGCTTCATCGTAGAGCGTGCTGCGGCTGCCATCGTTTGCTGGATTGGCGACACCGTTTGAGGTGGTGCCATCGTACTTGTAGTTTTCGACACGCAACTGCTGACGACGGACACCATAAGTGACCAGCAACTTGTCATCGAACAAGCCCAACGTGTCGGAGATCGCCAGACTGCGGTTGCGGGTTTTGCCGGTCACCCCGGGATCGCCCATTTCACCGCCAGTGCTGGACACCACGGTCGGCTTGGGAAGCTTCGGGGTGTCGTAAATATTGCTGTTGCCGGTCACGGAACGATAGAACGTGTAGGCGTTTTCCTGCTCGGTCCAGATCGTTGAGCCGCCGATCGCAACCTGGTGGGAAACAGGGCCCGTGTTGAAGCGCCCGTTCAACCCGCCACTGAACGATGTGTTGTCTTCATTGTGAGGAATTTCCGAGCCACCGATCGTCGCGACACCGTTATTGCCGACCAGTGTCGGTGTGGCGTACACCCCGGTTTCTCGGGTGTGTTTTACACCGCCCGCCAAGTAGGCGGTCCAGTTTTCGTTCAAATCCCAATCGCCACGAACCATGCCGAAGGTGTCTTCGGTTTCGGAGTAAGTCCAGTCCTGGCCAAAATTGTGACTAGCGTGCGGAGCCGTGGGGATGCGGGTGGCGCTGCCGATATTCACCGAGTTACGCAGTCCATTGACACGCTGTTTCTGGTAGCCGAAATCGGTGGAAATGCGGAAGTCGTCACCTCGATAGTCCAAGCCCGCCACGAACAACTTGGTGCGCTGATCCTGGTTATCGATCGCTGTTTCACCTTCGCGCTGGCTCAGGTTCAACCTGGCGCCAAACCGATTGTCCTCGCCGAATCGCTGCCCGATATCCAAATGCTCGCCAATGCGGCCATCGGTGCTGATGTCCTGGGTATAGCGACGCGTCGGGACGTCCTGCGCGCGTTTGGGCTGCAAGTTGACGCCGCCCCCAAGACCCGAGCCCGTCGGACTGACACCGTTGATAAATGCGTTGGGGCCTTTGAATACCTCGACACGCTCAATCGCATCCGTCGACAGGATCTGACGGGGTAAAACTCCATACAGCCCGTTGTAGGAAATGTCGTCGCTATTAAGCGGCAGGCCTCGGATCACGAACACTTGGGACTGGTTACCAAACCCATAGGATTGACGCACCGACGGATCATTGAGCAGCACGTCACCCACGTCTTCCGCTTGCTGATCTTCAATCAGCTGCGAGGTGTAACTGGTCATCACAAACGGGACATCCATGTTGTCCTGATTGCCCAACACCCCCATCTGGCCTCCCCTCGCCACCTGACCACCCGCATAGGGCGTGGGTAGCGTGTTGGAATTGGATTTGATCGCATCGGCAGTAACGGCGGTCACGCCCAATTCAATAGGCTCTGCCGCCTGGGTAAGAAAACTGACCGAGCAGCATGCAGCAAGCAACGTAAGGCGAGATGGAAATAGCATGGAGTGAGTACCTGCGGAAACGGAGAGCCAATTCCGCCAATGCTAATGATTCGCAGATAGATTATCTATAGCAGAGGGCACGTTGCCATAAGAGATTTGGAAAGCGGTTTAGTCAGCCCAGACAGCCCCTGTGGGGGGCTTGCTCGCAAAAGCGGCGGGTCAGCTTGCTTCAATATTGAATGTGCCACCCTCTTCGCGAGCAAGCTCGCTCCCACACTGGGCGGCGGTGAACACAGTATCTGCAACAGCTCCGATTCCCTGTGGGAGCGAGCTTGCTCGCGATGACGCCAGCCCAGACACCGCCCGTGGCGAGGGGAGCTATTGATGCCGCAACGAGAAAACCCGGCCACCTGTGCCGGGTTTTTGATTCTTCTCGAAGGCCAACGGATGAGGGTCAGTCGCCCCGCTTCACATGATCAGCCCTTGGAACTGGCCTGCGCCGCTTCAACGATCAGCTCTGCAACTTTCCCCGGGTTGGACGTCATCACCACATGGGAAGCCCCTTGAACGGTGACAGTCTTTTTCGAGCCAGCGCGTTCGGCCATGAACTTCAGGGCCGCCTCGGGGATGTTTTTGTCCGCCGAGCCGTAGATGAACCAGGACGGCAGTGTTTTCCAGGCCGGTTCGCCAGACGCTTCCTTCAAGGCCGCCTCGCTGATGGGGCGTTGTGTAGCAGCCATCAGCGCGGAATCAGCCGCTGGAACGTCGGCGGCAAATTGTTGGCCGAATTTGTCCTGCTGGATGTAGAGATCCTTATTGCCGTCGTCCAACTGCACCGGAGCCGCCAAGGTCGGGCCAAGGGTGCCGCCAGGGTAGCGACCGGACAGTTCGATGGCGGTTTCGCCTTTGTCCGGCGCGAAGGCTGCGACATAGACGAGCGCCTTGACCTTGGGGTTGTTATGCACGGCGTTGGTTATCACCGCGCCGCCGTAAGAATGCCCCACCAGGATCACCGGGCCAGCGGTTTGCTCGACGATATCGGCGACGTAATCGGCGTCCTGCTTCACGCCGCGCAGCGGGTTGGCCGCGGCAACAACCGGATAACCCTGGGTCAGCAACTGGGCGGCAACGCCATTCCAGCTGGACGATTCGGCGAAGGCGCCATGCACCAGCACGATGGTGGGCTTGGTGGCGTCGGGTTGCGCGGCGGTTGCGTTTTGAACGGATGTCAGTGCCAGCGCAGCGGTGATGGTAACGGCCAACAGCGATTTGATAGTGAGCATGATCATTCCTTTTTTCATTGATTAGTGGGGTGACGCTGCAGCGATGGGTTCACTTGGCCAGGAAGTCCAACAGATCCTGGTTGAGGCGGTCCTTGTGGGTGTCGGTCAGGCCGTGGGGCGCACCCGGATAGACGATCAACTCGGCGTCCTGCACAAGCTCGGCGGCGGCATGGGCGGAGGCGTCAATCGGGACGATCTGGTCGTCGTCGCCATGTACGATCAGTGTCGGCACGTCGAACTTGGCCAGGTCGGCGCGGAAGTCTGTCGCCGAGAACGCCGCGATGCAGTCATAGGTGTTCTTGTGACCCGCCTGCATGCCCTGCACCCAGAACGAATCGATCAGCCCCTGGGAGATTTTCGCGCCGTCGCGGTTGAAACCGAAGAACGGGCCGGACGCGATGTCGCGATACAGCTGCGAGCGGTTGTCCAGCGAGGCCTTGCGCAGGCCGTCGAACACCTCGATCGGCAGGCCGTCTGGGTAGTCTTCGGTCTGGAGCATCATCGGCGGAACGGCGCTGATCAGGGCGGCCTTCTTCACCCGGTCGGTGCCGTGGCGGCCGATGTAGCGGGTGATTTCCCCACCCCCGGTCGAGAACCCCACCAGGGTGACGTCGTTAAGGTCCAGGGCGTTGATCACAGCGGCCAGGTCATCGGCATAGTGATCCATGTCGTTGCCTTCCCACGGCTGGCTGGACCGGCCATGACCGCGGCGGTCGTGGGCGATGACCCGATAGCCTTGCTCGGCCAGGAACAGCATCTGCGATTCCCAGCTATCCGAGTTCAGCGGCCAGCCGTGGCTGAAGGTGACAACTGGCCCATCTTTCGGACCCCAGTCCTTGTAATAGAGCTGTACGCCGTCCGGGGTGGTGATGTAGCTGGCTGCTTGAGCGCGGGAGGACTGGGTATTCATGGCAAGATCTCCTTAGGTCATGGCTCGCCATTCGGGGGATCCGATGGCGAGTTGATGGGGAGCATTCTTGCAAGGGCATGTATACCGGAAATGTTCGACACCCGGCCGTTATACGTTCTTTTGAGTACGTAGATGCGCTGGATACAGTGGCTTACAAATGCATGCCACTGATCCAGCAGTAGCGGCCTACTGATCGACGCCGAAGTCGAGGGTCACGCAAAGCCCGCCGCCGTCGCGGTTGCGCAGGCTCAGCGTTCCACCAATCGCGACGGTCAACTGCTGAGCGATGGCAAGGCCCAGGCCGGTGCCGCCAGAGCTGCGATTGCGTGAGCTTTCCACCCGATAGAACGGCTTGACCACCTCGGCCAGGATCTCCTCAGGAATGCCCGGCCCTCGGTCAAGCACGCTGATGGAAACGCCGGTACTCGCATTGCCGCCGATTTCCACCTCGGCGGTGCCGGCGTACTTCAGCGCGTTATCCACCAGATTCACCAGAATACGCCGCAGCGCATGGGGCCTTGTCTCGATGATCGCGCCGTTCTGGCCGCGCAGGCTGACCTCGCGGCCGGTGTCCTGGTAATCGCACACCAGACTGTCGAGAAAAGAATCCAGGCTGATGCGGCAACTGGTCTCCGTCGCCCCATGGACGCTTCGCGCATAAGCGACACCCTCGCGCACCAGGTGCTCGATTTCGTTCAGGTCGTTGCCCAGCTTGTCTTTCTCAACCGAGTCGTCCATGAACTCTGCGCGCAGCTTCATGCGCGTGATGGGCGTCTGCAAGTCATGGGAAATGGCCGCCAGCAACTGCATGCGCTCTTTCAGGTAAGCGGCGATACGCGCCTGCATGCTGTTGAAGGCGCGGGCGGCGTAGGCCACTTCCCGTGGACCGGTTTCATCCAACGGCACCGGATGGGCGTTCGGGTCGAGGTTCTCGACCGCCTCGGCCAGGCGGCTCAGGGGGCGTATGGCGATGCGCACGGCCAGCCAGGTGCAGCCGATCATCAACAGCAACTGACCGAACAGGACAAAGGGCAGCCAGGGCGACAACGGCCTGACCGAGGGACGCACATCGATGGTCACCGGGCTGCCGTCCGCCAGTCGCACCTGGGCTTGGAAATGCTGGCGTGGGCCCGGGATCTCGACAATGGTCAGGTCATAGTTGCTGCCCAGCGAAACTTGCAGGGATTGCGCCGCCGTCGCCGCTAGATCGTTGGAAGTGAGCGGAATGCCGGGATCATGTTCTCGCAGCAAATAATCATAGTTGCGCCGCTGCAGGCGCTTGGTCCATGCCAGGCGCTCATCGGCAGGCAGACGGTCGAGGATGGCGATGGAGGTCGCCGTATCATGCTCGAAGTTGCCCAACATCGCCGTCTTGGTGCTTTCGTAGCGTTCGTAGTACTGGGCTGCGAACGTCAGGGCCTGGGCGAGTATCAAGCCGACCAGGAACACCAGCCACAGCCGCGAGGCCAGCGTGCGAGGCCATTGCAACGGGAGTTTCATGCCTGCTCCTCAAGCATTTCGACTGCAAAGGTAAAGACGTAGCCTTCATTGCGCACCGTCTTCAAGTAGAGCGGTTCGCGAGCGTCATCCAGCAAGCGCTGACGCACGCGGCTGACCAGCAGATCAATGGAACGGTCGAAGATATCCGCGTCACGGCCCTGCGTCAGATTGAGCAACTGGTCGCGGCTCAGTACCCGCTGAGGATGATCGAGAAAGACCCGCAGCAGCCGGTACTCGGCGCCGCTCAGCGAGACCAGCGTGTCGTCTTCATCGAGCAGATGGCGAGCGGTGGTGTCGAGGCGCCAGCGGCCGAACTTCAGCATCCGGCCGCTTTCGCTGACCACAAAGTTGGGCGGCAGCATGCGAGTGCGCCGCAGCACCGCGTTGATGCGCGCCAGCAGCTCCCGGGCCGCGAAGGGCTTGGCCAGATAATCGTCGGCGCCCATTTCCAGGCCGATGATGCGGTCGGTCTCGTCGCTGCGCGCCGTCAGCATCAGCACGGGCGTCGCCTTATGCTTGCCGGCGCGCAGCTCGCGGCACAACAGCAGCCCGTCATCCCCCGGCATCATGATGTCGAGCACGATCAGGTCCACCTGATTGGCTTCGAGAAAGGCCCGCATCTGCCGACCATCCGCTACCACGGTGGTGCGCAGGCCATTCTTCACCAGGTAATTGCCGACCAGCTCCCTGATTTCCCGATCATCATCCACGATCAATACGTGATCGACATGTTCCATGCCCTGCTCTCCGAAATGCGCGCATCGATTGCGCAGTGTGACGATGCCGTGTTGCCGGTTGGCGACGCACCGTGCGTTCAGCTTATCCAGCCTTCAATCAAGCCAGAGCCAAGCAAAAACAGGGGGGATTGTATCGATCTGTATCGCAATTCACCTCAGATACGTAACGCATCAAATCGCGGCGTTTTTCGACACAGCCGAGATACCTCACGAGCCTTTAATGTGCGCCATCCAACTCATTGAAGGGAAACAACCATGAACCTGAAAACCATCGCTACCGCTTGCCTGATCACCGCCCTGAGCGCCAGCGCATTGCCCGCATTGGCCCAAGACAAAGCAGCCAGCGAAAGCTATTCCTACGGCACGCACCTGGACATCGACAAAGTGATCTCGCTGACTGAAGACGGCGGCCAGACCTGCGGGTTGGTGAATGCGCAGATTACCTATCTTGATTCGATGGGTGAGGAGAAAGCCCTGACGTATCTCAAGCACGCGGCCAGCTGTAACAATGAAGGGAGCTGAGGCGTGGCTCAGGGGTGAGTTCGATTTCCCTGGCCACCGCAAATCCCTTGTGGGAGCGGGCTTGCTCGCGAATACGGTGGATCAGCTTGCATCAATTTTGAATGCGCCAACGCCTTCGCGAGCAAGCCCGCTCCCACACTTTTTCGGTGGTGTTCACAAATACTGTGTGCAACACAAAACCCTGTGGGAGCGAGCCTGCTCGCGATGAAATCACGCCAGTTCCAGCACAGAACACCCCACCCAAATCGCCAAAAAAACCTCTGTCCTACAGCCCTCCCCTACACCCGCTATCAAGCTACGCATCCTTGCGCCTTTGCCTACAACTACGCCAGAATCCGCCCGCTTGTGCGCCTTGTCCCGGGGTTCTATTGTCTTCCTGCCACTGCCCATCAGTGGTCGGGTTTAGTAGCCCAGATGACATATCGGCTGCATGAGTCTCATCAGTTAGGCATTCGCCTGCACTCGATGGTGGCTGTGCGCATGGCGCCCTCGGGCGCGCCGGTTTTAGGTATGTCACCGGTCTACTAACCTGCGCACAGCCGCCACCCTATCGTTTAGTAGCGAAATGGTTGCGGCCTAACTGAGAAGACATACCTATGTTCAAAATAACTCCGAATCCGCCAGAAGCAGATTCCACTTCCAAATCCGCAAAATCCAAAGCCAAGCAGCAAGACGAAACCACCAAACGGGTGCTCGATCACTACTTGCTACCGAAACCGGATAAATCCCAAGACGACCCCAAACCGGGGCAGCTGTACGCCGTCGTGAAAGGCCTCGATAACGAATGCTTGCTTGCCAACCTCACTGAGACACTGGCTTCGGCTGATGCGATGGTGAGTGATTTGGCGTTTGATCTGGAGGGATCGAGGCGTCATGTGGCGCAGGGGATTCAGCAGTTGATTGAGCTGAGTTCGTTGTTGGCGAATCGGGTGTTGGATAACGTGGAGCCGCGGCAGTAGGTAAAGGTTTGCCGATGGAGAAACCCGGCGTTTTTCGTCGGGTTTCTTTTTGCCTCCCCGAAAACGGCCAAAAGCAGGCTTTGGCGCCTGACAGAAGTAAGCAAACACCGACGCGTCCGTAGACACTCAGATGGCAAAATAGTAGCGTTGCCCAAGATTAAAGATAGAAATTACTCATCGCTACGAAAGGGAAGGCATTTGAGATGACAGACGTAAACCTACCAGCGATTGCGGCGCATACGCTGCCCGTGCTTGATCAGTTAACAAAAGCCTTAGGTGTTCCTCGAGATATTCTTGCCTCTCCAAGTGAAATTGAGACCGCGTGGCTTAATCTTCCAGGAATCTTAAAAAAAATCCCGCCTGTACTTCGAACCGAAGGGATGGCTCGAATGTGTGTTGCTGTCGCCTCCGGACTTTTTGACAGCGCAATCAATTATGTGTGGAACTGCTCAATAATTGAATTGCGCGAAAAGGTCAAGCGCTTCGGTCTGAACGTGGTTGAGCAAATCACTAGCAAAACAGCGTTCGATGAGCAAGCATTGCTGGATTTAAAGGATGCGGAACTCCTTAACCTTTGTTTAAAATTGAACTTGATTACGGAGGACGGCTATTTTTTTCTAGACCAGTGTCGAGACATCCGAAACAATTTTTCAGCAGCGCATCCCGTCGTTGGGAAAATTGATGATCACGAGTTTATCGGATTTGCAAATAGATGTGCGAAGTATGCCTTAGGCAACGAGCACAACCCGATTGGTGTAAACCTCGCTGCATTTATGGCTGCAATCAAGGGGGGAAAGTTCTCCGGCGAGCAGAAGGATCAGTGGGTTCACCGGATTGGGCAGACGCATGAAGCCCAACAATATCTAATTTTTGGTTCTCTGCATGGGATATACAGCGACCCTGCCAGCAATGAGGAAAGCCGCGTCAACGCTCTCTCAGTTGCTGCTGAATTCGCGCCTCACTTTACACCGAAAGCACGTTCAGACTTAATCAATCGCCACCATGATTATATAGCTAAAGGCGATGAAAAGCGGCACAAGGCATCACAGCAATTCTTTGAGAAACTGGGAATGCTTGCTCTACTCGGAGAGCATGAGGTTCATTCTTTAATTTCAAATGCATGCAAGCGACTTTTTGCCGTGCATCAGTCATTCGATAACTTCTACAACGAGCCACCGTTTGCTGAGAGGCTGTTGCAGTTATCGGAGCAAGTAGCCATTCCTGACACGGTTAAAGATGAACTTGTTGAAACCGTGGTTACTTGTGCCGCCGGTAATTATTATGGAGTTTCAAACGCAGCGCTGCCGCATTTTTACAAGATAATAAAAGGGTTTTCGCCTGCTGAGGTCGAGATAATGCTTAACCTTCCGTCGAAGAAAGGTATCTTGAGCGAGCGACTTAAAGGGAGTGCTACGTGCGCTAATAGATATAAATCCCTAGTCCAGCTGATAGATGTTTCAACGGTACCTGCAAAAGCAGCCGCAGCTTATGCACATTGGATAAAATAGGTCGATTCATTATTGGTTTATTAAATAAATATATTTTTTGAAACAGAAAAAAGGACAGATTAATTCCGGCTAATAATTCTGTCCTCTTTTCAGTCCGCTTCATGCAGCCAAGTCCCAAGAACCTTCATCGCCTAAGAATCCAACCCTTTGATGGCTTCAAGTGCACGCGGTTCGCAAATGCTCGATATTGAATATAAGTCGACGAATATCCTTTGTTCTCCCTCTGCATAGCAGGCGATTTTGTACTCGGGAAAAGTGAATGTAAGGCCGTGCTGTTCGATGTTAAACAACGAGAAGTTTTCTGGTTCGGGCTCTGTCCCTGAAGTAAGCCATTCTAAGTCATAGCGTCCAGTTTCACTGAGCCTCTGACGGACTAGCTCTGCGAGCAGAGGAAGACGACTGAGATCACCAAGAAGATATTCAAGAGTTATTGGGAGAAACGGCTTTAGTGTGTAGTTGAGTACGCGCGTGCCTCGCCGCCCATGGGCCGCGCCGGTGTAATAGGTATCAATGCTGTATCTGATACTAATGACCTTCTCGTCCCTCCGTATGATTCGGTAGTGACCGGACAGGTCCGCCTTGATGTTCATGAGCGTGCCATCAAGCTCCTCAGGGTGCTTGTCCCAATGCTCCTGAGTACCCTGAAAATCCGAAAGGAGCTCTAGGCCCCACGCTTCAATATTCCGGGATACGATGCGCTCGACCGGGCTCGGAAAATCCGGAAAGTCGAACTGAAATGTGAACCCCGGAGCACCATCGTTTACTTCATTCAGTCGGCGCTTGTACTCAACAACCTCGGCCTGAAAGGTGCCGTTGTCGTGCTTGCCAAATTCCTTAGCCAAATTTTCCTTGTAGATATGCAGAGCCTTGCGGTCGATGTCACCGTTATGGACACGGCGGTGACAGAGCGGGCAGAGCGCGATCAGATTGGAGTACTCATGTTTTCTACAGGTTTCCCATGGCACGATGTGGTGGACATCAAGCTCCGTCTGGTTACAGCGGGGGATTGCGCAACGATGGCCGGCCTCAACTAGGACAGCACGACGGATTTCAGCTGGAATAGCGGGTCTGGACAAAACAGGCCTCTCTGGCTCGGGAGTGAATGAGTAACGAACGATCTAGTGACGGTACGTACCGCCATGGCTGGTGTCCATAACCACAAATTGTTGGGAGGATACGGGACAGACCACGATTATGAGACAGTCCGATTACAGGTGAGCCCAAATCATGGTCTGTCCCCGGTTTCGCCCCTGCAAACATCGAAAATCGAAGTAACTTCGTTACCTTCATACAACAATGACAGCTATGGGTCGGTTTCAGCCCCTCGCGACGGGCAATCGTCGGCAGATACGACGGTGAGACTAGGAGTCCGTCCCCTGCCCAGCAAATTTCCGTACCCCCATAAAACCAAGGGTCATTTATTGACATAAGCAATAATCCTGCTTAGCTATTGGATAATGCGTGACTAACCCGAGGGAGCGCCATGAGCGAACAGGGAGTTGAAATCGCACAAATATCATTTTTTCTCGCAAGAGAAAATAAAAAAGTCGACTCCATATTTGATCAAAAAAAAGACGTTTTAAAAAATTTATCTGCGAGGGAATATAAATTCTCAATAGATGAGACGGACTGTCAATTTATATACTTTGAAACTACAACCACAAAGTCAAACCCACCGTGGCTAAACTTTATTAATGAAAAGCTCCCTGCGGATGGAGCGCCACTTTTCAGTTCAAAAAGCAAAAATCCAAACGGGATTTTATTGTTAACCGTAAAGAGTCGAGTGTTTGCTGCAACTTTTGGGCGAAGTGCCGTAAGTTATCTTGATCGCGATGCTTTTGAGCCGGACTTTGGAATAAAAACAGCTATGAATATGTGTGGCAACGAAGAAATACGCCAGACAAAAAGTGAGAGCCACGCAATAACACCAACACATATTGACAGACAGGTAAATAAACCAATTGACTCTTTCGCTTTTGGACTTAGTGAAGCTGAAGACCTGAGATACATCTCGGCTCACATGAAAGATCACAAAAATATAACCCTTCAGGGTCGAAACAATTTAACAATCAAGATCATTGGAAAAGAGAAGCTGAACTGGCAGGTGTTGATCGACCATTGTGAAGATTTTTTGTTGGCTTATGCAAGCAAGGGATACACTAAGTTATTCCCCAATTACAAGCACTTCGACGAGGCAACGGAGTCAGACAGCAACGCGCTAGACGAGCATTTAGTCACCCAGCTTCGCTTGAAAAATACGGACAACATTAGCCTTGGGATACCAGAGGTCCTGATTGACTCGGACTATGGCTTCGCCTACTCAAACAATAAGAAAAATGATGATAAAACTTATGCATACCTAGAAATCCGTCAAATATTCGACCATGTGGGCGCTGAAAAAATAACCACCGCGAAACTTAAATCAAAACATATTTATGCGTACTCATATGAAGAAGATCAAGTGCTTGGGTATAAAAAGTGGCCATTGTACAATTGCCTATCTTTTGAGCAGAGCCTAGGGGATAAATATTTTGTATTAAGCGCTGGAAAATGGCTGGAAGTAGATGGCGACTTCTACACCGAAATAACCAACTTTACTAAAACAACGCTCCACGAAGAGGCTTGCGAAGAAATCTATAAGGGGATAGATATTAGTGACGATGTAAAAATGCAGAATAGAGAGAGCATATTTAACAAAAAAATCTGCGAAATACGCCCCTCTTGCGTATTGTTTGACCAAGCAAAGCTTCAAATCGGCTCTGGGCGTAAAGACAAAGAATTTTGTGACGTCCTAGATCTAACGAATGATAGTAAAATTAGGATTATTCATTGCAAACCATACAAAAACGCCTCATCAACAAATTATTTATTTTCACAGGCCCAATTCTATTGCCACGCCTTCATCAATGATCAACTTTTCCTAGGCGAAATCAGGAACCATATAACCTTATCTGTTAGCACAAAAAAAACAGATTATTTAAACTACATAAAATCCGATATAGCGGATATACATGGCAAAGACTATGTTGTTTGCCTCTGGCTACTATACGATGAGCGCGTAGCTACGCCCGTTAAAACCGAAATACCATTGATGGCTCAATATGAATTAAAATTAATGCATGATCACTTGCGTAATACGTGTAAATTTCACGATGTGATAATACGGTTTATTCCGGTCATTAAGAAAAATTATGTTAAGGCTATCTCCCATTAAAAATCTTATGTAAATAGCATGGCAGGCATCTAGGCAGAGATTGGGGGACATACCATGATTTCGGTTTACCTATAATCGGAGGGTCTCATAACCGCGGTCTTTCCCTGGCTTACCATGTTCGCTCCCCCCGCTGGATCGATGTATAGTTCTAAATTAACTATTCCTCATACGTAAGGATTACACATGAACAATCTTAGCTATAGATTTATTTTTGGAGGGCAGTCAAATCAACTTATTAGATTCCTTGACGCTTTTGATGAAAATTTATCAACATATCTAAAAGACGCAGGAATTGAAGAAGCTGACGATATAGTAGCTAATAGATCCGAGTTGAAATTTGAAATTAAAGTCACCGCTGACGCTGGAATTTCAACTGCAATTATTGGTTTGATTTTTTTCGTAACTGGCTGGGCAGGCGATCATATTCTAGATGAGCTCTTTGAGGAAAAGTTTAAGGAAAGTATAAAGCGCCTCATCAGCAAAGCTCGAAAAAATATACGATTGAATCGAACGGAACCCATCGAATACCGCAGCATTATATGCAGATCGGCGGGCCACCCAACAGTCGTTATTAGATTAAGCGTAGAGACAGACCACACACTATCCGATTTGATGGACAGTATCAAATTCGCACATCTACATGCAGAAAACTGGATAGCTAATCATGGAAAAAAAGCCGACATACATTGCCACACCATAGTTAATGGTCAATACAATATTAAGCCTGATCTTTATTCAAACATAAAAGATATAGCGCCCAAAAAGCGAAACGTCGAAGTGCGAGATTGGACCTTTCCACATCCTGAATGATCACTCCTTAACAAGCGTTAGCCCCACCGCAAGGAGTGCCGTATGGTTACTAAGACAAAAACACCTTATCTTTATGACAATAATCGCCTAGGCGATGTAATTGCAGCGATTCAGGTTATGGGAAGCTACGGCTACTACAAACTAGACTTTGAAAACTGGGCTATACGAATCAGTGGAGACAAAAGTAAAGCCGAGCACTGGAGGAAAGTCTGTGTAGAACACCCTGAATTTTTCAGACTCGACACAGCCGGAGTGAAAGCCTCTTTAGCTTGGCGTAGAAGTTACCGCCGGAGATACTCTGTAGTGGAACAGCGAGAGTTATCACCTGACGAATATAGCGATTTAAGCAGCATCGAGCTTTCGCAAATATCCAGGGCCCCACTTAATAGCACGGACATTTCCGTTTTAATTAATACTGCGATAAATTTACATACAAGAGCACTGGAGCAAAACAGAGAGCATCGCTGGTTATCGTCACCTCTATTTAGCTTGCTTGGCGTGGCACTAGGTGCTCTTCTGGGCTGGCTAAGCAAATAGGGCATACGTCAACGCGGCCAGCCATCACGTACTTCAATCGCCGGGCGGCAAAAACTGCAGCCGTATCTGCCCGAGATTACAGATACGGCTTGAGGAATCGATCAAGCAGAAAGAACAGCACCAAGGCAATGATCGTTTGGGTAATTTCGGACATGTGTGTTTCCAGTCAGGTCTTGGTGATCAGTATCGAGAGGGCGCGTTGGGGGCCGATGCCGCCGCTGACCTGCGCCTCGATGCTGACCAATACATCACTACAACGAGCGGATTGGGTTCAGATCATTTCATTTTACTGGACCGGGGAGTGGGGAATGCCGGTCAGTTCAGCTGCAAACCCTGTGGGAGCAAAGCTTGCTCGCGATTGGGGCAAGTCAGTCGACAACTGTTTTGGCTGGTCTATCGCTATCGCGAGCAAGCTTTGCTCCCACAGATTTTGCGCTGGCTGAGCTTTTGGCGGATTGGCAGTGGATTGGGGGGGATTTTTTGTGAGTGCTGCGCACTCAAGCGGGAGCAAGCTCCCTCGCCACAAAAGCAGTTTTGTGTGAAGTCAGGGATGGCGATCCAGCTTCTTGAGGAACACGGTCATTTCTTTTTCGGCTTGTTTGTCGCCGTGGGCTCGGGCGGCTTCCAGGCCTTGTTCCCAGGCTTGGCGGGCTGCAGCGGCGTCGCCTTGGCCTTGGTGGGCCTTGCCCAGGAGTTTCCAGGCGGCTGAGTATTTGGGGTCGAATTCGACGCAGCGTTGGAGGTGTTCGGCGGCTTGGGGGAATTCGCCTAGGTCGAGGTAGCCCTTGCCCAGGCCGAAGCGCAGTAGGGCGTTGTCCATGCCCTTGGTGAGCATTTTTTCCAGGGAGTCGAGCATGGGGGCGTCCTTATCGGTTGTGTCAGTGATGGATCTTTTGGGAGTTAGATGGCTATCGCGAGCAGGCTCGCTCCCACAGTGGATCTCGGTTGATCACAATTTTTGTGAACGACAGCGAACCCTTGTGGGAGCGAGCCTGCTCGCGATGAGGCCCCCCTGTCACTGCACATCCAGGATCAGAAGAAACTCAACCCCACATGGAACAGCTTCTCGACATCGCGAATGTGCTTCTTGTCCACCAGGAACAGGATCACATGGTCGCCGGTCTGGATGACGGTGTCGTCGTGGGCAATGAGGACTTCTTCGTCGCGGATGATCGCGCCGATGGTGGTGCCGGGCGGTAGGCCGATGTCGCGGATGGCTTTGCCGATGACTTTGCTGGATTTGGCGTCGCCGTGGGCGATGGCTTCGATGGCTTCGGCCGCGCCGCGGCGCAGGGAGTGGACGCTGACGATGTCGCCGCGACGCACGTGGGCGAGCAAGGTGCCGATGGTGGCCAGTTGCGGGCTGATGGCGATGTCGATGTCGCCGCCCTGGATCAGGTCGACGTAGGCCGGGTTGTTGATGATGGTCATGACCTTTTTCGCGCCCAGGCGCTTGGCCAGCAGCGAGGACATGATGTTGGCTTCGTCGTCGTTGGTCAGGGCCAGGAAGATGTCGGCGTCGGCGATGTTTTCTTCCAGCAGCAGGTCGCGGTCCGAGGCGCTGCCTTGCAGCACCACGGTGCTGTCGAGGGTGTCGGAGAGGTAGCGGCAGCGTGCCGGGTTCATCTCGATGATCTTGACCTGGTAACGGCTTTCGATGGCTTCGGCCAGGCGTTCGCCGATCTGGCCGCCGCCGGCGATGACGATGCGTTTGTAGTTCTCGTCGAGGCGGCGCATTTCGCTCATGACGGCGCGAATGTTCGCCTTGGCGGCGATGAAGAAGACTTCGTCGTCGGCTTCGATCACCGTGTCGCCCTGGGGCAGGATCGGCCGGTCACGGCGGAAAATCGCAGCGACGCGGGTCTCGACATTGGGCATGTGCTCGCGCAACTGGCGCAGTTGCTGGCCCACCAGCGGGCCGCCGTAGTAGGCCTTGACCGCTACCAGTTGCGCCTTGCCCTCGGCGAAGTCGATCACCTGCAAGGCGCCGGGGTGTTCGATCAGGCGCTTGATGTAGTTGGTCACCACCTGCTCGGGGCTGATCAGCACGTCCACCGGGATCGCTTCGTTGTCGAAGAGGTCGGCGCGGGTCAGGTAGGACGCTTCGCGCACCCGGGCGATTTTGGTCGGGGTGTGGAACAGCGTGTGGGCGACCTGGCAGGCGACCATGTTGGTTTCGTCGCTGTTGGTCACCGCCACGAGCATGTCGGCGTCATCGGCGCCGGCCTGGCGCAATACCGTCGGCAAGGAACCGCGCCCTTGCACGGTGCGGATGTCGAGACGGTCGCCGAGGTCGCGCAGGCGTTCGCTGTCGGTGTCGACCACGGTGATGTCGTTGGCCTCGCTGGCCAGGTGTTCCGCCAGCGAACCGCCGACCTGCCCTGCACCCAGGATGATGATTTTCATCCATTCACTCCTATCGAATCGGTTTTAACCGCGTGCGGCGGCGATTTTGATCAGCTTGGCGTAATAGAACCCGTCGTGGCCGCCTTCCTGGGCCAGCAACTGGCGGCCGTGAGGCTGCTTGAGGCCGGCCTGGGTGGCGATGTCCAGCTCCCGGGCGCCCGGCGTGCGGGCGAGGAAGGCTTCGATCACTTCGGTGTTTTCCGTCGGCAAGGTCGAGCAGGTGGCGTAGAGCAGCATGCCGCCCACGTCCAGGGTCTGCCACAGGGCATCGAGCAGTTCGCCTTGCAACACGGCCAATGCGGCGATGTCGTCCGGCTGGCGGGTGAGCTTGATGTCCGGATGGCGGCGGATCACCCCAGTGGCCGAGCATGGGGCGTCGAGGAGGATGCGCTGGAACGGCTTGCCGTCCCACCACGCAGCCATGTCGCGACCGTCGGCGGCAAACAACTCGGCGTCCAGGCCCAGGCGTTCGAGGTTTTCCTTCACCCGCACCAGGCGCTTGGCTTCCAGGTCCACCGCCACGACGCCGGCCAGTTTCGGCTCAGCCTCGAGGATGTGACAAGTCTTGCCGCCCGGCGCGCAGCAGGCGTCCAGCACCCGTTGGCCGGGCGCCAGCTCCAGCAGGTCGGCGGCCAATTGGGCGGCTTCGTCCTGGACGCTGATCCAGCCTTCGGCGAAGCCCGGCAGCGCGCGCACATCGCCCGGGGTTTCCAGGATGATGCCGTCGCGGCTGTACTGGCACGGGATGGCCGGGATGCCCGCCTCGCCAAGCAACGCCAGGTAGGCATCGCGGGTGTGGTGGCGGCGATTGACCCGCAGGATCATCGGCGGATGGGCGTTGTTGGCGGCGCAGATGGCTTCCCATTGCTCGGGCCAGAAGGCCTTGAGGGACTTCTGCAACCAGCGCGGATGGGCGGTGCGTACCACCGGGTCGTGTTCCAGTTCGGCCAGCAGGGTTTCGCTTTCCCGTTGGGCGCGGCGCAACACGGCGTTGATCAGGGCCTTGGCCCAAGGTTTTTTCAGCTTGTCGGCGCAGCCCACGGTTTCGCCGATGGCGGCGTGGGCCGGGACGCGGGTGTAGAGCAGTTGGTAGAGACCCACCAGCAGCAGCGCTTCGACGTCGGTATCGGCGGCCTTGAACGGCTTCTGCAACAGCTTCGCCGCCAGGGCCGAGAGGCGCGGCTGCCAACGGGCGGTGCCGAACGCCAGGTCCTGGGTGAAGCCGCGATCACGGTCTTCGACCTTGTCCAGTTGGGTCGGCAGGGAACTGTTCAGCGAAGCTTTGCCGCTGAGGACGGCGGCAAGTGCCTTGGCGGCGGCCAGACGCGGGTTCATGAGGCGTCCGCCGCTTGGCCGAGGACGGTGCCGACGGCGAACTTCTCACGACGGCTGTTGAACAGGTCGCTGAAGTTCAGCGCCTTGCCGCCGGGCAATTGCAGGCGCGTCAGGCACAGGGCCTGCTCGCCACAGGCGACGATGAGGCCGTCCTTGCTGGCGCTGAGGATTTCTCCCGGTGCGCCCTTCCCTTCGGCCAAGTTGGCAGCCAAGACTTTCAGGGCTTCACCGTTCAAGGTGCTGTGGCAGATCGGCCAAGGGTTGAAGGCCCGCACCAGGCGCTCCAGCTCGACGGCTGGGCGGCTCCAGTCGATGCGGGCTTCGTCCTTGTTCAGTTTGTGCGCGTAGGTGGCGAGGCTGTCGTCCTGTACTTCGCCTTGCAGCGTGCCGGCGGCCAGGCCGGCAATGGCCTGGACCACCGTTGGCGGGCCGATCAGCGCGAGGCGGTCGTGCAGGCTGCCGCCGGTGTCTTCGGCGCTGATGGGGGTGCTGGCCTTGAGCAGCATCGGCCCGGTGTCCAGGCCGGCTTCCATGCGCATCACGGTCACGCCGCTCTCGGCATCGCCGGCTTCCACCGCACGTTGGATCGGCGCCGCGCCGCGCCAGCGCGGCAGCAGCGAGGCGTGGCTGTTGATGCAACCCAGGCGCGGGATATCGAGCACCACTTGCGGCAGGATCAGGCCGTAGGCGACCACCACCATCAAGTCCGGCTTCAGCGCCGCCAGTTCAGCTTGGGCTTGCGCGTCGCGCAGGGTCGGCGGCTGCAACACCGGCAAACCATTTTCCAGTGCGAGTTGTTTGACCGGGCTGGGCATCAGTTTCTGTCCGCGACCGGCCGGACGGTCCGGCTGGGTGTAGACCGCGACGATTTCATGGGGGCTGGCCAGCAGGGCCTTGAGGTGTTCGGCGGCAAACTCGGGAGTGCCGGCAAAGACGATGCGCAGTGGCTCAGTCATGGAAAACTCTCAATTACAAAGCAGTCGCAAAAAGAAAAAGGCTTGCCGCAGCAAGCCTTTGAAGAGGGGCATCAAGCGTTCTGGCGATGGATCTTCTCCAGTTTTTTCTTGATCCGGTCACGCTTGAGATTAGACAGGTAATCGACGAACAACTTGCCGTTGAGGTGGTCGCATTCGTGCTGGATGCACACCGCCAGCAGGCCTTCGGCGATCAGCTCGTAAGGCTGGCCGTCACGGTCCAGGGCCTTGATCTTGACCTTCTGCGGACGGTCGACGTTTTCGTAGAAGCCCGGCACCGACAGGCAGCCTTCCTGGTACTGGTCCATCTCGTCGGTCAGGGTTTCGAACTCGGGGTTGATGAACACCCGGGGCTCGCTGCGGTCTTCGGAGAGGTCCATGACGACGATACGCTTGTGCACGTTGACCTGGGTCGCGGCGAGGCCGATGCCGGGCGCCTCATACATTGTTTCAAACATGTCATCGACCAGCTGACGCACTTCGTCGTCCACTACGGCCACCGGTTTGGCGATAGTGCGCAGGCGCGGGTCCGGAAATTCGAGAATGTTCAAAATGGCCATAAGCTTGATAAATGCACGTGTGAGGTAAAGTCGGGTGGCTCGCCTGGCGTGTCTTGGGATGCAGGCTACCGTTGTAAAACGTTGCTCTTTTGAACAGAGCGAGCCACGGGGGCTCTGGCGTTTTACGCGAACGCACATAATAAAGGGATTCACCGCATGAGGAAATCACTACTCGCCCTGCTGCTCCTGGCCTCGGCCGGTATCGCGCACGGGCAAGTGCAACTTCGGGAAGGTTTTCCCCAGCAATACACGGTGATGACGGGGGACACACTGTGGGACATTTCCGGCAAATACCTGCGCGAGCCGTGGAAATGGCCGGAGCTGTGGCAGGCCAACCCGCAGATCGAAAACCCCAATCTGATCTATCCGGGCGACACCCTGTCGCTGGTCTACGTCAACGGCCAGCCGCGCCTGACCCTCAATCGCGGCGCCTCGCGGGGCACCATCAAGCTGTCGCCGCGCATTCGCAGTTCGCCGGTGGCCGACGCCATCCCGAGCATTCCGCTGCAAGCCATCAACAGTTTTCTGCTGAGCAACCGCATCGTCGACACGGCGGAAGATTTCAACAAGGCGCCCTACGTCGTCGCCGGCAATGCCGAGCGGGTGCTCAGTGGCATGGGGGACCGGGTTTTCGCTCGTGGTGCGTTCGATGAGAGCCAGACGGCGTACGGCATCTTCCGCCAGGGCAAGGTCTACACCGACCCCGAGACCAAGGAGTTCCTGGGCATCAACGCCGACGACATCGGCGGCGGCGAAGTGGTCGCCACCGAGGGCGATGTCACCACCCTGGCCCTGCAACGCACCACCCAGGAAGTGCGCCTAGGTGATCGGCTGTTCAGCGGCGAAGAGCGCTCGATCAACTCGACCTTCATGCCCAGCGCGCCGAAATCGGACATCCAGGGGCTAATCCTCGATGTACCCCGTGGCGTGACGCAGATCGGCGCGCTGGACGTGGTCACCCTGAACAAGGGCCGCCGCGACGGGCTGGTGGAAGGCAACGTGCTGGCGGTGATGAAGACCGGCGAAACGGTGCGCGACCGCATCACCGGCGAGCCGGTGAAAATCCCCGATGAACGGGCCGGCCTGCTGATGGTGTTCCGCACCTACGACAAACTCAGTTACGGCTTGGTGCTGTATGCCTCGCGGTCGCTGGCGATCCTCGACAAGGTGCGCAATCCGTAACGGGTCTCACAAGTTACCAACAGAGTTATCCACAGCTTGTTCCCGTTTCAACGGGACGATAATGATCAAGGATTGATCACATGCCATTGCCTGAATCTGCTTCGGTTCCGCCTGCGGAACTGGAGGCCCGTCTGCGCTTGCATCGCTTGCCGGAGCTGGGCCCTAAACGTTTCATGACCTTGATGGAGGCCTTTGGCTCAGCGTCCAAAGCCATCAGCGCACCGGCCAGCGCCTGGCGGGCGCTGGGGTTGCCGGCCGCGTGCGCCGAGGCCCGACGCGCCCCGGAGATACGCGACGGCGCCGCCCACGCATTGGCCTGGCTAGCGGGTCCGGCCCAGCATTTGCTGATGTGGGACCAGCCTGACTACCCGGCGCTGCTGGCGCAGATCAGCGACGCACCGCCGCTGTTGTTCGTCGCGGGCGACCCCTCGATCCTGGAAAAACCGCAGTTGGCGATGGTCGGCAGTCGCCGGGCATCGCGTCCCGGAATGGACACGGCGGCGGCGTTTTCCAGAAGCCTGGCCGGCGCTGGTTTTGTCATCACCAGTGGCCTGGCGTTGGGCATCGATGCGGCGGCCCATCAGGCGGCGCTGGACGTTGGCGGATGCACCGTCGGCGTGCTCGGCACTGGCCTGGAAAATTTTTATCCACAGCGCAATCGTCGGCTGGCGGACGCGATGATTGCCCAGGGCAGCGCGGTGGTTTCGGAGTTCCCGCTGGACGCAGCGCCCAACGCCAGCAATTTTCCACGGCGCAACCGGATCATCAGCGGTTTGTCCCTGGGGGTGCTGGTGGTGGAGGCCAGTGTCGCCAGCGGTTCGCTGATCACCGCCCGGCTGGCGGCGGAACAGGGTCGCGAGGTGTACGCCATTCCTGGCTCGATCCATCATCCTGGGGCCCGGGGCTGTCATCAACTGATCCGCGACGGGGCGGCGCTGGTGGAAACTGTCGAGCACATTCTCGAAGCGTTGCGCGGTTGGCAACGACTGCCACTGGCTGCGGAACCTGTGCCTGTGACCCATCCGCTGCTGCGCCTGCTGCATGCCGCGCCGCAGAGCAGCGAGGCGTTGGCCGACGCCAGTGGCTGGGGTTTGCCCAAGGTGCTGGCGGCGTTGACTGAGCTGGAGATGGAGGGCCGCGCCACCTGTGACAATGGACGCTGGTTTGCGCGCTAGGTTTTATGGGGAAGATCGGTAAACTGCCCACAGCCTTAATTGCGTTGCGGGAGAATCTTTCATGGTCAACAGTTGGCGTGTGCAACAAGCCGCGCGAGAAATTCGCGCCGGGGCGGTGATTGCCTATCCAACCGAAGCGGTCTGGGGCCTGGGTTGTGACCCGTGGAACGAGGAGGCGGTGGAGCGCCTGCTGGCGATCAAGTCGCGGCTGCCGGACAAAGGCCTGATCCTGGTGGCAGATAACATCCACCAGTTCGACTTTCTGTTCGAAGACTTCCCCGAAACCTGGATGGACCGCATGGCCAGTACCTGGCCAGGGCCCAACACCTGGCTGGTGCCGCACCAGAACCTGCTGCCGGAGTGGATCACTGGCGTGCACGACACCGTCGCGCTGCGGGTCAGCGATCACCCCACGGTGCGCGACTTGTGCTCGTTGGTCGGGCCGCTGGTGTCCACCTCGGCCAATCCCCAAGGACGCCCGGCGGCGCGCACGCGGATTCGCGTCGAGCAGTATTTCCGCGGACAGATCGACCTGGTGCTGGGCGGCAACCTGGGCGGACGCAAAAACCCCAGCGTGATTCGCGACCTGGCGACCGGCAAGGTCGTGCGGCCGGACTGAGCCCGAACACAGACTCTGCATCTTGCATAAACCACTGTGGGAGCGGGCTTGCTCGCGAAGGCGTCAGGTCAGTTGGCATTGATGTTGGCTGATACACCGCTATCGCGAGCAGGCTCGCTCCCACAGGGGATTTGCGGCGGCCAGGGAAATCGAACTCGCCTTCAAAAGGTTTTGTGTTGTACCCAGTATTTATGAGCACCACAGAGCAAGCGTGGGAGCGGGCTTGCTCGCGAAGGCGTCGGCACATTCAACATTGATGCAAGCTGACCCACCGAATTCGCGAGCAAGCCCGCTCCCACAGGTACTGCACCCTTGGGTACCTAATCTCAAGGCAGGAGAACGGTCGACCCCGTCGTGCGCCGCGCTGACAACTCGGTATGGGCCTTGGCCGCTTCCGCCAGTGGATAACGCTGGTTGATATCCACCATGAGCTTGCCGCTGGCGATCATCCCGAACAACTCATCAGCCATGCGCTGCAGGTTTTCGGCGTTGTTGGCGTAAGTCGCCAGGGTCGGGCGGGTGACGTACAACGAGCCCTTGGCCGAGAGAATCCCCAGGTTCACACCCTCCACCGCACCCGAGGCATTGCCGAAGCTCACCACCAGGCCACGGGGGGCGACGCTGTCCAGGGAGGTCAGCCAGGTGTCCTTGCCAACGCCGTCGTACACCACGGGCACCTTCTTGCCGTCAGTCAATTCCAACACCCGCTGCGGGACGTTTTCCTTGCTGTAGTCGATGGTTTCCCAAGCGCCGTGGGCTTTGGCGATGGCGGCTTTTTCCGCCGAGCTGACGGTGCCGATCAGCTTCACGCCCAAGGCCTTGGCCCATTGGCAGGCCAGGGAACCGACGCCACCGGCGGCGGCGTGGAACAGAATGGTTTCGCCGCCCTTGAGTTCATAGGTCTGGCGCAACAGGTATTGCACGGTCAGGCCCTTGAGCATCACGCCAGCCGCCTGTTCGAAACTGACGGACTCGGGCAAATGCACCAGGTTGGCTTCGGGCAACACATGCACATCGCTGTAGGCCCCCAGCGGGCCGCTGCCGTACGCGACCCGGTCGCCGACCTTGAACCGCGTAACATCGGAGCCGACCGCCTCGACCACGCCAGCGCCCTCGGCGCCCAGGCCCGATGGCAACGCCGGTGGCGGATACAGGCCGCTGCGGTAATAGGTGTCGATGAAATTCAGGCCGATCGCCTTGTTGCTGACGCGCACCTGCTGCGGGCCGGGCTCGGCAGGCGAGTAATCGACGTACTCGAGCACTTCGGGACCGCCGTGGGAACTGAACTGGATACGTTTGGCCATCTTCACTTTCTCCTTGTCGTGGTAATGCTGTTCACTTATGAAAAACAACGTACCTGTGGCGAGGGAGCTTGCTCCCGCTCGGCTGCGAAGCAGTCGTATTCCGGCGGATACAGTGTGTTTGATGCTGCGTAGTCGGCAGGTTTTGGGGCCGCTACGCAGCCCAGCGGGAGCAAGCTCCCTCGCCACGGGAATGTCGATACCTTGAGTGAACCGCATTACCTTATCTTGGACTTTTACCAAGCCTGCTATCGGACTCCTAAGCTTGACCGTCGTCAACTGTGGCATGGGCAAGTGCGGTGGTATCCTGTGCGCCCATTTGCCACCGGCCCGCTATACGCCGCGTAGCGTAGCCCTGATCAAGGTGATGTCATGTCCACTCGCACTGAGGCCGTGAAAGCCTACCTGCTCGACCTGCAAGACCGTATCTGCGCCGCCCTGGAAACCGAGGACGGCGGCACGCGCTTCGTCGAAGACGCCTGGACCCGGCCTGCCGGCGGTGGCGGTCGTACGCGGGTGATCGAAAACGGCACGGTGATCGAAAAGGGCGGCGTCAACTTTTCCCACGTCTTCGGCAGCGGCCTCCCACCGTCGGCCAGCGCCCATCGGCCGGAACTGGCCGGTCGCGGCTTCGAAGCCCTGGGTGTGTCGCTGGTGATCCACCCGCACAACCCCCACGTGCCGACTTCCCACGCCAACGTGCGCTTTTTCATCGCCGAGAAGGAAGGCGAAGAGCCGGTCTGGTGGTTTGGCGGTGGCTTCGACCTGACGCCTTACTACGGCGTGGAAGAAGATTGCGTCCATTGGCACCGCGTCGCCGAGCAAGCCTGCGCGCCGTTCGGCCCGGATGTCTATTCGCGCTACAAGGCCTGGTGCGACAGCTACTTCCACCTCAAGCATCGCAACGAGCCCCGGGGCATCGGCGGCCTGTTTTTCGACGACCTGAATGCGTGGGATTTCGACACCTGCTTCGCCTTCATCCGCGCCATCGGCGACGCCTACATCGATGCCTACCTGCCGATTGTGCGTCGTCGCAAGCACGATGCGTTCACCGCCCAGCAACGGGAGTTCCAGGAATACCGCCGCGGGCGCTACGTGGAATTCAACCTGGTCTACGACCGCGGCACCCTGTTCGGGCTGCAATCGGGCGGGCGTACCGAATCGATCCTGATGTCCCTGCCGCCGCAAGTGCGCTGGGGCTACGACTGGAAAGCCGAACCGGGCAGCGAAGAAGCGCGGCTGACCGAGTATTTCCTGCAGGATCGCGATTGGCTGGCGACGGCCTGAACGGGGATTATCCATGGACCGCTACGTTGTAATGGGTAACCCGATCGGCCACAGCAAGTCGCCGTTGATCCATCGCCTGTTTGCCGAGCAGACCGGGCAACGCCTGGACTACAGCACGCTGCTGGCACCGTTGGAGGATTTTTCCGGGTGCGCCCAGGCATTTTTCCGCGAGGGGCGTGGGGCGAACGTCACGGTACCGTTCAAGGAGGACGCCTTTCGCTTGGCCGACAGCCTGACCGAGCGGGCCCAGCGGGCCGGGGCGGTCAATACGTTGAGCAAGCTGGCCGACGGTCGCCTGTTGGGTGACAACACCGACGGCGCCGGGCTGGTCCGCGACCTGACCGTCAACGCCGGCTTCAGCCTCAAGGGCAAGCGCATCCTCTTGCTTGGCGCCGGCGGCGCGGTGCGCGGCGCCCTGGAACCGCTGCTGGCCGAGGCGCCGGCCTCGGTGATCATCGCCAATCGCACGGTGGAAAAAGCCGAATTGCTCGCCGAGTTGTTCGCCGACCTGGGCCCGGTGTCGGCCAGTGGCTTTGACTGGCTGCAAGAGCCGGTGGACCTGATCATCAACGCCACCTCCGCGAGCCTGTCAGGGGACGTGCCACCGATTGCCGCCAGCCTGATCGAGCCCGGCAAGACGGTCTGCTACGACATGATGTACAGCAAGGAACCAACGTCGTTTTGCCGTTGGGCCAAGGAACACGGCGCGGCGGTGGCGATGGATGGCCTGGGCATGCTCGCCGAGCAGGCGGGCGAAGCGTTCTACTTGTGGCGCGGAGTACGCCCGGACACCGCGCCGGTGCTGGCCGAGCTGCGCCGCCAGCTGGCGCTATGAACGGTGAACTGAACCTGTGAACTGTGAACTGTGAACTGTGAACTGTGGCGAGGGAGCTTGCTCCCGCTCGGGTGCGAAGCGCCCGCCTGACTGACCGCACGACATTTAAGGTTGGCAAGCCCTCTAGGACTGCTTCGCAGCCCAGCGGGAGCAAGCGCCCTTGCCACAGGGAATGTCTGCCTTGAGCACAGGGGATGTCTGCCTTGAGCCCTAGTCTTCGAAATGAATCGGGCACGCCTGCGCCCCTTCCAACTTCAACAACTCCTCCACCACCTGCGGCCGGGCCATGCGCAAGGTCAGGCTCCGTCCCTGGCTGCGCAGGCGCCGGGCTTCCTGGTGGAGCATTTCCACCCCGGAATAATCGATGAAGTTGATCTGCTGGGCATCGATGACCACCCGCTGCGCCTGCAACCGTTGCAAGCGCACTTGCAGGTAATGGCTGGCGCCGAAAAAGATCGAGCCGCCGACCCGCAAAATCTCCGCCTCCCCTTCGCGAAAATGCTGCACCCGGGGCTGCGAGGTGCGCTTGAGGTAAAAGAACAGCGAAGCGAGCACGCCGGCATAAATGGCGGTTTGCAGTTCCAGCAGCAACGTGGCGAGGCAGGTCAGGCTCATCACCACGAATTCGGCGCGGCTCACGCGGTACAACGCGCGGATACCCCGGTGATCCACCAGCCCCCAGGCGATCAGCAAAATGCTGCCAGCCATGGCCGGAATCGGGATGTGCGCGATCAGTTTCGCCCCGGCCACCGCAAACAACGCCACCCACAGGGCCGAGAACACCCCGGCCAGGGGCGAACAGGCCCCGGCTTCATAGCTCAGGCCGGAACGGGTAAAGGAACCGGCTGACAACGAGCCGGAGAAAAATCCGCCAACCATGTTGGAAAGCCCCTGCGCCCTCACCTCCTGATTCGCATCAAGCAATTGCCCGGACCGCACCGACAATGAACGAGCGATAGACAGGCTGGTAACCAACCCGAGCATGCCCACCGCGACGGCGCCGGGCAGCAGGCGCAGGATCAGTTCCAGGTCGAACGGCAGCAGCGTGAGCGGCGGCAGGCGCCCGGCGAAGGCACTGACCAGCGCCACATGCCCGAACATCGCCGGCCACAACCAGACCACCAGGCTGCTGATGACTAAAGTTATCAACAGGCTTGGCCAGCGCGGCAGCAAGCGCTTGAGCACGACACCCAGAATCAAAGTGCCCAATCCCAGCAGCAGCGATGGCTTATCCACAGCCCCGATGTGGTCGACCAGCATCAGCAGGCCCCTCAACGCCGTGGCTTCGTTCGGCAGGTCGAGGCCCAGCAGGTTCGGCAACTGCCCCAGGGCGATGACCACCGCCGCGCCCAGGGTGAACCCCAGCACCACCGAGTGGGAGACGAAATTCACCAGCGCCCCGAAACGCAACAAGCCCAGCAACCACTGGAAAATACCCGCCAGCACCGTCAGCAGCAGGATCAAGGTGATGTAGTCCTGGGATGCGGGCACGGCCAGCGGGCTGACGGTGGCGTACAGGACGATGGAAATCGCCGCCGTTGGCCCGCAGATCAGGTGCCACGACGAACCCCACAGGCAGGCGATCAGCACCGGCACGATCGCCGCGTACAAGCCGTACTCGGGGGGCAGACCGGCAATCAGAGCGTAGGCGATGGACTGCGGCAACGCGAGAATCGCACCGCTCAGGCCGACGATCAGGTCACGGCCGACACTGGCCCGGGTCTGCCGGGGCAGCCAGCTCAGGAAGGGAAAGAGTGAATGGCGCGTGGGGATTGCCATGGGGCCTCAGGGATGGGGTTTGCAAGCAAGGGTATCAGGACAAGGCACTGTTCTCCCTGTGCTGAGGGGATATATGTGGGAGCAAAGCTTGCTCGCGAAACAGGCACCTCGGTCTGAGACCGAGTCGTCTTCATCGCGGGCAAGCCTTGCTCCCACAAAAGTCCCCTGGCGACAGTGCTCCGCCGTCAGAGCTTGGCCTTCACCGCCGCCAACGCATCCTTGCCATCCAGGGTCTTCACACCGTCCAGCCATTTATCCAGGACCGCCGGGTTGGCCTTGATCCAGGCCTTGGCCGCATCGGCGTTGCTGACCTTCTTGTTGACCACCTCGGCCATGATGCTGTTTTCCATTTCCTGGGTGAAGCTCAGGTTGGTCAGCAGCTTGCCCACATTCGGGCAGGCCTGTGCATAACCTTTGCGGGTCAGGGTGTAGACGCTGCCGGTGTCGCCGAAGTATTTCTCGCCGCCCTTGAGGTAGTGCATTTTCAATTGCACGTTCATCGGGTGCGGCGTCCAGCCGAGGAAGGTCACGAACTTCTGTTTTTTCACCGCCCGGGAGACTTCCGCCAACATCGCCTGCTCGCTGGATTCCACCAGTTTCCATTCGCCCATGCCGAAGTCATTGGTCTTGATGATTTCTTTCAGGGAAAGGTTGGCCGGGGCGCCGGAACCGATGCCGTAGATTTTCTTGTCGAACTTGTCGGCGAATTTGTTCAGGTCGGCAAAGTTATGCACACCCGCGTCCCAGACGTAATCCGGGACCGCCAGGGTGAATTCGGTGCCGTCCAGGTTCTTGGCCAGTTGCGTGACGTCGCCATTGGCCACGAATTTGTCATAGAAGCCCTGCTGCGCCGGCATCCAGTTACCCAGGAACACATCCACCTGGCCGTCCTTGAGGCCACCAAAGGTGATCGGCACGGCGAGGGTGTCAACCTTGGCCTTGTAGCCCATCCCGTCCAGCAGGAAACCGGTGATGGCGTTGGTGGCGGCAATGTCGCTCCAGCCCGGATCGGCCATCTTCACCGTTTCGCAGCTCTGCTCGGCCCAGGCCGAAACACTGCTCAACGCCAACAGCCCAGCGGTCAGTACTGTGGATAACTTTTGCATGGCTTGCCCCTTACGTTATTGGTTTTGGCAGGGTTGTGGATAACGTGCCTTGCGCTCCAGGTCGTCGAGGTCGATGTGGTTGCGCATGTACTGCTGGCTGGCGTCCACCAGCGGCTGGTGATCCCAGCTCTTGAGTTTGCCCAGGGTCAGCGCCTGGGCGACGAAACGGCGGCGGCGCTGGCTGGCGAGCACCTGTTGATGAATCGCCGGGATATCCCACTTGGCGCGGGCTTCGGCGAGAAAATCGGTGAACAGGGATTGATGCTCCGCAGACTGGCTGAGATCTTCCAATTCCTTGGGATCGTTGCGCACGTCGAACAGCAGGCACGGGTCATCTTCGCTGTAGATGAATTTCCACGGGCCACGGCGGATCATCATCAACGGGCTGATGGTGCCTTCGGCCATGTATTCGCCAAAAACCTCATCATGGCCGCCCTGCCCTTGCAGGTGCGGCACCAGCGAACGGCCATCCAGTGGCAAGCCCGGTTCCAGCGTGCCGCCGGCCAGTTCCACCAAAGTCGGCAGCAAGTCGGCGGTGGACACGGCCGCGCCCACCCGGCCGCTGGCGAACTGCCCCGGTGCGCTGATCAGCAACGGTACGCGCGCGGCCATTTCGAACCAGTGCATTTTGTACCAGAGGCCCTTTTCGCCGAGCATGTCCCCATGATCGCCGGAGAACACGATGATTGTATCGTCCAGCAGACCGGTGTCTTCCAGGGTTTGCAGCAGCTTGCCGACGTTGCTATCAATGTAGCTACACGCGCCGAAATAGGCGCGACGGGCATCGCGAATCTTATCCACAGGCAGTGGCTTGTCCCACAGGTCATAGACCTTCAGCAGTCGCTGGGAATGTGGATCGAGGGTTGTTTGCGCTGGCGTCTGCGGCAGCGGGATGTCGTTGTTGTCATACAAATCCCAAAAGGCCTTGGGAATCGTGTACGGGTCGTGTGGGTGGGTCATCGACACGGTCAGGCAGAACGGCTGGTCACCGTCCTCGCGGATGTGGTCGAACAGGTACTGCTGGGCCTTGAACACCACTTCTTCATCGAAATCCAGCTGATTGGTGCGCACACAAGGCCCGGCTTGCAACACCGACGACATGTTGTGGTACCAACTCGGCCGCACGTCCGGCTCGTCCCAGTTCACTGCCCAGCCGTAGTCGGCCGGGTAAATGTCGCTGGTCAGGCGCTCTTCGTAACCGTGCAGTTGATCAGGGCCGCAAAAGTGCATCTTGCCGGACAACGCCGTGCGATAGCCGAGGCGGCGCAGGTAATGGGCGTAAGTCGGCACGTCCGCCGGAAAATCCGCTGCGTTGTCGTAGGCGCCGATCTTGCTCGGCAACTGGCCGCTCACCAAAGTGAAGCGCGACGGGGCGCAGAGCGGGCTGTTGCAATAGGCGGCGTCGAACACCACGCCCTCGGCGGCCAGGCGCGACAGGTTTGGCAGCTTGATCGGCGAAGGACCGTAGATCGGCAACATTGGCGCGGCCATTTGATCGGCCATGATGAAAAGAATGTTCTTGCGCTTCACGTATTTGCGGCATTCCATAGTAGGCAGTTATGCGACATTGCTGCGATTGAGCATGTAGCCCCCGGGTTTTGGGGTAAAGCCCATGCAGGATAATGACTAGGATAAGCACAGCTTATGTATGACGCCCTGGGCAACCTGTCCCTGGAACTGTTCCGAGCCTTTGAAGCCGCGGCCCGCCACCAGAGTTTTACGGCGGCGGCGATTGAGCTGGGCACCACGCAACCGGCCATCAGCCAGCAGATCAAGCGCCTGGAAGAGCAACTGGGTACGCGGTTATTCGACCGCATCTACCGCGGCATCGAACTGACCGAGGCCGGGACGATCCTGTTCGAGCAGGTGCAGGCCGGTTTGCAGAGCATCGATGCCGGGCTCAGCGCCATCACCGCCCAGCACCAGCATGAGGTGCTGCAAGTCGCCACGGACTTCGCCTTCGCGGCCTATTGGCTGATGCCGCGCCTGCATCGCTTTCACGCGGCCAATCCGCAGGTGGATGTGAGTTTGGTGACCAGCGAACGCAACCACAACATGCTCCGCACCGATATCGACGTTGCCGTGCTGTTCGGCGACGGTCGCTTCAAACAAGGCGAAAGTCACTGGCTATTCAGCGAAGAAGTCTTCCCGGTGTGCAGCCCGCTGCTGCTCAAGGAGCGTCCCCTGCCCTTGCCCGCCCAGGCCTTGGCGGAATTTCCGTTGCTGCATTTGCGGGCGGGCAACAGCAACAGCTGGTTCGACTGGAGCGGCGTATTTCGCGAGCTGGGTATCACCTCGCCGCCGGCCCCCGGGCAGTTGCGCTTCGACAACTACACGCTGCTCATCCAGGCGGCTATTGGCGGTCAGGGCGTCGCCATCGGCTGGCGGCACCTTGTGGATAACTTATTGGCCCAGGGCCTGTTGTGTCGTCCGATCGCGGAAACGGTGCTGTCGCGGCTGGGGTATTACGTAGTCTTGCCCCAGCGTAAACGGCGCGGTGTGTTGATCCGGCAATTCGTCGATTGGCTGATGGACGAACAGGCCAACAGCGCCGAATCGCTCACGGGGCTGCCGTTGCCGTCGATTGCTGTTTGAGTTGTGGCATCGTTTTTTTGGGGCCGCTACGCGGCCCAGCGGGAGCAAGCTCCCTCGCCACAGGGATGTGGAGTCCATAGCTAGTGGGCGGCCACGAAGCTGACGTGTTCGCCCACATGTAGGTTCAGGCGCAGCTCATCGGCGATGCCGACGGCCACACGGTTGAGCCGCTCCAGGGTTTCAGCCATGCCAGGTTCGAGGCTGGTGCTGACCTGGCTGAAGTGTTCGATGCCCAGGCCAGGCGCAGCATAGGGGGCGTTGATCAAGGTCCACTGCAAGGTACTGCTCTTCAGGGCATCGAGCATTTCTTCGGCGGCATGGCGCTGCAAATCGTCGTCGGCCTGTTCTTCGTCGAGCATCGCAAAGTCGCCCACCAGGAACAGCCGTGTAATGTTCACCGCGTGCATGCCGGCGATCAGGGCGTCCACCGCCAGGACTTGCTCCACCGGGCCGGGAATCAAGGTGCGCTCCACCTGTTCGCTGTTCATCGGCAACCCTGGCGCGTTCAACAGGCACACCACGGCGCTGGCCCCGGCGACACTTTGCTTGACCCGCTCCGGGTCGAACAGATCGCCGGTCTTGGTCCGCAAGCCTGGGCGTGGGGCCAGGGCGGTAAGATCGTCGAGAATGGCGATGACCTCATGCTGGCGCCGCAGCAGTTCAGCCATCAACGCACTGCCGAGGCTGCTCATGGCACCATAGAGCACCACTTTGATGACCGGGGTTTCGGCGTTTTTCATGGCTGTTTTCCTCGTTGTCCCGCCTGTAAAGGCTCTGACCCGCGGGGAACCAAGAGGGTTCGCCTGTTTATCAAGGAGTGACCGATGCAACGGATCAAGGGTTACCACGCCCATGTGTATTTCGACGCCAATACCCTCGACCAGGCGCGGGCGCTGTGTGAGGAAGCGGCGCAGTTGTTCCCGCTGAAAATGGGCAGTGTCCATCAACGCCCGGTCGGCCCGCACCCGGACTGGAGTTGTCAGCTGGCCTTCGATCCGCAGTACATCGGCGTGGTCCTGCCGTGGCTGGCCCTGAATCGCAAGGGGCTGGTGATTTTCCTGCACCCGGAGACCGGCGATGACCTGGCCGATCACACCGACCATGCGATCTGGATGGGCGCGGTGCGGCCGTTGAATCTTTCAGCCTTTTGATCTAGCGACGAAAGCGCAGATTATCTGTGGGAGCAAAGCTTGCTCGCGATAAAGACGCCGCGGCTCTCAAGTGGGAATGTGTCAGCTTCATCGCGAGCAAGCTTTGCTCCCACAGGTGAGCTTTACCCCACAGATAAATTTTGCTCCCACAGGTGAGCCTTGCCCCACAGAAAAAACTCCATTGTCTGCGACGAAAGCTGACTGAAAGCTTGCGCGATTAGGATCACCCCACTTCCGGCAAGAGACCGGTCGGCCAAAAGCGAGTTTTCAAGGCTCGTTCGGCCCTTTTAACAACAACAATGGTGATTCTGATGTCCGCTGCTACCCGTCCCGCTGCACCCACTCCATCCGTTCGTCCCGTGCTCTGCATCCTGCGCTGACCTGTCCGGTTCGCCTTTCACAGCCGCACCACGCCTGGAGTATTTCCCATGCTGACTTTCCTTGGCTTCGCCATGGTCATCACGTTCATGTTCCTGATCATGACCAAGCGCCTGTCCGCGCTGATCGCCCTGATTATCATCCCGATCCTGTTCGCCCTGTTCGGTGGCTTCGCGCCGAAAATCGGTCCGATGATGCTCGAAGGCATCACCAAGCTCGCCCCGACCGGGGTGATGCTGATGTTCGCGATTCTGTATTTTGCCCTGATGATCGACTCCGGCCTGTTCGACCCGGCCGTTCGCAAGATCCTCAAGCTGGTCAAGGGCGACCCGTTGAAAGTTTCGGTCGGTACCGCCGTTCTGGCGCTCGTCGTTTCCCTCGATGGTGACGGCGCGACCACTTATATGATCTGCGTGGCCGCGATGCTGCCGCTCTACAGCCGCATCGGCATGAGCCCGCGCATTATGGCCGGCCTGATCATCCTCGCCGGCGGCGTGATGAACATGACCCCGTGGGGCGGCCCGACGGCCCGGGCAGCCAGTGCGCTGCATGTGGACCCGTCCGACATCTTCGTGCCGATGATCCCGGCGATGCTGGCCGGCGTCGTGGCGATCCTGGCGATTTCCTACATGTACGGCAAACGCGAGCGTGCGCGCCTGGGTGAATTGCACCTGGCGGGCGATGAGATCGATCACAGCGAAATCAGCGTGTCCCAGTTCCCGGACGCCCGCCGTCCGAAGCTGATCTGGTTCAACGGCGCGCTGACCCTGGCCCTGATGTGCACCCTGATCGCCGGCCTGTTGCCATTGCCGGTGCTGTTCATGGTGGCCTTCAGTATCGCGATGATCGTCAACTACCCATGCCTGCAACAGCAGAAAGACCGCGTCGCGGCCCACGCCGGTAGTGTGTTGGCGGTGGTCGGGCTGATCTTCGCGGCGGGGATTTTCACCGGCATCCTGTCCGGCACCGGCATGGTCGACGCCATGTCCAAGAGCCTGCTGGCGGTGATTCCGGAATTCCTCGGCCCTTACCTGGCGGTCATCACCGCGCTGGTGAGCATGCCGTTCACGTTCTTCATGTCTAACGATGCATTTTATTACGGGGTGTTACCGGTTCTCGCCGAAGCCGCCAGCCATTACGGCATCACCGCCGTCGAAATGGCCCGCGCCTCCATCGTTGGCCAGCCCGTGCATCTGCTGAGTCCGCTGGTTCCGTCGACTTATCTGCTGGTGGCCCTGGCCGGGATCGAGTTCGGCGATCACCAACGCTTCACCTTGAAGTGGGCAGTACTGGTTTGCCTGTGCATAATGTTCGCCGCCTTGCTGATGGGGATTTTTCCGCTGTTCAGCACTCTATAAAAGCAACGCCCGCTGCGTCGCCCTGTCGGATCACCGAAGGCGCGGCGCGGCCTAACACTCGCTCAAAGGAACTCACATGGAATGGCTGACCAACCCGGAAATCTGGGTTGCCTTCTTTACCCTGACCGCCCTGGAAATTGTCCTGGGCATCGACAACATCATCATGATCTCGATCCTGGTCAGCCGCATGCCCAAGCACATGCAGGCGCGCACCCGGATTTTCGGTCTGGCCCTGGCCATGATCACGCGGATCCTGTTGCTGCTGTCCATCACCTGGGTCATGCGCCTGACGGCCGATTTGTTCGAAGTGTTCGGCCAGGGCATCTCCGGTCGTGACCTGATCCTGTTCTTCGGTGGCCTGTTCCTGCTGTGGAAAAGCTCCCAGGAGATGTACCACGCGTTGGAAGGCGAAGATGAAACCAGCGACGAGCCTTCGGGCAAGGGCGGCAATTTCATCTACACCATCATCCAGATCGCGATCATCGACATCGTGTTCTCCCTGGACTCGGTCATCACCGCGGTCGGCATGGTGTCCCATGTACCGGTCATGGTCGCGGCAATCATCGTCGCCGTACTGGTAATGATGCTGGCTTCGGGCACCATCAGCACGTTCATCGACAAGCACCCGTCGCTGAAGATGCTGGCGCTGTCGTTCCTGCTGGTGGTCGGTACCGTGCTGATCGCCGAGTCGTTCGACGTGCATGTGCCAAAAGGCTACGTCTACTTCGCCATGGCGTTTTCCCTGGCGGTGGAAGCGGTCAACATCAAGATGCGCACCGCGATTGCACGCAAGCGCAAGCAACAGGATCCGGTGAAACTGCGCAAGGACATGCCGGGTCAGTAAGGTATAGGGCAGTGAATGGAAGGGGCTCTTGGAGCCCCTTTTTCATGCCTGCAAGAAATGGCTGCTCAACCAGCTTGAAGTGCACAACTGTGGGAGCGAGCCTGCTCGCGAAAGCGGTGTGCCTGAACCGGTGATGGTGGGTGTGCTGCCGTCATCGCGAGCAGGCTCGCTCCCACAAGGGTTTTTGGTGTGTTTGAGGAATATGTTTTCATGACAGTTTTGTTTCAATCGATTCTTTAGCTGTGCAATGCTGGCGCCCGAACCGTTCGACAACTACAGCTTAAGTACAAGAACGAAGAATGTGGCATCACCCATTTGTTCCTTTGGGACGCTAACAGGGGGCCTCTCATGCTGACCCTGCTCAATTTGCTCTCCGCCGTGGCCCTGCTGATCTGGGGCACGCATATCGTGCGTACCGGCATCCTGCGGGTCTATGGCTCGAACCTGCGCCATGTCATCAGCCAGAACATGTCCCGGCGCTGGCTGGCGTTTATCGCCGGCATCATGGTCACGGCCATGGTCCAGAGCAGCAACGCCACGGCCATGCTCGTCACCTCGTTCGTCGGCCAGGGCCTGATGGCGTTGACTCCGGCCCTGGCGACCATGCTCGGCGCCGATGTCGGTACCGCGCTGATGGCGCGGGTGCTGACCCTCGACCTGTCGTGGCTGTCGCCGCTGCTGATTTTCCTCGGGGTGATTTTTTTCCTCTCGCGCAAACAGACCCGCGTCGGGCAAATGGGCCGGGTCAGCATCGGCCTGGGCCTGATCATCCTCGCCTTGCAGTTAATCGTCGAAGCCGCCGCGCCCATCACCCACGCCCAAGGCGTGAAAGTGATCTTCGCCTCACTGACCGGCGACATCCTGCTCGATGCGCTGGTCGGCGCGTTGTTCGCAATGATCTCCTACTCCAGCCTGGCCGCCGTGCTGTTGACCGCGACACTGGCCGGCGCCGCGGTGATCAGTCTGCCGGTGGCCATCGGCCTGGTGATCGGCGCCAACATCGGTAGCGGCATCCTGGCGTTCCTCAGCACCAGCATGCAGAACACCGCCGGCCGCCAAGTGGCGCTGGGCAGCTTGTTGTACAAGCTGATCGGGCTGGTGTTGATCATCCCGGTGCTCGATCCGCTGGTGGGCTGGCTCGACAGCCTGGATTTCAGCCCCCAGGAAACAGTGATCGGCTTCCATCTGCTCTACAACACCGTACGGTGCCTGGTGTTGCTGCCCAGCGTCGGCCCGATGGCCAAGCTCTGTGCCTGGCTACTGCCGGAGCGGCCCGAGACCAACGGCACGGCCAAGCCCCGCCACCTCGATCCCACCGCCCTCGCCACCCCGAGCCTGGCCCTGGCGAACGCGGCCCGGGAAACCCTGCGCATTGGCGACCTGATCGAAAACATGCTCGAAGCCATGCTGGACGTGCTACGCGGTGCGCAAACGGCAGTGACGCAGGACGTCCGGCGCATGAGCGATGACGTCGAAGCGCTGTGCAGTGCCATCAAGTTGTACATGGCGCAGATGCCCCGTGAGGACCTCAGCGAACAGGACAGCCGCCGCTGGGCGGAGATCATCGAACTGGCGATCAACCTCAAGCTGGCCAGCGACCTCATCGAGCGCATGTTGCGCAAGGTCCAGCAGCAGAAGACCTCGCAACGCCGCTCCTTTTCCGAGGTCGGCCTGGAGGAGTTGGCGGGGCTGCACAGCCATCTGATCGCCAATTTGCGCCTGGGGTTGTCGGTATTCCTCAGCGCCGACCGGGAAAGCGCCCGGCAGTTGCTGCGTGAGAAACGGCGCTTTCGGGCGCAGGAACGGCGCATGGCCCACGCCCATGTCAGCCGTTTGCAACGCAAAGTCGTACAAAGCCTGGAGACCAGTTCCCTGCACCTGGAGCTGATCGCTGACATGCGACGCCTCAATTCGCTGTTCTGCGGCAGCGCCTATGTGGTGCTGGAGACGTCGGAGATCGGCGCGCTGGCGGCCGATGAAATTTCCGACATCACCCATTCGCCGTGAACGACTGGCCCATTGGTCAGTCAGTAACAATGTCGGTCAAAAACGTCAGTCAAAAACAATGGCTCGGGCCTGAAACCGTTCACCGGCCCGCCTGCTCCCGTTGTCATGAACACCGCATAGATTCGTCAGGGGAGCGAGCCAACTCCGGGCGATGCTGCGCCGATGACAGCCCGCCCGGCACCATGGATCTTCACTCAGCCGCCAGGAAGCCCTTATGCGTTGTCTGTTGCTCGCCGTTCTTTTGCTTGGCTCTCTGCCCGTTGTCGCCCTGGACCGGTTCCAGGTCGAAGGCTATATGCTGCCCAACGGCCTGCAACTGCTGCTCAAGCCCGGCACCGAGCGCGGGCATGTGGCGATCCGGCTGGTGGTGGGCGTGGGCCTGGACGACTTCAGTTGCGCCGACAAGGAACTGCCGCATCTGCTCGAACACCTGCTGTTCAGCGGCGTCGATGACAGTGGTGAAGGCGGCCTCGAAGAACGCATGCAAGCCTTGGGTGGCGAGTGGAATGCGTTCACCAGCAACGCCGACACCACGTTCGTCATCGAGGCCCCGGCACGCAATCAACGTAAGGTTCTGGACCTGCTGCTGGCGCTGTTGACCCGCACCCGCATCGATGAAAAAGCCCTGGAAGCGGCCAAGCGGGTGGTGGAACGCGAAGACGGCGGCCACTACACCCACTTGCAACGCTGGCTCGACCGCCAAGACCTGGGCCACAAGGCCAGCAATCAGTTGGCGGTTGAGTTGGGCCTGCGCTGCGCGGAACGGCCCGAGGTCCAGCACCATACCCTCGCCCGCCTCGAACAAGTGCGCAAGGACTGGTATGCGCCAAACAACATGACGCTGATCGTGGTCGGCGATCTCGACCGACTGCTGCCGGCCTATCTGGAACGCGCCTTTGGCGAACTCGAACCGGTGGAGCCCAGTGCCCACGAGGCGCTGCCGCAGATCCGCTACAAGGCGGTCACCAAGCGCAACCTGATCCGGGGCCTTGTCGGCGACAGTGCCAAGCTGCATTGGCTGTTCCCGGAGCCGGTGCTGGACGAGCAACATGACGAGACGTTCGACCTGCTCAAGGATTACCTGGATTGGGCGCTCTATCGCCAATTGCGCCTGGCCCGCAGCCTGTCCTACGGGCCGTGGACCGAGCGCGAAGTGTTCGGCGGCGTTGGCTTCTTCAGCCTGAACGCCGACCTGTCCCGCGAGGACTTACCCGAAGCCGAACAGGCGCTGGAAGAGCTGCGCAGGACCTTGCTCAAGGATGGCCTGGACCCCGCCGATTTCGTGCGCATCAAACGCGCGGCCATCGCCCATCAGTCCTGGGCGGTTCAAGGCAACAGCGCACTGGCCGATTACTACTGGGGCGCCCTGGGCGACTATGAAGACGGCCGCTTCGCCAACCCGGCCCTGCGCCTGCAGGACGTAAGCCTGGAACAGGCCAACGTGGCCCTGCGCGAACTGCTCAAGGACCCGGGTTATTTGCGCATCGAGAAGCCGTTGCTCAGTGATGATGAACTCGTCTGGGGGCTGGGCGGTTTGCTGGGGTTGTTGTTAATCGGGTTGGTGGTGTGGCAGGTGCGCCGGCGGGCCCGACCGAACGAAGAATGACTTGTAGGGAGGGATCTTCTGTGGGAGCAAAGCTTGCTCGCGAAACAGGCGCCTCGATTTTCTTGAGGACCGTATCGCCTCCATCGCGGGCAAGCCTTGCTCCCACAGAGGATCCACTCGCCACAACAATGCTCGTCACATCGATGTCCTGGCGATACTCTGTCAGGGATATTTCCTACGACTTATTGTGAAACCACTGAATGCAAAACCTGACGGTCTATATCCAGCGCATCCTTGAATTGATGAAGCGCTATCCAGGGGTCATTGCGCTCGGTGGTTTCATCTCCGGGGTCGGCAGTTTCATGCTGGTGGATCGCCAGCAGGGCTTGGCGACCTGGATCGCCATCATGATGCTGGTGAGCTGGCTCTGGCTGATGGTGGAGAACAGCATGACCCGGCTGTTCACGCGGATTTTCAAACGGGAAATCCCCCAGCCGCTGTTGCGCTATGCCACGCAGATGATTCACCAGGAAAGCCTGTTTTTCGTTCTGCCGTTTTTCTTCATCACCACCACCTGGAACAGCAGCCAGCTGCTTTTCACCGGGCTGCTGACCATCGCGGCGCTGATTTCGATCACCGATCCGCTGTACTACAAATGGCTGGCGCCCCGGCGCTGGGCGTTCCTGGCGCTGCATACGCTGACGCTGTTCGCCGCCCTGCTCACCGCATTGCCGGTGATCCTGCACCTGACCACCGACCAGAGCTTCAAGCTGGCGCTGGGCACGGCCATGCTGCTGTCGTTTCCCAGCCTGGCCTCGATCTTCCCGATCCGCACCGTGCGCAACGCCTTGGCGATCCTCTGCATTACGGTGGGGATTGGCGCCGCCGGCTGGGTGATGCGCTCCTGGGTGCCGCCGGCCACGCTGTGGATGACCGAAGTGGCGATCAGCACCCAAGTGGAAGACCGCACGCCGGGCGCCAGCCTCAAGGAAGTCAGCGCGGCGCAGATCCGCGGCAATGGCCTGTATGCCTACACGGCCATCAATGCGCCGCGTGGGCTCGATGAGCGGATTTATCACGTCTGGCAATTCAACGGCAAAGAAGTCGACCGCATCGCCCTGGACATCCACGGCGGGCGCAAGGAAGGCTATCGCGCCTGGACCCACAAGCAGAACTTCCCGGACAACCCGACCGGCAAATGGCAAGTTCGGGTGCTCACGGAAAACGGCCAGATGATCGGCGTGCTGCGCTTCGAGGTGACGGACTGAAGGTCCTGCGGACCTTATCGCGAGCAGGCTCGCTCACACAGGGGATTAGCGGCGTTCATGATCCAGGGCAGCACACCTGACCTGTGGGAGCCGAGCTTGCTCGCGATGACGGTGTGTCAGCCAACCTCAATGCTGACTGATCCGACGCCATCGCGAGCAAGCTCGGCTCCCACAATGGCCGGGGCCTTCAGATGCTTTGCGCCTGGCAACAATTCCTGTGGGAGCTGAGCTTGCTCGCGATGACGGCGGCACATTCAGCAGAGCTGTTGACTGAACCACCGCCATCGCAAGCAGACTTGCTCCCACCGGTCAGCCAAAGAACCAGTAGCAAACGCCGATGGCCGCCACCACCCCGGAGAATTCCGCCAGTAGCGCACACCCCACGGCGTGGCGCGCGCGTTGGATGCCCACGGCGCCGAAATAGACCGCCAGCACGTAGAACGTGGTCTCGGTGCTGCCCTGGATAGTCGCCGCCACCAGGGCCGGGAAGCTGTCCACGCCGGAGGTCTTCATGGTCTCGATCAACATCGCCCGGGCGGCACTGCCGGAGAACGGCTTGACCATGGCGGTCGGCAAGGCATCGACGAAGCGTGTGTCCCAGCCCGCCCACTGCACCAGGTGGCGGATACCGTCGAGGCCAAAATCCAGCGCGCCCGAAGCCCGCAGCACGCCGACAGCGCAGAGCATGGCCACCAGGTACGGCAGTAGGCTCTTGGCAACGTCGAACCCTTCTTTGGCGCCTTCGACAAAGGTTTCGTACACCTTGACCTTGCGCAGTGAGCCCACTACCAGGAACAGGATGATCAAGCCAAACAGCGTCAGGTTGCCGAGGATCGATGACAGCCCCGCCAGTGCCGTAGCCGAGAGCGTTGCCAGCAGCGCCATGAAACCACCCAGTACCAGCGCACCCGGAACCAGGTAAGCGAGCACCACCGGGTCCCACAGGCGCAGGCGCTGCATGAACGCCACCGACAGCAGCCCCATCAGGGTCGAGGCGCTGGTGGCGAGCAGGATCGGCAGGAACACCAGGGTCGGGTCCGGCGCGCCTTGCTGGGCGCGGTACATGAAGATGGTCACCGGCAGCAGCGTCAGCGACGAGGCATTGAGCACCAGGAACAGGATCTGCGCGTTGCTGGCGATGGTCGGGCTGGGGTTGAGGTCTTGCAGGGCGCGCATGGCCTTGAGGCCGATGGGCGTGGCGGCGTTGTCCAGACCCAGGCCATTGGCGGCAAAGTTGAGGGTGATCAGGCCGATCGCCGGATGGCCGGCAGGCACTTCCGGCATCAAGCGCAAGAACAGCGGGCCGAGGGCCTTGGCCAGCCAGTCGACAATGCCGGCCTTTTCAGCGATGCGCAGGAAGCCCAGCCACAGGGTCAGGGTGCCGAACAGCAGGACCATCACCTCCACCGACAGCTTGGCCATGGCGAAAATGCTTTCCACCATGGCGGCGAAGATCCCGGCGTTGCCGCCAATCAGCCACTGCGCCAGCGCCGACACGGCTGCGACGATAAAGAAGCCAAGCCACAGGCCATTGAGCATCGGTTAAGTCCCCCGGAAGATGCCGCGAATGATAGCGGGGCTGGCAGAAACGACAAACCCCGGATTTCTCCGGGGTTTGCTTGGCTTGATGTTGAATGTGCCGCCGCCATCGCGAGCAGGCTCGCTCCCACAGGGAACACTCGTCAGTGTGGGAGCGAGCCTGCTCGCGATGGCGGCCTCAAGGCAGGCATCAATTGCTCGAAGTTTCCCCCGCCGGCAGCGGCTCCTTGCTGCGCCAGTGCGGCAGGGAGTTCCAGTAGCGCTGCCCCTTGGCATCGTCATACATGCCTTCCCAACGCGCGATGACCAACACCGCGAGGGCGTTGCCAATAACGTTCAGCGCAGTACGGGCCATGTCCATGATGCGGTCGACACCGGCGATGAAGGCCAGGCCTTCCAGCGGAATGCCCACGCTGCCCAAGGTGGCCAGCAGCACCACGAACGACACGCCCGGCACGCCGGCGATACCCTTGGACGTGACCATCAAAGTCAGCACCAGTAGCAATTGCTGGCTGATGGACAGGTCGATGCCGTACAGCTGGGCGATGAAAATCGCCGCGATGCTCTGGTACAGGGTCGAGCCATCGAGGTTGAAGGAATAACCGGTCGGCACCACGAAGCTGCAGATGGCTTTTGGCGCACCGTAGGCTTCCATCTTCTCGATCACGCGCGGCAGCACGGTTTCGGAACTGGCGGTGGAGTAGGCCAGCACCAGCTCATCCTTGAAGATGCGCATCAGCTTGAGCACCGAGAAGCCGAACAGGCGAGCGATCAGGCCCAGCACCACGAAGGCGAAGAAGGCGATGGCGACGTAAACCAGGATCACCAGTTTCGCCAACGGCAGCAGGGAGGCGAAGCCGAAGTTGGCGACGGTCACCGCGATCAGGGCAAACACACCGATTGGGGCGTATTGCATGATCATGTGGGTGACTTTGAACATGCTCTCCGATACGCCCTGGAACATTTTCACCAGCGGCTCGCGCAGGTCCGATTGCAGGCTGGACAGGCCCAGGCCGAACAAGACGGAGAAGAAAATGATCGGCAGCATTTCGCCACGGGCGACGGCGGCAAAGATGTTCGACGGGATCAGGTTGAGGATGGTCTCGATGAACGCATGTTCATGCTGGACTTCCGCTGCCGTGGCCTGGTACTTGGAAATATCCACCGTGCCCAGGGTGCTCATGTCGATGCCACTGCCTGGTTGGAAGAAGTTGGCCAACAGCAGGCCGACGACGATGGCGATGGTGGTGACGATTTCGAAGTAAAGGATGGTCTTGAGACCGATACGCCCGAGCTTCTTGGCATCACCCACTCCGGCGATGCCGACGATCAGCGAGGAAATCACGATCGGGATCACGATCATCTTGATCAGACGGATAAAGATATCGCCCGCCGGTTGCAGCACGTTGCTGATCCACCAGGCCTTCTCGGCACTGAAATGGTTGAGCAGCGCGCCCAATGCAATCCCCAGCACCAGACCGATGAGGATCTGCCAGGCGAGGCTTAGTCGTGCCTTCTTCATATCGTTACCCTTACTTCAGTTGGACTCGGACAGTGGCGCGAATGGCTCGTCGATGACGAAAAACATTCGCGCCCCTATCCCCGTATAAGGTCACCCCGAGCACGCGCGAGCGGCTTACTGGCAGGCGAAAAAAGGCGCAACTATTGCGATGCCAGGGGGGATCGTCTAATGCCGTAAACGCCTACCCCATGCCGAATCGGCATGAGATTTTCCAAACGAAACCCGCCTTGCAAGCGGTTCGAATGCGCCATTTGTGCCGGCATAAGTGCCGTGAGCCGGCCATTTCAGCGCAGCTGGGCTTTCTCAGCCAAGGCTGGGGAACCGATGAAACGGCAACGCTTCGAGGTGCGATTCACGAGATAAATCGTCTCGGCATTCTCCGATATACGGTCAGGGAAAGGGGAATAAATGAGTGGTAGGAGACAAAATGCCGCATCACGGACCGGCTGGCGACACGAAGCTCTACGCAAGTTCGCCAAGCCGTGAGGGCTTTGCGAACTTGCGTCGCAGCTTTTACCTGACCCGGCCCTTTCGCAGGCACCCCTTGTGCCCGTAGGTCACTCCGACGCTCATCCGTCAGAACGTCCCGGCCCCCTGGTCATGCACCGGCCCTCCTCGGGCTGTGCAGCAGGAAAAAGCAGAGCTGCTCTTCCCATTTTCAGAATCAGTACCAGTTCGGATCTTTCTTGAGTTGTTCCATTAACAGCTCTTGCATACCTTCGTTGGGGTTACCAAGGAAACGGTAGTCGGCATGACGGGTCGGCGACTTGTCGGCGGGCAGTCCAGCAGGGACTTCCACTAACATGGCATAGGCCTCGTCCTTGTCGAAACTGAAGACAACGATCAGACGCTGATTAAGACACGACGCCTCGAGCTCACAGAGCGGGCCCACCAGATACTTGTCGCCGTCTTCCTCGACCGCATTCATCTGTTGTTCCGACTTGCCTGAGAGGTTCATCACCCATTCCGGCAGGCGTTCTTCTTTTTTCACGACGTGCTGCCAAGTCTCGCGGTATTGCGGGTCCGCCTGCAGCACTTGGTTGACGCGCATCTGTCCGTCATTGGCAGCCATTGCCATGGCACTGCCGCCCAGTAACAGGGCGGCGGCCAGTCCTTTTAAAGAAACGCTCATGGTCAGCCTCGGCCACGACGGCCAAAGAAGAAGGAAGCGATAAACATCACCAGGAACACGACAAAGAGAATCTTGGCGATGCCCGTGGCGGTGCCTGCGATACCACCGAAGCCCAGTACGGCGGCGATGATGGCAATGATCAGGAAGGTAATTGCCCAGCTCAACATGGTGATTCTCCTTACGCTTTTCTATTTAGTGAGGGTCTGGCGGTGATGGTTCCGGCGCAGTGGACGACCGATACATCGGGTTAAAACACCCAGCGCTCTTCACGCGGCATGTCGGTCATTGGCTGAACCTGATCGACATCCATCATGCGCATGGCAGCGGCCGCTTCGTTGAGGTTGCTGACGGCGCTGAAATGGGTTTGTGGTGCACGATGAATCGATACTTGCGGCGCTTCTGGTTGCTGGCGCTCCTGCCAGAGCAACCACTGCTGGCCAATCACGAGCGTGACCAGCAGGGCCAGGGCAGCCCATAAGCCCTGCTGGAGGTGCAGAGAAGAGAGTCGAAATTGGGCGGCGCTTTTAAATTGGGCGGCACTTTGACGATTCATCCTGAAATTCCTCCCCACCCGGGTGTGGTGATCTGGTTGAGGCGCTCATACGCCAACGTTAACCAGAGCATTGCAGCCGCCGTGCCAGGATTTTTTGTGATTAAAATACCTTTAAAATCAATACGTTATGAAATAGGCGCGAGACATGGGGAGCGCATCCTGCACGATGCCCCACGCGTACGTCGTGCGTATTGCACGACTGGAAGGAAAAAGACGTTAGGTTGTTTTGGAATGGCCTGTCAGAAACAGCCGTCGGAATCAGCGATACGAACCGTCCGACCCGTAGGAATCATAAAAAAAGGAACTCAAATCAGTCTTTTAGGAGTCAGACGTCCACAGAGGCATTCTCGGTGGGTAATATTCCCTCAGAAACGACCATGCAACTTGCCCGATTTTTCTGACACTAACCAACATCATTCATAAAGGAGCGTAGGAAAAATGGAATCCGCCACTGAGCACCAAGGCCGCATTCTGCTGGTAGACGATGAGTCTGCCATCCTGCGTACCTTCCGTTACTGCCTGGAAGACGAAGGCTATACCGTCGCCACTGCCAACAGCGCTGCCCAAGCCGACGCACTGCTGCAACGCCAGGTGTTCGACCTGTGTTTTCTCGACCTGCGCCTGGGGGAAGACAACGGCCTGGATGTCCTGGCCCAAATGCGTATCCAAGCCCCGTGGATGCGGGTCGTAATCGTCACTGCCCACTCGGCCGTCGACACGGCGGTCGATGCCATCCAGGCCGGCGCAGCCGATTACCTGGTCAAGCCTTGCAGCCCGGATCAACTGCGCCTGGCCACCGCCAAGCAGTTGGAAGTGCGCCAGCTATCCGCAAGGCTCGAAGCCCTGGAAGGGGAAGTGCGCAAACCCAAGGACGGCCTCGACTCCCATAGCCCGGCGATGAAAGTCGTGCTGGAGACCGCGCGCCAGGTGGCCAGCACCGACGCCAACATCCTGATCCTCGGCGAATCAGGCACCGGTAAAGGCGAGTTGGCTCGAGCGATCCATGGCTGGAGCAAGCGCGCGAAGAAATCCTGCGTCACCATCAATTGCCCGTCACTGACCGCTGAATTGATGGAAAGCGAATTGTTCGGCCATAGCCGAGGGGCGTTCACCGGTGCCAGCGAAAGTACCCTGGGACGGGTCAACCAGGCCGACGGCGGTACGCTGTTTCTCGACGAGATCGGCGATTTTCCCCTCACTTTGCAACCCAAGTTGTTGCGCTTCATCCAGGACAAGGAATATGAGCGGGTAGGGGATCCGGTCACTCGCCGCGCCGATGTGCGAATTCTCGCCGCCACCAACCTCAACCTCGAAGACATGGTGCGCGATGGGCGTTTTCGCGAAGACCTGCTGTATCGCCTGAACGTCATCACCCTGCATCTGCCGCCGCTGCGTGAACGCGCCGAAGACATCCTGACCCTGGCCGATCGCTTCCTGGCCCGCTTCGTCAAGGAATACGCGCGCCCGGCCCGGGGCTTCAGCGACGAGGCGCGCGAAGCGCTGCTAGGCTATCGCTGGCCCGGCAACATCCGCGAACTGCGCAACGTGGTCGAGCGCGCCAGCATCATTTGCCCACAGGAAAAAGTCGAAATCAGTCACTTGGGCATGGCCGAGCAGCCTACCAACAATGCGCCGCGCATTGGTGCCGCATTGAGCCTCGATGAACTGGAAAAAGCCCACATCGGTGCGGTGCTGGCCACGGCCGACACCCTCGACCAGGCGGCCAAGACCCTGGGTATCGATGCTTCCACGCTGTATCGCAAACGCAAGCAGTACAACCTGTGAGCGACATCTTATGAAACTGGCGATGAAGCTGCGCACACGACTGTTTCTCAGCATCTCGGCGCTGATCACCGTGGCCTTGCTGGGACTGGTGCTTGGCCTGGTCAGCGTGATGCAGATGGCCAACACCCAGGAACAATCGGTACGCGACAACTTCATCCTGCTGGACCTGGGCCTCAAGTTGCGCCAGACCCTGGGCGATCAGTTGATGATCATGCTCGACGACAAGCCCGACCTGGCTGCGCTGGAGGCGTCCAAGCAGCAATACCTGGCGTTGATCGACGAGGGGATTGCCCACGAACGGAAACTCGACGATGCAGGTGTCAGCTTCAGCCGGGCCAAGGCGGACTATGTCGAGTTTTTCGAGGCTTTCACCGCGTCTCGCCAACAGGCGAGCCAGCTCACCGGTATCAAGGCGCTCACCGAGAAATTCAACGTGCTGCGTAACGGGTTGATCGAGGGTTATCGCGAGGCCTTGACCAACATCAGTGAAACCCAGGACCGCGCCCGCGAACGGGCGATGTGGATTTCCGGGCTGCTGGGTCTGGTGGGGCTGGCAGTGCTGATCATCGGTTTTATCACGGCCCACGGCATTGCCCGGCGTTTCGGCGCGCCGATCGAGGCGCTGGCGGCGGCGGCGGATGACATCGGCCAGGGCAATTTCGAGGTCACGCTGCCCGTTTCTTCCGCCGCCGAGTTGAATCTGCTGACCCGTCGTTTCGGGGTCATGGCCCAGGCCTTGCGCGAGCATCAGGCCACCAACGTCGATGAATTGCTCGCCGGCCAGCAACGTTTGCAAGCCGTGCTCGACAGCATCGACGACGGTTTGCTGATGATCGACCGCCAAGGCCGGCTGGAGCACCTCAACCCGGTGGCCCAGCGCCAATTGGGCTGGGATGAGGCGCGCCTGGGCCAAGGGCTGGGCGAGGCCTTGGGACGCCTGGAACTGGATGAGGAATTGCACCTGGTATTGCGCGGTGGAACCCTGGAGCGCGCGCCGGAAGACCTGAGCATCGAAGTCGATGGCGAGTCGCGGGTGCTGACCTACAGCCTCACGCCGGTCAGTCATACCCAGGGCCACATCCTCGGCGCGGTCATGGTGCTGCATGACGTCACCGAACAGCGCGCCTTCGAACGGGTGCGCAGCGAGTTCGTCCTGCGCGCCTCCCACGAGCTGCGCACGCCGGTGACGGGCATGCACATGGCGTTCGGCCTGTTGCAGGAGCGCCTGCACTTCCCGCCGGAGTCCCGCGAGGCGGACCTGCTCAATACCGTTACGGAAGAAATGCAGCGGCTGATGCAACTGATCAATGACCTGCTGAATTTCTCTCGCTACCAGAACGGCCTGCAAAAGCTGACCTTGGCGCCTTGCTCCATCGACGACTTGCTGGAGGACGCCCGGTTGCGGTTCGCCGAACAGGCCCAAGCCAAGGGTATCGAGCTGCTCGTGGCGATCCAGGGTCCGCTGCCGCGGCTGCATGCTGACGCCGGGCAACTGGATCGCGTGCTCGACAACCTGATCGACAACGCCATGCGCCACACCGGCGAGGACGGGCAGATCCGCTTGCAGGCCCGACGCCATGGCGAGCGGGTGATTATCAGCGTCGAAGACAATGGTGAAGGCATTGCCTACGGCCAACAGGGACGGATCTTCGAGCCTTTCGTCCAAGTCGGACGCAAGAAGGGTGGCGCCGGCCTCGGCCTGGCCCTGTGCAAGGAGATCGTCCAGCTCCACGGCGGACGCATGGGCGTGTATTCAAGGCCGGGGCAGGGCACGCAGTTCTACATGGCGCTGACGGTCTGACTCACGGCTTAGGCTTCATCATCGAGGCGACGTCCGCGCAGGCGTCGGCCGCGGGTAATCAACTCGATGAGCTGCACCGCGCTGAGGGCATGGGCGAACAGCCAGCCCTGGCCGAATCTCACCCCTTCGCTGCTCAAATAGGAGGCCTGGGCTTCATGCTCGATGCCTTCGGCGATCACTTTGAGTTGCAGCGCATGGGCCATGCGGATGATATGCGGAGCCACACCGCTACTGGCGGCATCGTGGCCCAAGGCATCAACGAAGGCCTTGTCGATTTTCAGGCAGTCCACCGGCAGGGTTTGCAGGTAAGCCAGGCTGCAATAACCGGTGCCAAAATCATCGATCAGCACCTGGTGGCCGACATCACGCAGCGATTGCAGGTTATCCCGGGCGACCAACACATCGACCAGCCCGCGCTCGGTCACCTCGAAGGCAATCTGGTTCGCCGAGACCCGATGCAACGCCAGCAGGCGAGCGATCACTTCGCCGATGCGCGGCACCATCACGTCGCAGGCGGCCAGGTTCACCGAGATATATAGCTGCGGATTGGCCCGCAGCAGCTGGCCCAATTGATCGAACAGCCGCTGCAGCACGAAATCGGTGATCTGGCGGATCTGCCCGGTGTTCTCGGCCATCGGGATAAACAAGTCCGGGCTGGTCAGGGTGCCGTCCGGTCGTCGCCAGCGCAGCAAGGCTTCGGCACCGACGCAGTTGCGACTGTCCAGGTCGAAAATCGGCTGGTAAAGCACCTGTAATTCACCGCGCCGGATGGCCCCGTGCAGTTCGGCGTCCATGGATTGGCGGTGGCGCGCGAGCAGAAACACTTGGAAACCAATTCCCAGGCCCAGCACCAGGCTGATGGGCAGCATCCACCAAGCATAGGCCGGAACCTTGAAGCCGTTGCGCTGGGCGATCAGCACCAGTTGATATTCCGGACTATCGGTGGGCATCCGATAAATCAACCGGGTCGGGGTTACCTGCAAGGCATTCTGGCTTTTCGGTGGCCAAGGTTCGGCGGGAGGCCAGCGCTGTGGACTGCCCAACACGGGAATCGCTCGCTCGCCTCGATCCAGGACCACCAGCAGGGCACTACCGGGTGGCAGGTCGACCACGTCGGCCAAATGTCCACGGGAGGTGGCGACCCGGAAATTGCCACGCCCCAGCATCAACGCCGCGCGATCTTCGTTGGGTTCCGTGGTGGTATTGAGCCAATAACTGTAAGTCGGGCCCCGGAGGTCGGGCGGGCGGGTCACCGACAATCCGGTCTGGCGCGGGCGATTGGAACAGACGCCACTGCCATCGATGTACACCGCCTCATAAACGAAACGGTAGTTGAAGCTGACCTCGCGCAAGGTCGCGATCATGTCATCGTCGCAGCCGCGCAATGGCTGGTTTTGCAGGTCGTCGAGGCTTTCACGCAGTTGCCCGAAGAGCTGTTCCAGCCGCAGCAGAAAGCGCTCGCCCTGGGCATTCATCTGGTCGCTTTCACGCTGCTGGATCTGCTGCACGACCACGAACAGACTGCCCGCCAACAGCAGGACGGTACTCAGGGCAGCCGCCACCATCGCCAGGAAAAGGGGGCGATGGAGCCAGCTCTGTAGGGTGTCGCGGGTAGCCGTCATCATCGGTAATCCGAAAGTTACCAATGAGTTATAGCTTCTGATTTGGATTTGGCCCGATCCGTCGGACGGGCGTCATTATTTTGTCTGGTTGAGCACCTGCAAAATCGCCGCGCTTTGGGCGTCCGGTGTGCCGTCGAAGCGGGTCGGACGGTAGTGCATCTGGAAGGCGGCCAGCACATGTTGAGTGGCCACATCCCATTCGCCGGTCTGGGGCGTTGGGTAACCCAGGCGAGCCAGTTCGGCCTGGAACCAACTGGCGGGCGGCAATTGCGCCGCGAAGAGGGCCTGCTGGCGCGCGACGGCCTGCTCATCCGGCCACACCCCCAGGCCCGCTTGTGCCAGGCGCTTCCATGGAAACAGCGGCCCCGGATCAAGCTTGCGCAAGGGCGCGATGTCGCTGTGGCCGATGATGCTGCGCGGGGTGAGCCCGTTGCGCTTCAGGATGTCCTTGAGCAAGACGGTCAGCGCCTGGACCTGGGCTTCGCTGTAGGGATACCAGAGACGCCCGGTGGGCGTGTCGATGAAACCCGGATTGACGACTTCGATGCCAATGGAGCTGGAATTGAGCCAGGTCCGACCTTCCCATTCACTTTCCCCGGCGTGCCAGGCGCGTCGGCTTTCATCCACCAACTTGTAGATGGTTGCGTCTTTATCGTCGCCAATCAGGTAATGGGCACTGACTTCACCGTGGGTCAGCAGCGCCAGCGAACGCTCCAGGGAAGCCGAGGTGTAATGCACCACCACGAATTGGATGCGGTTGTCATGGTTGACGGAAGGGTGGCTGGTGTCGAATCGCGGGCCGCTGGTGCAGCCGGCCAGGACAATTAAAGCAACGATGAGCGAAAGAAATTTCATGGCGGAAGGCATTACGCGCTGGAAGTAATGCAACAGTGTAACGTATCGCCCCGCGATGATCCGGTGCGCGGGACGATAATAAACAAATTGGAACAATTAGCCCTCAGCCCAGCTCCACGCGGTTGCGCCCGGCATTTTTCGCCCGGTATAGCGCCTGATCGGCTCTTTTGAGCACCGAATCGCTGTGTTCGCCCGGTTTGAAGGCTGTCATGCCTACCGATACCGTCACGGTTACCGGCTCGCCCTTGAAATGGAATGGGCAGGCTTCGATGGCCAGCCGCAGTGCATCAGCCAGCTTGGCGCCGGCGGCCAGGGGCGTATCCGGCACCAGCAGCACAAATTCTTCGCCACCGAAACGCGCAATGAAATCGCCGCCGCGCAGTCGCTTGCGCAGGACCGAAGCGATCAATTTCAACACCCGGTCCCCGGCCAAATGGCCGTAGTTGTCATTGATCCGCTTGAAATGGTCGAGGTCGAGCATGGCCAGCAGCAAGCTGTTGCCGTGCTGCTGCCACTGGCCGACTTCATGTTCCAGCCGCTCGGACCAAGCGGCACGGTTGGGCAGCCCGGTGAGCGGATCGACCAGCGCTTTTTGCCGCTGCTCTTCGAGATTCTCCCGCACTACCTGAGCGTCCTGCTCCATCAGCGCAACGCGATCGGCCAGGCTTTTCAGGCGCGCCGAGACTTCCTGCTCGCGCTGATCCCGTTGTTGGCGGTGCTGGTCCATCGTGCCGAGCAAGCCTTCGAGATGATTCTCCAGCACCTGCTTGAGGCCTTCCAAATCATCGGCTTGTTGCACGCTGCTTTGCAGCCCGTCCACCTGTTCGCGAATCTGGGTGTCCATTTCCCGGGAGGCCGACAGGTTGTCAGCGTGGTCTTCACTGGCAGCTTGCAGGCTGCTCTGGAAGGACTCCAGCCGATCGTTGAGGCGCTGCAAGTACGCTTCGAATTCATGCTGGCCGGAGTCAGTAATGGCCAGCATCAGTACCGCCAAATCATCGAGGATCGGCAGCAGTTCGTACCAATTCAGCCCGTTTCGCAGCCGTTCACGCATGGCTTCGGCTTGTGGGCGATGGCGTTCGGGCAAGGTCAGGTCGCCCAACAGGCCCAACAAGGTGTCTTCAATGTGCTTGGCGACTGAGCTGTAGGAAGGTTCCGGCGAGTCGGGCAGGGCGTACTGGGCGTCTACGATATCGGCTGCGCCCAGGGGTTCGTCAGGCTCGGCTTCTGCTGGAGGCAGCGAGAGGTCGGGAAGGGCCTGTGGCGCCTCCTCGGGCATCAGTTCGTCGGGATTTTCCGGGGTGGACGCCGCTACCGGGAGCTCGTCGGCGACCGGTGCTTGCGGCGGGGCGGACTCGGTTGCCTCCTCCGGTGCGCTGTTTGGCTGAACCACTTCAGCTACGGGTGTCGGAGTGGGCGCAAGTTGGATCGGCGGCGCAACCGGGCCGAGCGGTTCGGGCGTCGCCTCGGGTGCTTGCTCCACGGCCAATGGCTGCAGCGCTGGCGCTGGTGCGACGGAGACTGCATCAGCTGCCGGCTCAACGGCTACCGGCAGGGTCGTTTCTGATGGAGGCGCAACGCTGGCCTGGGCAGGCGCGTGGGGCTGCGGTGTCGCTTCCTCATGGCCTTGGCCACCAAACAGCCGTTGCAACAGGCCAGGTCGATTCGGTTCGACAGGGGCGTCCAGGGCGCTCAGTGCCTTGCCTTGCAAGCCGCTCAGTTCACTGAGCAGCAGCGGAATCTCCCGGGCCTGGCTGGCTCGATCCTCCAGTTGCTTGGCATACTTCTTCAGCGACCGACTGACGTCCTTCGGCAACGGCAGCCTCTGCAACTGGGCGACCAGGGCCGTCAACGCGGCGCTCGTCTGCTCGACCCGGGTTTCGCGGCGCTGCTCGGAATCGAGTACGGCTTTCTCCAGGCGCGGCAGCAGGGCAGCGAGGCCGGCATCCATGTCATCGGTGCGCACCACCTCGCGCATCTCTTTCATGCATTGATCGACAGCCCGGTCAGTGCCCTCGGCGGCCAGGGTGCTGCGCACCAGGCCACGACGCAGCAAGTCGAGCCGAGCATCCCAACGGCGCTCGAGCTTTTCCTGCTGTTCGATACTCTTGAGGTATTTCTCTCTCCAGCGTTCGGCGTCGTCGCTCATTCATCGGATCCGCGAGGGGCAGTATTCAGCGCGGGGAATGCATCGGCCGTGAGCGAACCCGGCAAACGAATTTCTACCGCGACCGGCAGGTGATCGGAAATGGGTTGGGCCAGTACCTCGACGCGTTCGAGGGTCAGGGTCGGGCTCAATAGAATATGGTCCAGGCAGCGCTGGGGGCGCCAGCTGGGGAATGTCGCTTCCAGTTGCGGGGCGAGCAAGCCGAGATCGCGTAGGGGCGAGGTCTGCAGCAAGTCGGTGGCGTGGGTGTTCATGTCGCCCATCAGGATCTGATGCTTGTAACCGCCGATCAGCTCGCGAATATAGGCCAGCTGCATTGTGCGGGTACGCGCCCCGAGGGCCAAGTGCATCATGACCACGATCAGCGCCTCCGGACCTTCGCCGAAACGCGCCAGGATCGCCCCGCGGCCCTTGGGGCCCGGCAGCGGATGGTCTTCGATCGCCCACGGCCGCAGGCGACTCAACACGCCATTACTGTGCTGGCCGAGGCGTCCGAGGTTGCGATTGAGTTGCTGGTACCAGTAGGGGAAGGCGCCCAATTGGGCCAAGTGTTCCACCTGATTGACGTAGCCTGACCTCAAGCTCCCGCCGTCGGCCTCTTGCAGGGCCACCAGATCGAAGTCCTTGAGCAGATCGCCGATTTTCTGCAGGTTGCCGGCACGCCCGGTGTGCGGCAGCAAATGTTGCCAGCCGCGGGTCAGGTAATGCCGGTAGCGTTCGGTGCTGATGCCCACCTGGATATTGAAGCTGAGCAGCCGCAAGCGGCTGTCGCCAGGCAGGCCCGCGGACGTGGCATGATGCTCGTTGACCCGTGGTTCATGCAGGCCAACGATGCGTTCGGTACTCCAGCGGGCCATGGGCGGGGGCCGCGCTTAGTTGGCAGCAGCCTTGGTGGCCGCTCGCTCTTTGGCGATCAACTGGTCGGCCAGTTGCAGGGCTTGTTCGGCACCGCCGGCAGAGCCGATGTCAAAGCGGTACTTGCCGTTGACGACCATGGTCGGTACGCCGGTGATTTCGTATTTCTTCGCCAGCTCGCGGGCCTTCTTGATCTGGCCCTGGATAGCGAAGGAATCGAAGGTGGCGAGGAACTTGTCCTTATCGACGCCCTGGGTGGCGAGGAAGTCCGCCATCTCATCTTTCTTGACCAGCTTCTTGCCTTCTTTCTGGATCGCGTTGAATACCGCCGCGTGAACCTTGTGCTCGACGCCCATGGCTTCGAGGGTCAGGAACATCTGGCCATGGGCGTCCCATGGGCCACCGAACATGGCGGGAATGCGGACGAAATTGACGTCCGAAGGCAGTTTTTCAGCCCATGGGTTGATCACCGGTTCGAATGCGTAGCAATGCGGGCAGCCGTACCAGAACAGCTCCACGACTTCGATCTTGCCAGGCGCTGCCACCGGAACGGGGTTGGCCAGTTCGACATAGGGGGCGGCGGGCTTTTCAGCCGCTTGGGCAGTCACGCCGAACAGGCTGGCGGCGACGAGCGCGGCGCTGATGATCAGATTACGCATGCTTTACTCCTGGACAATAAGGGGCCCCGGCAAGGCCTGTTTCTAAGACAGACCGTGGCGGGTTCAAGTTCTGTAGTGTAACGGCAGCGGCCACAAAAAAGGGCGGCCAAAGCCACCCTTTTGATGCTCGCATCGACAGATTAATCGAGCGTTAACGTTGCAAGAGGTGTATCCCCTTGCAACGGCCTTAGTGCAGGCCCTGGATGTAGCTGGAAACGGCGGCGATATCTTCGTCGCTCAGCTTGCGGGCAATGGTGCGCATGGTCATTGCGTCACCGTCGTTGGCACGTCCGCCTTCTTCCTTGCGGAAATCGGTCAGTTGCTTGCCGATGTACTGGGCATGCTGGCCGCCCAAGTGTGGGAAACCGGCAGCGGCGTTGCCCTTGCCGTCAGGGGAGTGGCAGCCGGTGCAGGCTGGCAGGCCTTTTTCCAGATCGCCGCCGCGGAACAGCGCTTCACCACGAGCCACGAGTTTTGGATCGGCGGCGCCGACACTGCCCTTCTGGCTGGCGAAGTAGGCCGCGATGTCCTCCAGGTCCTGATCGCTCAGGTTGGTCAGCAGGCCGGTCATTTCCAGCACGACACGCTTGCCGTCCTTGATTTCTTTCAGCTGCTTGGTCAAGTAGCGCTCGCCCTGGCCCGCCAGTTTCGGAAAGTTGGGCGCCATGCTATTGCCATCCGGGCCGTGGCAGGCCCCACATACAGCCGCTTTCGCCTGACCGGCAGCGGCGTTGCCAGCGGCGTGGGCTACGCCGGATATCCCCAAGGTCAACAGCAGACTCACGATCAGTTTGTTCATCAGCTAATCCAACTACGGCTAAGGGTTAAAGAGTTATGGACCGGGTTCACTCGCTCATCCACTGGATGATGGCTCGGTAATCCTCGGCACTGCAGTCCATGCACAAACCACGCGGCGGCATCGCCTTGAAACCCTGGGTCACGTGTTGCACCAGCGTCTCCATACCTTTCGCCAACCTCGGCGTCCAAGCTTCCTGATCGCCCTTGCGGGGCGCCATGGGGAGTTGGCCGGAATGACAGGCACCACAAACACGGTTGTACACAGCTTCCGGATCCTGTGTAGCCTGAGCGCTGTAAAGCGGCATCAAGACACCGGCAGCTAGCAGCCATTTCGTCATAAAACGACCTTTTCAGGGTTGGGAACGAGCTGCGTTCTAATGCGCAATTTCGGTCGATCGCTCCCGTGAGCTTCATCCTACGCTGGGACAAAGCGCACACAAAATCTGCGGCATTATATACTGGCGTCACTGAAACGGAAACGACACAGCTTGCCGCGTCCATTCCCGACGCCGCCCACATCGGAAATCCCATGCAACTGAAGAACCCCATCCTTGGCCTGTGCCAACAGTCCACCTTCATGCTCAGCGCCGCCAAAGTCGATCAATGCCCAGACGACGAAGGCTTCGAAGTGGCGTTTGCCGGCCGTTCCAACGCCGGCAAATCCAGCGCGCTGAACACCTTGACCCATGCGAGCCTGGCACGCACCTCGAAAACCCCGGGTCGCACGCAGCTCTTGAACTTCTTCAAGCTAGACGATGAACGGCGTTTGGTCGACCTGCCCGGCTACGGCTACGCCAAGGTACCGATCCCGCTCAAGCAACACTGGCAGCGTCACTTGGAAGCCTACCTGGGCAGCCGCGAGAGTCTGAAAGGTCTGATTTTGATGATGGACATTCGCCATCCGATGACCGACTTCGACCTGTTGATGCTCGATTGGGCGGTCGCCAGCGGCATGCCGATGCACATCCTGCTGACCAAGGCCGACAAGCTCACCTACGGCGCGGCGAAAAATACTTTGCTCAAAGTGCAGTCGGAGATTCGCAAGGGCTGGGGCGACGCGATCACCATCCAACTGTTCTCGGCACCCAAGCGCATGGGCTTGGAAGAAGCCTATACCGTGCTGGCGGACTGGATGGAATTGGCGGACAAGGGCAGCGAAGAGGCCGAATAAGCCAAATCGCAGGCAAAAAAAACCCCGGACTTCTTATGGGGAGGGGGAAGTTCGGGGTCCAAGTTCCGGACCGCTAGGGCGGGGTCCAGATATCTGCCAACACTTAACACAACATAGGAGCATTGAAGGGCTTCACCAGCCATTCAGAATCTCTGAGTGGCGATTCACGGGTTTAGTTCAGATTATTTTTGGAAATAACCGTAGGAATTTTCCGAGCTAACGAAGCCATCGCTGGCATTGCGGTGACTCCCTGTGGCGAGGGAGCTTGCTCCCCCTGCATTTTTCCAGGCGGACTGCATCGCCCGGTTTGCGACTGCTGCGCAGCCGAGCGGGAGCAAGCTCCCTCGCCACGAGAGCCCTAGGCCTCAGGACATGGGGATCAGTGCGCCTCGTCCCAGTTATTACCCACGCCCACTTCCACCAGCAGCGGCACGTCCAATTTGGCGGCGGCGCTCATGTGCTGGCGGATCTCTTCGCGCACCTGGTCGACCAGATCTTCACGCACTTCCAGCACCAGTTCGTCGTGGACCTGCAGGATGACTTTCGCATCCAGCCCTGACGCCGTCAGCCAGCCATCCACGGCAACCATGGCTTTCTTGATGATGTCAGCCGCCGTGCCTTGCATCGGCGCGTTGATGGCGGTGCGCTCGGCGCCTTTGCGCAGGGCCGGGTTTTTCGCGTTGATGTCCGGCAGGTACAGGCGACGACCGAAAATGGTTTCGACGAAACCTTGCTCGGCCGCCTGGGCGCGGGTGCGCTCCATGTAGGCCAGGACACCCGGGTAGCGAGCAAAGTAGCGGTCGATGTAGGCCTGGGATTGCTTGCGATCGACGCCAATCTGCTTGGCCAGGCCGAACGCACTCATGCCGTAGATCAAGCCGAAGTTGATCGCCTTGGCGCTGCGGCGTTGGTCGTGGGTGACGGCTTCCAGGTCGACGCCGAACACCTCGGCCGCCGTGGCCCGGTGCACGTCCAGGTCATTGCGAAAGGCGTGGAGCAACCCTTCATCCTTGGCCAGGTGCGCCATGATCCGCAGTTCGATCTGCGAATAGTCCGCTGCCAGCAGCTTGTAGCCTTTCGGCGCGATGAACGCCTGGCGAATCCGTCGGCCTTCGGCGGTCCGAATCGGAATGTTCTGCAAGTTCGGATCGATGGACGACAGCCGCCCGGTCGCGGCGACGGCTTGCTGGTAATTGGTATGGACGCGGCCGGTGCGGCTGTTGATCTGTTCCGGCAGGCGATCGGTGTAGGTGCTCTTGAGCTTGCTCAGGGAGCGGTACTGCATCAGCACCTTGGGCAGCGGGTAATCCTGCTCCGCCAGTTCGGCGAGCACCGCTTCGGCAGTGGAGGCTTGGCCCTTGGCGGTTTTGCTGAGTACCGGCAAGCCGAGCTTTTCGTACAGGATCACGCCCAATTGCTTCGGCGAACCGAGGTTGAATTCCTCACCGGCGATGGCAAACGCCTCACGCTCCAGCGCCACCAACTTCTCGCCCAACTCGACACTTTGTACGCCCAGCAGGTTGGCATCCACCAGCGCGCCCTGGCGCTCGATGCGCGCCAGGACCGGCATCAGCGGCATTTCGATGTCGTTGAGCACCGGGCCCAGGCTTGGCGTGGCGGCCAGCTTTTCCTGCAAGGCCTGGTGCAGGCGGAAAGTCACGTCGGCGTCTTCGGCGGCGTAAGGGCCGGCCAATTCCAGGGAAATCTGGTCGAAAGTCAGTTGCTTGACCCCTTTGCCGGCGATGTCCTGGAAATCGGTCTTGCTTTGGCCCAGGTATTTGAGCGCCAGGCTGTCCATGTCGTGACGGGTCGCAGTGGAGTCCAGCACGTAGGATTCCAGCATGGTGTCAAAGGCGATGCCCTGGACCAGGATGCCGTTGTTCTGGTCACCGCCAATGGCGCAGTTGGCCAGGATGTTGGTTTCGAACTTGGCGTGCTGGCCAACCTTGAGCTTGTCCGGGTTTTCCAGCAGCGGCTTGAGCGCCTTGAGCACTGTGTCGCGGTCCAGTTGCTCCGGCACGCCCATGTAGGAATGGGTCAGCGGGATGTAGGCCGCCTCGAACGGGGCCACGGCGAACGACAGGCCAACGAGTTGCGAATGCTGGGCATCGCCGCCGTTGGTTTCGGTGACGAAGGCAAACAGCGGCGCTTTTTCCAGTTTCGCCAGCCACGCGTCAAAGCGCGCCTGGTCGAGGATGACTTCGTACTTGGCCTCGGCAGCGCCGGGCTGTTCATCGGCCACTTCGACGATCTCCTGGCCGGCACGCTTGGCGTCCCGCTGGTTTTCTTCGAACCAGCTCTTGAACTCCAGCAACGTATACAGCTCGGCCAGTTTTTCGTGGTCGGGCGTGCCCATTTGCAGGTCGTCGAGGCCGACATCCAATGGCACGTCGGTCTTGATGGTCGCCAGTTCGTAGGACAGGAATGCCATTTCCTTGTGCTCTTCGAGCTTGGCGGCCAGAGTCTTGGCACCACGTATCGGCAAGGTGGCGACGATGTCCAGTTGCGCGTACAGCTCGGTCAGGCCGCCATTGACGCCCACCAGCAGGCCGGAAGCGGTCTTCGGTCCGATACCCGGAACGCCCGGGATGTTGTCGGACGAATCGCCCATCAACGCCAGGTAATCGATGATCTGCTCCGGAGCGACGCCAAACTTCTCCTTCACGCCAGCCACGTCCAGGGCGCTACCGGTCATGGTATTGACCAAGGTAATGTGCCCATCAACCAACTGCGCCATGTCCTTGTCGCCCGTGGAGATCACCACCGGACGGTCGGCTGCCGCGCTGCTGCGGGCCAGGGTGCCGATCACGTCATCGGCTTCGACGTTGTCCACGCACAGCAGCGGGAAGCCCAGGGCCTTGACGCTGGCGTGCAGCGGTTCGATCTGCACGCGCATGTCGTCGGGCATGCTCGGGCGGTTGGCCTTGTATTCGGCGTACAGCGCATCGCGAAACGTCCCACCCTTGGCGTCGAACACCACGGCGAACGGACTGTCCGGATACTGCTTGCGCAGGCTCTTGAGCATGTTCAGCACGCCCTTGACCGCACCGGTCGGCAGGCCTTTGGACGTGGTCAGCGGTGGCAGCGCATGAAAGGCGCGGTACAGATAAGAAGAACCGTCCACCAGGACGAGGGGGGCTTGGCTCATGAGCAGGATCAACCTTTTCGGCGGGTCCGGGGCTAGAATAGCGGGACCGTTGACGACAAAGGGACAAGGTTATCATGCGTACACTAAATCGCCTGTTACTGGCTGGCTTGTTTGCATTCACCCCGCTGGCCGTCATGGCGGCGGATGACGCGCCCTCGGCGGACCCGGATGTCACCATCCGCACCGAAGGCGATAAAACCATTCAGGAATATCGGCAAAACGGCTTTTTGTACGCGATCAAGGTCACGCCCAAGAACGGCAAGCCTTATTTCCTGGTACGCGCCGACGGCACTGATGCAAACTTCATCCGCTCGGACCAGCCGGATATGCTGATCCCTTCGTGGAAAATCTTTGAGTGGTAATACCGCTCGCGACTTCAACCGGCGCCCGCTGAAGGGCGCCCGTACTGGCAGCTTTAACCATGTCTGTGTTCACGCCCCTGGCTCGGCCCGAGCTGGAAACCTTTCTCGCCCCTTACGGGCTCGGCCGCTTGCTTGATTTCCAGGGGATCGCCGCTGGCAGCGAAAACACCAATTTCTTTATCAGCCTGGAGCAGGGCGAATTCGTCCTGACATTGGTCGAGCGCGGCCCGGTGCAGGAAATGCCGTTCTTCATCGAACTGCTGGACGTGCTGCACGACGCCAACCTGCCGGTGCCTTACGCCTTGCGCACCACCGACGGCGTCGCGCTGCGGGAGCTGGCGGGCAAACCGGCGCTGCTGCAACCGCGCCTGGCCGGCAAGCACATCAAGCAGGCCAACGCCCAGCATTGCGCCCAGGTCGGCGAATTGCTCGCCCATCTGCACCTGGCGACCCGCGACAACATGATCAAGCGCAAGACCGATCGCGGCCTGGACTGGATGGAGGAGGAGGGCGGCAAACTGCTTTCGCACCTCGACGCCGAGCCACGTCAGTTGCTGGAAGCTGCACTGGAAGAAATTTCCTTGAAGAAGGTCGGCATCCTGGCGCTGCCCCGGGCCAACATCCACGCCGATCTGTTCCGCGACAATGCGATGTTCGAAGGCACGCACCTGACCGGGTTGATCGACTTCTATAACGCCTGCTCCGGGCCGATGCTGTATGACGTCGCCATCGCCCTGAATGACTGGTGCTCGGATGACGACGGCGTGCTCGATGGCGCCCGGGCGCGGGCGTTGCTGGGTGCCTATGCAGCGTTGCGGCCGTTCACGGCTGCCGAGGCCGAGCTATGGCCGACCCTGTTGCGCGTGGCATGCGTGCGGTTCTGGTTGTCGCGGTTGATCGCCGCCGAATCGTTTGCCGGGCAGGATGTGTTGATTCATGACCCAAAGGAGTTCCAGCAGCGGTTGGCGCAGCGGCAGACGGTTCACGCGTTGTTGCCTTTTGCCCTGTAACAACCGACAAGCACAAGGCTTTTGTGGCGAGGGAGCTTGCTCCCGCTCGGTTGCGCAGCGACCGCAAGATTTTTAGGGCCGCTTCGCAGCCCAGCGGGAGCAAGCTCCCTCGCCACAGGTTCTGCGTTGGCAGGCAGGCTATAGCGACTCCAGGCACCCCGCCAAATCATTGCCCAACTTCTCCAACAACTGCTCATACCCCTGCGCCGTCGCCGGGGTATAGCCGCCCAGCGCATCCAGCTCCGCCAGTTTCACCGGCAATCCGGCCACCAGGGTTTCAGCCAGGCGCGGGCGCAACGGCGGTTCGCTGAAGACGCAGGTCTTGCCCACCGCCTGCAAGCGCGTGCGCATCGCCGCCACATGCTGGGCACCGGGCTGGACTTCGGCGGCCACGGCGAACACCCCGGCGTGCTTGAGGCCGTAGTTGTCTTCGAAATAGTCGAACGCCTCATGGAAGACGAAATACGGCTTGCCCGCGACCCCGGCCAGGCGCGCCTTGAGGCGCGTGTCCAAGGCATCGAGGCGCTGGTTGAAGCCGGTGAGGTTGCTTTGATAGCGGGCCGCGTTCGCCGGATCCGCCGCGCTCAGGTCAGCTGCCATCCTGGCGGCGATCACCCGCGCATTGTGCGGCGACAGCCACAGGTGGGCGTCCACGGTGCCGGGGCGATGGTCGTGATTGTGATCATCGCCCCCATCATCGTCATGATCCTCGTGGGACACGCTGTCCTGGGCGAAGTGACGCAACTTGAGCCCCGGCAGCTCCTGCACCGCGACCGACGGCAGCGTACGACCGTTCAACACCCGTGGTAGGAAACCTTCCATGTCCGGCCCAATCCAGTACAGCAGGTCCACCGACTGCACCTTGCGCACATCCGAGGGCCGCAAGGCATAGTGATGCGGCGAAGCCCCTGGCGGCAGCAATACCTCTGGAACGGCCACGCCGTCCTGCACGGCGGCGGCGATCAGTTGCAGCGGCTTGATGCTGGTGAGCACCTTGACGTCGGCCTGGGCCGGGCCGATCAGTAGAAAACTTGCGACAAAAGCGACAAAGAGCGAAAAAAATCGGGACACGATGACCACTCGTAGAGGCGAGAACGGGTAACATAATAACGTCTCTCACTGAACTCGTCGCTGCCCATGCCTATTACACCCCTTGCCAGTCGTCCCCACGATCACTCCCACTGCGTGCACAGCGCGCTGTCCGAGGCCGACGCCATCTGCGCACGCCAAGGGCTGCGCCTGACCGCCCTGCGTCGGCGCGTCCTGGAACTGGTCTGGCAAAGCCACAAGCCACTGGGCGCCTATGACATTCTCGCGGTGCTCAGCGAGCAGGACGGCCGCCGCGCCGCGCCGCCAACCGTCTATCGGGCGCTGGATTTCCTCCTGGAAAACGGCCTGGTGCATCGCATTTCGTCGCTCAACGCCTTCGTCGGCTGCAACCATCCGGAGCACGCCCACCAAGGCCAGTTCCTGATCTGCCGCGAATGCCATGCCGCCATCGAGCTGGAACAGAAATCCATCAGCGATGCCATCGTCTCCAGCGCCAAGGAAGTCGGCTTCGTGGTCGACACCCAGACCGTCGAAGTCGTCGGCCTTTGCTCCGGCTGCCAGGGGGCCTGATGAGCAACGCGCTGATCCGCCTCGAGCAGGTGGCCGTGACGTTCGCCGGGCAGAACGTGCTGGACAATATTCACTTGAGCGTCGAGCCGGGGCAAATCGTGACCTTGATCGGCCCCAACGGCGCCGGCAAGACCACCCTGGTGCGCGCCGTGCTGGGTTTGCTCAAGCCCGACAGTGGCAGTGTCTGGCGCAAGCCCAGGTTGCGCGTCGGCTACATGCCGCAAAAACTTCACGTCGATCCGACGTTGCCGCTGTCGGTGCTGCGCTTTCTGCGCCTGGTGCCTGGAGTAGATCGCGCACGGGCCTTGGCGGCGCTCAACGAGGTCGGCGCCGAACAGGTGATCGACAGCCCGGTGCAAAGTGTGTCCGGTGGCGAGATGCAACGCGTGCTGCTGGCCCGCGCCCTGCTGCGCGAACCTGAATTGTTGGTGCTCGATGAGCCGGTGCAAGGCGTCGATGTGGCGGGGCAGGCCGAGCTGTACAGCCTGATCACCCGTCTGCGCGACCGCCACGGCTGCGGCGTGTTGATGGTGTCCCACGATTTGCATCTGGTGATGAGCACCACCGACCAGGTGGTCTGCCTCAACCGCCACGTCTGCTGCTCCGGGCATCCCGAGCAGGTCAGCGGCGATCCGGCCTTCGTCGAGCTGTTCGGAAAGAACGCACAAAGCCTGGCGATTTATCACCACCATCATGACCACGCCCACGACCTGCATGGCTCGGTGGTCAGCGCCCCTTCTGCTTCCAATCATGTTCATGGAGACGGCTGCAAGCATGGCTGATTTTCTGTTGTACGCCCTGCTCGCAGGCTTGGCCCTCGCCCTGGTCGCCGGTCCGCTGGGTTCGTTCGTGGTCTGGCGGCGCATGGCCTATTTCGGCGACACCTTGTCCCACGCGGCACTGCTGGGCGTGGCCCTGGGGTTTCTGCTGGATGTCAGCCCGGCCATCGCGGTGACCGTTGGCTGCCTGTTGCTGGCGGTGGTGCTGGTCACCCTGCAACAGCGCCAGCCGCTGGCGTCCGACACGCTGCTGGGCATCCTCGCGCCGAGCACGTTGTCCCTCGGGCTGGTGGTGCTGAGCTTCATGCGTGACGTGCGGATCGACCTGATGGCCTATCTGTTCGGCGATCTGCTGGCAATCAGTCCGACGGACCTTGCCTGGATCCTGGGCGGCAGCGCGGCGGTGTTGCTGCTGCTGGTGGCGCTGTGGCGACCATTGCTGGCAGTCACCGTCCATGAAGAACTGGCGCGGGTCGAGGGTTTGCCGGTGGTCAGCCTGCGCTTGGCGCTGATGCTGTTGATCGCCGTGGTCATTGCCGTGGCGATGAAAATCGTCGGTGTGTTGCTGATTACTTCATTGCTGATCATCCCGGCGGCTGCGGCACAGCGTCACGCCCGCTCACCCGAGCAAATGGCCCTGGGCGCGAGCCTGCTGGGCATGCTCGCGGTCTGTGGTGGCCTGGCCCTTTCCTGGTTCAAGGACACCCCGGCCGGCCCGTCGATCGTGGTCAGCGCCGCGGCGTTGTTTCTGCTGAGTTTTGTCCTGCCCCGTCGAGGGGTGTAGACTTGCTCGCTTTTTGCGCAAATAGAGAGTCGCAGGAATGAAGCCGTTCGCCTCCCGTTATCTGCTCCTTGTCGCATTTTCCCTGCTGCTGGGCGCGTGCCAGAGTACTCCGCCGGTCACCCAGGCCCCCGATACGCGGGGCCCGGCCATCGCGCAGCTCGAACAAAGCCTGGCCAGCAATGAGCTGGCCACCGCTGAAGGTCAGTTGGCCGCCTTGCAGGCCCAGTCGCCCGAAGACCCGACGCTGGAGCCCTACCAGCGGCAATTGGCCGAGGCGTATCTACGCCGCAGCCAGATCGACCTGCAAAAAGGCGATGTCAACGCCGCCGCCACCGCCCTGAGCCGTGCCCGAGCGTTGATGCCCAAGGCCCCGGCCCTGACCGGTGAGGTCAACAGCGCCATCGCCGAAGCCCGCAAGGCCGACCTGGAAAAAGCCGAGGCCGATCTCAAGGCCGCCGAAGCCAAACCGGTCGCCAAGGTGATCGACCCGAGCGCACCCAGCACCACGGTTGCGCTCAACATAGCCGATATCCAGCAAATGCGTCGGCAATTGGACGCTATCGCCGCCGATGTGGTGAATTATCAGTGCGACGTCAGCATCCAGGCGCCGCGTACCGATGATTATCCGTGGTTGGCGACGTTGCTGAGCAAGCGGGTCAAGAAACTGGATCCGGGGTTTGACCTGAAGCTGCAGAAGCAGATTTTGCGCAGTGTGTCGGCGCAGATGGTGCTGACACCTCGCAAACCCTAAAAGCATCGCGGGCAAGCCTTGCTCCCACAGGGCAATTCCCATAGGTCAATGTGTTCTCTGTGAGATCTGACCCTGTGAGAATTGACCCTGTGAGAGCTAACACCTGTGAGAGTTGATCCTGTGGAGCTGATCTGTGGGAGCAAGGCTTGCCCGCGATAGCGCCCTACCAGACAACAAACCTCTTTAGGCCGGAACCGCCTTCGCCTTGGGCTCCCGCGCCCAAACCCGATGCTGAGCAATCGCCGCAAAAAACCGCGAAAAACCGCTCGCATCCGCATCCTCGATCAACCCCGCATCCACCTCCAGCTTCAATTCCACCAACAACTGCCGGGCCTCACCATGAAGCCCGATGGCTTTCAGATGCTTGTAGGCCTCCAGCACGTAATGCAACGCCACGCCGTCGCGACTCAAGGCCTTGATCGACTCCGCGCCACCGGGCACGAACACCGCGTCAAAGGCAATCGACGGCAAGCCTTCCATGGACGCATCCACCGCCAGGGTTTTCCCATCGGCCGTGGTGACCGGCGCCGAGGTCGGCCCCAGCACTTTGGCGAGGGCGCCCTCAGCCTCCAGAGCCTGCTTGAGCACATCGATGATCGCGCCATCGACACCGTTGGCCACCAACACCGCCACTTTGCGCGTCTTGATGTCGCCGGACAGCAGGTTCGCCTGGCTCAAGGCCGGGGATTGCTCCAGCGATGGCGTCGGAACATCGACAGTTCCAGCGGTCGGTGCCGGCAAGCCGAGGTTTTTCGCTACCCGCCCGGCCAGTTCCAGGTCGATGTTGGCCAGGATCTCATTGACCTGCCGCGCCCGGATGAACTCCCGCTCGACCTTGCCCAGCTCGAAGCTGTAGGCGGCGATGATGTGCTCTTGCTCATGGGGGCTCATGCTCTTGTAGAACAGCCGCGCCTGGGAGAAATGATCGGCGAACGAATCGCTGCGTTGGCGGATCTTGTAGGCATCGATACGCTCTGGGTAACTTTCGAAGCCGCCGTCCTGCGGGCCGGGCGGGGTTTCCTTCGGCCAACCGCTGTCGATGGAGTTCGGCTCGTAGGACGCCCGCCCCTTGTCGATGGTGGTGCGGTGCATCGCGTCACGCTGGCCGTTGTGCACGGGCGTAATCGCACGGTTGATTGGCAGCTCATGAAAGTTCGGCCCGCCGAGTCGGCTGATCTGCGTATCGGTGTAGGAAAACAGCCGTCCTTGCAGCAGCGGGTCGTTGGAAAAGTCGATGCCTGGCACGATGTGCCCAGGGCAGAAGGCGATTTGCTCGACTTCGGCGAAGAAGTTGTCCGGGTTGCGGTTCAGCACCATCTTGCCCAACGGGGTGATAGGCACAAGTTCTTCGGGAATGATCTTGGTCGGGTCAAGCAGGTCGAAGTCGAATTTGTGCTCGTCCTCCTCGGCAACGATCTGCACGCCGAACTCCCATTCCGGGTAGTCGCCCATCTCAATGGATTCCCACAGGTCGCGACGGTGGTAGTCGGTGTCCTTGCCCGCGAGTTTCTGGGCTTCGTCCCACACCAGGGAACAGGTCCCGGCCTTGGGTCGCCAGTGAAACTTGACGAAGCTACTGCGGCCTTCCGCATTGATCATACGGAAGGTGTGCACCCCAAAGCCCTGCATCGTGCGTAGGCTTTTTGGAATGGCCCGGTCAGACATCGCCCAGATCACCATATGAGCTGATTCCGGCACCAGCGAGACAAAATCCCAGAACGTATCGTGGGCCGAGCCGCCCGTAGGAATTTCGTTATGGGGCTCGGGTTTTACCGCGTGGACAAAGTCTGGAAACTTCACCGCGTCCTGAATGAAAAACACCGGCATGTTGTTGCCCACCAGGTCGAAGTTGCCTTCGTCGGTGAAGAACTTCACGGCAAAGCCGCGCACGTCCCGCACGGTGTCACCGGAACCCCGTGGACCTTGCACGGTGGAAAAGCGCACGAACACTGGCGTCTTTTTACTCGGGTCTTGTAGGAAACCAGCCTTGGTCAGGGCCGCATGGGATTCATAGGCCTGAAAGTAGCCATGGGCACCCGTGCCGCGGGCGTGAACGATGCGCTCCGGGATCCGTTCATGGTCAAAGTGCGTGATTTTCTCACGCATGATGAAGTCTTCCAGCAACGAGGGCCCGCGTGGGCCGGCGCGCAAGGTGTTCTGGTTATCGGCGATCTTCACGCCCTGGTTGGTGCGCAGCGCCTGTTCAGTGGCGTCGGAGCGAAACTGTTCCAGGCTTTCGAGCTTGGCGTTGGTGTTACCGCGGTCCAGGGTGTCGGTCCCGGCCAGTTGGCTCTTGTCGACCGTGGGCTTGTTGATACTCATCAGGCATGACTCCTCTTTGCGTTCCTCGCTGTGGCCAGGACTCTTGAGTTCGATGCCGCAGGTGCAGGACCCGGGCATTTGGAGTGGCTTAATGAGTGACCCATGCCGTTTGGCTGTGTTCCTTTTTTATGGCCTTTGATCGCGTTATTGCCAAATGACTGGTCCGATCGCAAATAAATGCTAAGAACCTCTATACGGACAGGCTAAAATGCGCGCCCGGCTAACCGCTGATCCTTTTCCAACGCGCCCCACAAGGTTCGCTACGTGATCGAGTTTCAAAACGTCCATAAAACCTACCGGGTTGCCGGTAGGGATATCCCCGCCCTGCATCCGACCAGTCTGACGATTGAGAACGGTCAGGTCTTCGGCCTGATTGGCCATTCCGGTGCAGGAAAAAGTACCCTGCTGCGCCTGATCAATCGCCTGGAAGATTCCACGGGCGGCAAGATCATTGTCGACGGCGAAGCAGTCACCGCCCTGGACGCCAGCGGCCTGCGCCGCTTCCGCCAGCAAGTCGGGATGATCTTCCAGCACTTCAACCTGCTGGCGTCCAAGACCGTGGCCGACAACGTGGCACTGCCGCTGACCCTGGCCGGCGAGTTGTCCCGTAGTGACATCGACCGCCGCGTCGCCGAGTTGCTGGCGCGGGTAGGGCTGTCCGACCACGCCCGCAAATACCCGGCGCAGCTGTCCGGCGGCCAGAAGCAGCGCGTCGGCATCGCCCGCGCCCTGGCGACCAAACCGAAGATCCTGCTGTGCGACGAGGCCACCAGCGCCCTCGACCCGCAGACCACTGCCTCGGTGCTGCAACTGCTGGCAGAGATCAACCGCGAACTGAAGCTGACGATCGTGCTGATCACCCATGAAATGGACGTGATCCGCCGCGTTTGCGACCAAGTGGCCGTGATGGACGCTGGCGTGATCGTCGAGCAAGGCCCGGTGGCCGAGGTGTTCCTGCATCCGAAGCACCCGACCACCAAGCGTTTCGTCCAGGAAGACGAGCAGATCGACGAAAGCGAACAACGCGACGATTTCGCCCACGTCCCAGGACGCATCGTGCGTCTGACGTTCCAGGGCGACGCGACCTACGCGCCATTGCTCGGCACCGTCGCCCGGGAAACCGGTGTGGACTACAGCATCCTGGCCGGTCGCATCGACCGCATCAAAGACACCCCCTACGGGCAACTGACCCTCGCCATCACCGGCGGTGACATGGAGGCGGCGTTTGCCCGCTTCACCGCGGCCGATGTCCACATGGAGGTGCTGCGCTGATGGAATTTTTTGCAAACGTCGACTGGCTGGAAATCTGGCTAGCCACCGGCGACACCTTCCTGATGCTGTTCGGCTCGTTGCTGTTCACCGTGCTGCTCGGCCTGCCCCTGGGCGTGTTGTTGTTCCTGTGCAGCCCGCGCCAGTTGCTCGAAGCCCGCGGCGTTTATGCGCTGCTGTCGCTGATCGTCAACATCCTGCGTTCGCTGCCGTTCATCATCCTGTTGATCGTGATGATTCCGTTCACGGTGTTGATCACCGGCACCTCCCTGGGCGTGGCCGGCGCGATTCCACCGCTGGTGGTCGGCGCGACACCGTTCTTCGCCCGCCTGGTGGAAACCGCCCTGCGCGAAGTCGACCGCGGCATCATCGAAGCCACCCAAGCCATGGGCGCGACCACGCGGCAGATCATCGTAAACGCCTTGCTGCCAGAAGCCCGCCCAGGCATTTTTGCCGCGATTACGGTGACAGCGATTACGCTGGTGTCCTACACGGCCATGGCCGGTGTGGTCGGCGCCGGGGGCTTGGGTGACCTGGCGATCCGCTTCGGTTACCAGCGCTTCCAGACCGATGTGATGGTGGTCACGGTGGTGTTGCTGCTGGTGCTGGTGCAACTCCTACAGACCGTGGGCGACAAACTGGTTGTGCATTTCTCTAGAAAATAAAGCCCTCGGGCCAATAAACATGAGCCGGCCATTCGCTGGCAGGCGCCGAGAGCAGGCGCCCCAAAAGGAGTTAGCTGAATGAAAAAACTACTGGTTGCCTTCGCTGCCGCCGCAGCGTTCTCTGCCCACGCCGCCGAGACCCTGACCGTCGCGGCCACGCCCGTGCCGCACGCGGAAATCCTCGAATTCATCAAGCCGGCCTTGGCGAAGGAAGGCGTGGACCTCAAGGTCAAAGTCTTCACCGACTACATCCAGCCCAACGTACAGGTGGCGGAAAAGCGCCTGGACGCCAACTTCTTCCAGCACCAGCCGTACCTGGATGAGTTCAACAAGGCCAAGGGCACGCACCTGGTGAGCGTGGCGGGTGTGCACCTGGAACCCCTGGGCGCGTATTCCAGCAAGTACAAGGCACTGACCGAACTGCCGGGCGGCGCCAACGTGGTGATCCCGAACGACGCCACCAACGGCGGCCGTGCGCTGTTGTTGCTGGCGAAGGCTGGGGTGATCAAGCTCAAGGATTCGAACAACATTCTGTCGACGACCAAGGACATCACCGAGAACTCGAAGGATTTGAAATTCCGTGAGCTGGAAGCGGCGACTATTCCGCGGGTGCTGACCCAGGTGGATCTGGCGTTGATCAATACCAACTATGCGTTGGAGGCCAAGCTTGATCCTTCCAAGGATGCGCTGGTGATCGAAGGTAACGACTCGCCTTATGTGAACATCTTGGTGGCCCGTCCGGACGACAAGGACAGCGAGGCGATGAAGAAGCTGGTAGCGGCGCTGCATACGCCGGAAGTGAAGGCTTTTATTCTTGAGAAGTACAAAGGGGCGGTTTTGCCGGCGTTTTGAGCTGATTAGGTGGTGAAAAAACGGGGCTGCGTGGGAATGCAGGCCCGTTTTTTTATGCTCGGAAATGTGTGGCGTCACGGAAAGACCCGCAAGATCACGGGCTATCGCGGATCAACGTTATCCAACACCCGATTCGCCAGCAATGAACTCAGCTCAATCAGTTGCTGGATGCCGAGGAGGATGTGACGGCGAGGGCCTTCCAGGTCGAAAGCCAAGTTGCTGACCATCGCATCAGCTGCCGCCAGGGTTTCGCTGAGGTTGGCGAGGAGGGATTCGTTGTCGGCGTTTTTTGTGACGGTGAAGAGCTGGTCCGGTTGGGACGTATCTTCGGATTTTTCCGGTTTAGGTAGCAGGTAGTAATCCAAGGCGCGATTGGTGGCTTCGTCGTGCTTTTTTGCCTTGGATTTGGCGTGGCCTGTCTCTGGAGGGTTCGGAGTAGGTTTGAACATTGGGACTTTCCTATATAGGGCCGCCACCATCTCGCTACTAAACGAAAGGAGGCAGCTGTGCGCAAGTTAGTAGACCGGTAAAGTCACCAAACCCGGCGCGCCCGAAGGCGCCTCGCGCACAGCCACCATCAAGTGCAGGCAAACGCCTGACTGGATGACACTCATGCAACCGTAGATGACTAACCGAGCTACTAAACCCGACCACTGATGGGCAGTGGCAGGAAAACAATAGAACCCATGGTCAAGGCGCACAAGCGGGCGGATTCTGGCGTAGTTGTAGGCAATGGCGCAAGGATTCGTAGCTTGATGGAAGGATCGCGCCAGCGGAATAAACAGGGCTTGGTTTTGGCCCGTAAATCGGGCTGGACGGGTTGGCGGTTGGGGTGCGAAGTGAGTGATACGGTTTTGTCTGTAGGTATTTTTCGGGGTGGGTGAGGGCTGCTTTGCAGCCCAGCGGGAGCAAGCTCCCTCGCCACGTTTGACCGGTTGGGAATTCGGCGAGGGCGGCGGGAACGACGCAGGCTTTTTCAGCAATCACTGGCTCCCGAACCTCTATCCGCATTTGCCCAGTGTTCGGGCCGAATGAACCCTAGGATCTGCTTCATTGTTCTACGACCCTCATGATAAATTCCCGCCGCGACCTCTAATCGATAGAGGGCATTCAGGGAGAGAAATCAGTGATCAAGTCTTTGTTGGTTGGGGCGTTGCTGGCAATGGCATCCGCATCGGCATCCGCGATGAGTTGCGATAACCCTAGAAACGCCTATGACAGAACCTATTGCGCGTCGCTGAAAATGGTTCAGTCGGATCAGGACATCAACGATCAATACAAGAAGACGATGAGTGCCCTGAACCCGGATCAAAAGAAAAAAGTGAAAGCCGCTCAAATCCAGTGGATCAAAAATCGTGACAGCGCCTGCTCCAACGATGGCCTGCTCTATCTGGACTGTGCCAACGAGAAGACCGAGGCGCGCATCGTCATTCTCAAGGCTGTCGAGCGCGAGTGCCGTGCTGCCGGTTGCGACGATGCCAAGCTGTCGCAAGTCGAGTAACCGATAAGCACGTCGGACTTGCCGTCGTACTCCAAGAAAAAACCCGACTTTAAGCGTCGGGTTTTTTCTTTGTGATCCGTGCTACGCAGCGCCACGCTCGACCATCGCGCGCCATGCCTGGACGCTAGGACGCTCCTGCATCCTGGCGTGCCACGCGCGCAGTGCGGCACATTCATCAGGCACGGGGAGCTGCACCAGCGAGGCGAAGATCATGCCGCCCAGTACCGTAATGTCGGCCATCGAAAACCTGTCGCCCGCCACAAAGGGCTGGTCTTTGAGCAAGTTGTCGAAATAGCGCATGCCTCTGATCGCCTTTTCGCGCATCCGGCCGCCCCACTCGGCATTCTGGTACAACTCGACCTCTGGGCCGAGGCCCGGCGTGGCATGGTGGAAGTATGTGCTGACGGCGTCGAGAAACTCGATCTCGGCACGCTTGGTCATCATGTGGATGAGGCCTTTTTCAACAGGCGTTTCGCCCGTCAGCGTCGGTTCGCCGACCAGGCTGTCCAGGTACTGGGTAATCGCCGTGCATTCGGCGATCCGCGTCCCATCGCTCAGCTCCAGGACGGGCAATGTCCCAGAGTAGTTGATGGCGAGAAATTCCGGTTTCTTATGCTCACCGGTCCAGAGATTCACTGGAATGAATTCGATTTTTGGCAACAGGCCTTTTTCCGCCAGTGCAATACGCACGCGGGCGGGATAGGGGCCGTTGAACCAATCGTAGATTTTCATTTCAGGAACCGTGGAAACGTCAGCGTGTGGATGTGAAGAAGACATGATTGTAGTACCTGCCTGTCAATTGGTAGGTAAAAGACTGGACCGATATTTTGGCACTGTCAATCCCCTACCTGACAATTGGCAGGCAAGCGAATCTGGGCGTAGAATCGCATTCAAATGAGTGCATCGACTAGGTAAACGAGGCTGCAACGTGAACGAAAATGCTCGAGAAGCCATCTTGGCGGCGGCGAAATCCGCTGCCCAACTGCACGGTTACAGCGGGATCAATTTCCGTAGCATTGCCGACCAGGTAGGCATCAAGAACGCCAGCATTTACTACCACTTTCCGAGCAAGGCGGGGTTGGCTGCTGCGGTCGCGGAACGCTATTGGCAGGACGTGCAGCGGGCGCTAGACGAGATACGCGCCGCCAATGCCGAGCCAAAAGTGTGCTTGCAGCTGTACCCGTCCCTTTTTCGAAAATCGCTTGAGGACGGCAACAGGCTGTGTCTGTCCAGCTTCATGGCCGCTGAATACGAGGACCTTCCCGGTGAAGTCTTGCGGGAAATCCGGGCATTTGCGGACGTTAACGTAACGTGGCTCGCCCAGGTGTTGGCGGATGCCGGAATGGGCAGCGCAGCGGAGTGTGAACGTAGAGCCCTGGCCATTTACACCGCTGTGGCGGGTGCTCAGTTAATCGCGCGGACTCGGGCGGATGTCGGTCTGTTCGATGATCTGATTTTGAGCTACCGGGAGGCAGGATTGATTCCGGCCTGATTCCTGTAAAGAAGATGATGCAGTTTGTCTGTAAGAATGGTTGGGGCTGCTGCGCAGCCCAGCGGGAGCAAGCTCCCTCGCCACGGGGTTTCGGTTCAATCGGGGCCTTGGGTGTAATTCAGTTGTTTGCGTTGGTGGCAGGGTGCCACAATCGCCGTTTTCGTTGCGTCACGATCAGGTGGATCAAATGGATGGCCCAAGATCTCGGAACGGCCAGGCTTCTTTCATAGCCGAGCAAGTGCGAACGGACCGATTGCAGCAACTGTTTCGCCAGTCCGTTTCTGCGGTTTTCGGCAGTTACTTGGCTGCCATCATGCTGAGTTGGCTGTGTTGGGACCGGTTTGAGCACAGCGTCATTCTTTGGTGGATTGCCATCCTGACCGCATCGACGCTGTTGCGTATCGCGATGTTTGTCGCCTATTTCCGCAGCGACGAAAGTGAGCGTACACCGCAACGCTGGGAGCGCCGATACTGGGTCACGCTGGTGCTGTCCGCCAGCATCTGGGGCGGCGGGGCGTTTGTGCTCATGCCGGCGGATGATCTGTTGTCCCAGGCGTTGGTCATGCTCTTCACCGTCGGAATGTCCGTCAGCGCGGTATCCTGCTATTCGGCTTACCGCGACATGACGCTGGCTTCCATTGGCGTGGTGCTGTTCCCGTGCACCGCCTGGCTGCTGTTTCAACCGTCGCCGATACAAGTCGGCATGGCCCTTTCGATCCTGGTGTTTGCGGCATTTGCCGTCCGGGCCACGCACAAAATGTCCCAGGCACTGGAAATCGCCTTTCGACTCACCCGTGAAATGGAACAGGCGAACAGCATTTCGACCCGTGCCGCACAAACCGATGAACTGACCGGCCTGAAGAGTCGGCGGGCTTTTTTCGAGCACGCCCAGCAGCTTTATGACGAATGTAAGAGCAGCCGGTTAGGGTTGTGCGCCGTCATGTTGGACATGGATCACTTCAAGCACATCAACGACACCTACGGCCATCAAGTGGGAGATCAGGTTTTACGCGAGATGGGGACGGTGATCAGTTCATCGTTTCGGGCAACCGATATCCACGGACGACTCGGTGGGGAAGAGTTCGCCATTCTGCTGCCGGATACGTCCATCGAAGTCGCTACCCAAATTGCAGAACAGCTCATCGATACGATTTCGGGTTTGATGATCGAGCCTGTTCAGGGCATATCCGCCAGCCTTGGCGTGGCGTCGACGGGGGCCTGTAATAAGGACCTTCACAGCTTGATGAACGATGCGGATAAGGCCCTGTATCGAGCGAAGGCGTTGGGGCGTAATCGAGTGGCGGTTGCTTAGTTGGGTTGGCTTTGCCCAGAGCGAAACCAAAAAAGAACCGACAATTCGGCGGTTTTTTTATCAGCAGAAAATCAGGTTGTGGCACCGGCCATACGGCCCACGGGTTCAAGCTCCTTACCCTTGGCAAGGCTAACCGACAAGAACTGGCGCTCAATAGTGGTCGCGCAGCCAGCCAGACGGCGGGCCTCCGCTTGGTATTGAGTTGCAAGCGATGATTTTGGAGTGCGCTTGGAAGCCTTCATGGAAAACTCACAATATAATTGGGGCTAATGTTATGCCTCGTTCACCGCTATAACAAGGCGCCGCTGGTCGTCGAAATCGAAGCCCAGATACCGATACCACTGGACGGCGCCAGGGTCAGCCTCAAAAATCTCAATCTCGCGAAGCTTCAGCATTCGCGCATATCGGCTGATCGCGATCAAGACTAAACCGGCCACTTCTCCCTTTAAAGGGTGAGTCGCGTCAGGCTTGCCCTCCAGGAGGACAACCTTGATGGACAAGGTGCTTGATTTGGGCGTGGCAAAGCAAAGCCCACATAACTCCTGGTCATACCACAGAGAAAGATCAAACGCTTTCCCGTCACGATTCTTCCAGACAGGTATTTCCTCCCATGGATAAAGTTGGGCTTCTGAGCCCCATAGATAGCATTGGTTGAGTGCCTCTTGGGTTATCGGCTCGTACCTTATCCGCTCAGCATCGATACCTTTCTCCGACAGTGCCTTAGGATCATCCACCAGAAACTCTTTAGCGAGCTGCATTGCGGTCGAGCGGAACACCTGATGCTTGAAGTTGCTAATGCGTGGTCGTTTCATGGGGTGAATACGATGATGGACAGGGCAAAAAAGACAATAGAGTCCGTGGGCGAGGCACACAAGCAGGTGGGTTCTGGTGTGGTTGTAGGCAAAGGCGCAAGGATGTGTGGGCTGGTGGAGGCGTGGTGGTCGGGCGTTGATCGTACCCACGCTCTGCGTGGGCATGCATCCCGTGGCGCCTCTGCGTCACCCTTCAGAAGCGGAACGCGGAGCGTCCCTGGCAGCACTCCTGCGTAGAGCGTGAGAACGATCGAAAAACCCATCATTCTGCTTTATGAATTTTACTCTCTAGGAAGGCCTGCCACTGCGCTGGCCCTGCTGATTTCTCTGGAAACTCCTTCTCCTTGGCTTACCTCGCGGCCCACGCGGGCTAGCGATACCGCACAGCCTAAAAAATAAATTTCCTTTTAGATCAATTGTTTAATCAAAAAACGACAAATCTTTGAAAATTTATCTTGCGCGCTAATTATTCATCCGTTAACTTTATCGCAACTGGTTAGCGCGCAAACATTTAGTGCAAACCTAAATCGATCAAACCCATCAGCAAGCGAGGAAACACCATGAACGTTCTCTACACCGCAGTCGCAACCTCCACCGGTGGCCGTGATGGCCGTGCTGTTTCCAGCGACAAGATTCTCGACGTGAAACTGGCCACTCCAAAAGCCCTGGGCGGCGCTGGTGGTGAAGCCACCAACCCTGAGCAGTTGTTCGCCGCCGGCTACTCGGCCTGCTTCATCGGCGCATTGAAGTTTGTCGCCAGCCAGAGCAAACGCAGCATTCCTGCTGACGCCTCGATCACGGCGCACGTCGGCATCGGCAAGATCCCTGGCGGTTTCGGCCTGGACATCGACCTGCACATCAGCCTGCCAGGCCTGGATCAAGCCGATGCTCAAGCGCTGGTCGACGCGGCTCATCAGGTTTGCCCGTACTCCAACGCGACTCGCGGCAACGTCGACGTCCGTTTGCACGTCACCGTCTAACTCACTTCATCTACGAATAAAAAGGATCAGGACATGAACACTCTCGGCAAAACTCTCGTTGGCTCGCTTCTGGCTCTGTCGCTCAGCAACGCGTTTGCGACTACTTTTGTTCAACCTACGTTCGCTGAGGGTGGTTCGGATCGCCTGATCGAAAGCCGTGTCGCTGAAGGCGGCTCGGATCGACTGATCCAAAACCGTGTCGCTGAAGGTGGCTCGGATCGACTGATCCAGAACCGCGTCGCTGAAGGCGGCTCCGATCGACTGATCCAGAACCGCGTCGCTGAAGGCGGCTCGGATCGACTGATCCAGAACCGCATAGCCGAGGGCGGCTCGGATCGACTGATCCAAAACCGTGTCGCCGAAGGTGGCTCGGATCGACTGATCGAAAACCGCGTGGCCGAAGGCGGCTCGGATCGTCTGATGGAAAACAGAGTGAGCTGAACGATCCCTTCACCACTCCGAAAGCCGGTCGAACCCACCCATGTTGCTTCCAAAACAAAAGCGCCGCTTATCTCTCACGAGGAAGCGGCGTTTTTTTTCAATGTGGCATAAGTCCTAAACGATGCTATCCACCACACCGCCATCGACGCGCAGCGCCGCCCCAGTGGTGGCCGAGGCCTGCTCCGAGCTGGCGTAGATGATCATGTTGGCGACTTCCTCGACACGCGCCGCGCGCTGGATGATCGAGGTGCTGCGGTGCTCGTTGACGAAATCTGCCGCGACCTTTTCCAGGCTTTCCCCGCTGCGCTCAACGTCTGCCTGGAGCATCTGGGCAACGCCTTCGGAAAGAGTCGGCCCTGGCAACACCGAGTTCACCGTCACACCCGTGCCGGCGAGGCGCTTGGCCAGGCCGCGAGCGATGGACAGTTGGGCGGTTTTGGTGAAGCCGTAGTGGATCATGTCGGCAGGAATGTTCACGCCCGATTCCGACGAGATAAACACAATCCGCCCCCAACCGCGCTCGACCATGCCCTGGGCGTAGGCCCTGGAAATTCGCACGCCGGACATTACGTTGGTTTCGAAGAAGCGCTGCCATTCGCTGTCTGGCGTTTCGAAGAAGTCTTGCTGTTTGAAAATGCCCAGGTTGTTGATGACGATATCGAAGCTTGGGTGCTTGGTGACGAGTGCCTGGCAGCCGGACTCATGGCTAAGATCGCCGACAAAGCCAGTCGCCCTTGAAGAGAGGGTGCCCAAGCGTTGCAACGCATCCTCCACGCTGCTCTCACTGCGACCGTTGATGACCACGTGGGCGCCGGCTTCCAGGAAGCCTTTGGCGGTCGCAAAGCCGATACCGCTGGTGGAACCGGTGACCAGGACGTGACGTCCGGTGAAGTCGATGTTCATGAGGGGGACTCCTTGATGAATGGACCATAGGAAGTCAATGAAGTTGGAAATGACGTTGCCATCTCAACGTCGCCAATATCGCAGGCCCTTAATCATGGACGTGATTGAGGTTTTACGCCTGTTCGTGGTTTTTTCGCATGATGTCACTCTCTGACAAGTTTGCCCGCCCTTGACCGATTAGGATGATCGTCCTACGATCTGTCCCAACGATTAGGTCAGTTGTCCTAATCCCACGTTAATGCAATCGGGCACATCTGGATGACTGACATGACTACCCGCGAGCGTATTGTCGCGGAGGCGGACAGGCTGTTCTATGAAAGGGGCTTTGAACTGACCTCTTTCTCGGACATTGCCGATGCCGTTGGCATCTCTCGTGGCAACTTTTACTACCACTTCAAGAGCAAGGACGAGATTCTGGATGCCGTCATAGGGAAACGCATGATGAGCACTTCTGGGATGTTGGAGGCATGGGAGACCCAAAGTAATTCACCCGTCGAGCGCATCAGAAGTTTCATCCTTATCGTGGTCACGAACCGAGCGCAGATCATTCGCCATGGCTGCCCGGTTGGCACGTTATGCAGCGAGCTGGCCAAGATCGTTCATCCAGCACAGCCCCAATCCAGCCAGCTCTTCGCGTTGTTTCGCACTTGGTTGTACCAACAGTTCGTCCTGCTCGGGTATGAAACGAACGCGGATTCACTGGCGATGCATGTATTGACGTTCAGTCAGGGTACTGCCTTGCTTGCACAAGCATTTCAAGACGAGCATTTCATCCAGCGCGAGGCCGCTCGCATGTGTACATGGCTTGACGACATCGCTGGTGAAGTAAGGGTTTAGATCAGACAACCACAATGATTCTCGAGGAGGACAACCATGTACGTCGTTTTTCTAAGATTTTCAGCTGGACGCGAGCAAGCCTACCGACTGATGCAGGCGCATAAAGAGTGGCTGCAGCGCGGGTTCGATGAGGGTGTTTTCCTTTTGGCTGGCAGCATCCAACCACAGGCTGGAGGGATGATCCTGGCCAAAGGGGTGACGCTGGCCCAGCTGGAAGAACGCGTCAAAAGCGACCCTTTCGTCGTGGAAGATGTTGTGCAGGCCGACATCGTGGCGGTGACCCCATCCAAGGCCGACCCTCGCTTGGCGTTTATGCTGGCGGATGTCGGTAGCTGATGCGGTGCTTGGGTTGATTGACCTGACGTGGCAAAGGGGCCGTTCCTGTCGATCAGCCGTTCAGGAAGCCGACCACACCGCCAGCTCATAGCCATCCGGATCGATGAAGTGGAAACGTCGGCCACCCGGGAAAGCGAACACTTCACGGCAAATGGTCGCCCCTGCGGCTTCGAGCCTGGATTGAGTGGCTTCAAGGTCATCCGCGTACAGGATGATCAACGGGCCGCCCGGGCGCACCGGTTCGCCGGTCGTGAAGCCACCGGTCAGGCGACCGTCGCTGAATTCGGTGTAGGTCGGGCCGTAGTCGACGAAATTCCAGCCGAATACACCGCCATAGAAGGCTTTGCTTCGGACGATGTCGTTGACATTGAGCTCGATGTTATCGATCTGACGGTCTTTTCCGCGAATGCCCATTGATGCTTCCTTGGCTGGTTGGGGACAAGCAAGCTTAGGGCATCAGCCGACATTCATGTAAATGTGCCGGCCTCTTCGCGAGCAAGCTCGCTCCCACAGGGGTTGGTGGTGTTTTTGCTCATGGGGTGGGGCTGCTGCGCAGCCCAACGGGAGCAAGCTCCCTCGCCACGGGGTTCGGTCGACCCAGCTTTCAGGCCTGCGCGCTGAATCGCTGTGCAGCACGCCGTGCAAGCATCGCGGCTTCGGTCTCTCGCGTCGCCCGTTCGCCTTTGTAGGCCAGTTGGTTGAAAAACAACCCGTCCGAAAACTCCTGGAGAGACACCGAGCCTCTGGGTTTGAGCATCGGCGCCAAGTCGATGGTGTTGGCGAAGTTTTCCTTGGTCAGGTTGTAGCGGCCCAAGTAGCTGCCGGACCAGGGCGAGTCGGCGTCGACCATGTCGATAGAGGCGTCGCGGAACGCAACGGCTGCGGTTTTCAGGTCGCTGGATTCATTGAGCAAATCGGTCAGCCGCTGGGTGTCTGCGCTGCTGAGTTGGCCGGCCGTGTTGAGCACCTTGAGTCGGCCATCGGCCTCGACGGTGAAGCCGTATTTCTTGCCGGCCAGGTCCGGATGGGTTGCCGACAGCGTTGACTGGAAGGTCTCGAAAGAGGTCTTCAGGGTGTTTTTCGTGCTCTCGGCAAGTGCGGCGAATCGAGGGAAGTCTGGCGATTGGGAGCGACCGATCCAGGTTTCGATGACCACTGGCGACTCCACCATGACCTGGGCGTCGTCACTGGGGTGGAAGATCGCTGCAGGGCCGGCGTTTGCCAGCTGCTTTACGGCGTCTGCGGGAGGATGGGTTACCAGCTTCTGGTCGGAGCGGGTGAGGTTGGTGTTGGCGGGAGCGATAGCGGCAGAGCTAACTGAGAATTCCATTTCATCGGTCCATGATTGGCGGATACATCGGGTTATCGACAGCGGGGGACCGAGCTTTAGGAGCGAGGGCTGCTGCGCAGCCCAGCGGGAGCAAGCTCCCTCGCCACAGGAGGGTGGGGCCAGTTGGTTAAGCGGTGGCTGTCAGGGGCGCTATCGCGAGCAGGCTCGCTCCCACAGGGATTTGGGATGGATGCGATGCCTGTGAATGACCTGGAAAAACTGTGGGAGCTGAGCTTGCTCGCGATGGCGGCGGCACATTCAACATCGATGCAGGCAGACCCAACGCTATCGCGAGCAGGCTCGCTCCCACAGGGATTTGGGATGGATGCGATGCCTGTGAATGACTTGGAAAAACTGTGGGAGCTGAGCTTGCTCGCGATGGCGGCGGCACATTCAACATCGATGCAAGCAGCCCCACCGCTATCGCGAGCAAGCTCGGCTCCCACCGGGGTCTTGGGTGTTCACAGATTCTGCGTTCAGCACAAATCCCAAGCGCCCTCGCTCATATGAAGCAACAGGCCCTCAGTACCACCGCGCCTCGCCCGGCGGGCGTTTCTTGAAGCGTTTCATGCTCCACATATACTGGCTTGGGTAGGCCCGTACATAGCGCTCCACCACTTGGCTCATGGCGGCGCACGAGGTTTCGGTGTCGGTGCTGTACATCGCGTCCGGGGCGGCTTCGAGGATGACTTTGTAGCCCGAGCCGTCCGGCAGGCGCAGGGCATGAAGGAACACGCCGACTGCTTTACCGCCAGCCAGCATGTTCGGCACGAACTTGCTGGTCAGGGCCTGGGTGGCGAAGAAGGGCACGAAGATGCCAGCGGATTCTGACGGCTCCGGGTCGGCGGGGATGCCCACCTGGCCGCCTTTGCGCACTTCCTTGATGACGCTGAGAATGCCTTCCTTGGTCGACGCCGCGACTTTATTGCCCAACTGTACGCGTTGTTTCTGCAGCAGTTCATCCACCGCCTTGAGCTTGGGCGGACGGTAGAAAATGATCGGTTTGCACTGGCTGCAATAGAAGTGATTGAGCACTTCCCAATTGCCCAGGTGGCTGGTGATGCCAACCACGCCTTTACCGGAGGCCAGGGCTTCTTTCAGCACTTCCAGGCCTTCGACTTCGCGCACCAGTTCGATGGAGCGCTGGGCCGGCCAGATCCAGGCGCAGGCGCTTTCGGTCAGGGATTTGCCGATGTCCTTGAGGCTCTGGCCCACCAGGCGTTCGCGCTCGGCCGGGTCCATCTCGGGAAAGCACTTGGCGAGGTTGATCCGCACCACGTCGCGGGAACGGTTGGGAAATTTCCACATGAGCCAGCCAATCGCCGAGCCCACTGCCTGCACCGCTCGCCAGGGCAGCAGCGCAAACAACCGCAGAGCGCCGACCAGCAAGGCGCCTTTCAACTTATCCACAAGTCACTCCTGAATGTATGGGCCGTGTTGCGAGCCGGCTATTCTAACCGCCGTTTACCAACTCGGCGTAGCGGTCGCAGTCCTGGGTATGGTCCATGACCATGCCCGAGGCCTGCATCAAGGCGTAGCAGATGGTCGGCCCGACGAAGGTGAACCCGGCTTTCTTCAGCCCCTTGCTCATCGCCAACGCCTCGGGGGTGATGGCCGGCACTTCGGTGCGATCCTTGAAATGGTTGATGATGGGTTTGCCGCCCACGAACGACCAGAGGAACACCACCGGGTCTTCCAGGGCCAGCCAAGCCTGGGCATTGCGGCGGGCGGCCTTGAGCTTGAGACGGTTGCGGATGATGCCGGGGTCGAGCATCAGTTCATCGATTTCCGCATCGCTCATTTGCGCCACCCGCTGCACGTCGAAGCCGTACAACACTTCCCGGTAGCGCTCGCGTTTGCGCAAAACGGTGATCCAGGACAACCCGGCCTGGAACCCTTCGAGCAAAAGCAACTCGAACAAACCCTGCGCATCGCGCAGCGGCGTGCCCCACTCCTGATCGTGATAAGCCATGTACAACGGATCGTCAGAACACCAAAAGCAGCGTGGCATAAGGCTCCAGGGGGCGTGCGCACGAACGAATCGGGTATACTCCCGCTCTTTAAATCGCAGCCCAAGAAACAGGTGAATTTCGTGAGCCAGCCTACGCCAGCCGTGCGTACCTTCCAAGACTTGATCCTCGCCCTCCAGCAATACTGGGCCGAGCAAGGTTGCGTGGTACTTCAGCCCTACGATATGGAAGTAGGCGCCGGCACTTTCCACACTGCCACGTTTCTGCGTGCCATCGGCCCGGAAACCTGGAACGCCGCTTATGTGCAGCCCAGCCGCCGCCCGACTGACGGCCGCTACGGCGAAAACCCGAACCGCCTGCAGCACTACTACCAGTTCCAGGTGGTGCTGAAGCCGAACCCGGAAAACTTCCAGGAACTGTACCTGGGCTCCCTCAAGCACATCGGCCTCGACCCGCTGGTGCACGACATTCGTTTCGTCGAAGACAACTGGGAATCGCCAACCCTGGGCGCCTGGGGCCTGGGCTGGGAAGTCTGGCTCAACGGCATGGAAGTGACTCAGTTCACTTACTTCCAGCAAGCGGGCGGCATCGAGTGCTACCCGGTCACCGGCGAGATCACCTATGGCCTGGAACGCCTGGCCATGTACCTGCAGGGCGTGGATTCGGTCTACGACCTGGTGTGGGCCGACGGCCCGTTCGGCAAAGTGACCTACGGCGACGTGTTCCACCAGAACGAAGTGGAGCAGTCCACCTACAACTTCGAACACGCCAACGTCGAGAAGCTGTTCGAGCTGTTCGATTTCTATGAGAGCGAAGCCAAGCGCCTGATCGAGCTGGACCAGCCGCTGCCTTTGCCGAGCTATGAAATGGTGTTGAAGGCGTCCCATACCTTCAACCTGCTGGACGCACGTCGGGCGATTTCCGTGACCGCGCGCCAGCAATACATCCTGCGTGTACGCACCCTGGCGCGTTCCGTTGCGCAAGCCTACCTGCTGGCGCGTGCCAAGCTGGGCTTCCCGATGGCGACCCCCGACCTGCGTGATGAAGTGTTGGCTAAGCTGGAGGCTGCACAATGAGTGCTCAAGATTTTCTGGTTGAACTGGGCACTGAAGAACTGCCACCCAAAGCCCTGAACACCCTGGCCGATGCGTTCCTCGCCGGTATCGACAAGGGCCTGCAAGCCGCCGGCCTGAGCTATGAAGCCAAACAGGTGTACGCTGCGCCGCGTCGCCTGGCCGTGCTGATCACCGCCTTGGCGACCCAACAGCCGGACCGCAGCATCAACCTCGATGGCCCGCCACGCCAGGCTGCGTTCGATGCCGACGGCAACCCGACCCAGGCCGCCCTGGGCTTCGCCAAGAAGTGCGGCGTGGACCTGAGCGAAATCGACCAGAGCGGCCCAAAGCTGCGCTACAGCCAGAGCATCAAGGGCAAGCCGACCGCCAGCCTGTTGCCGACCATCGTCGAAGACTCCCTCAATGACTTGCCGATCCCCAAGCGCATGCGCTGGGCTGCGCGCAAGGAAGAGTTTGTACGTCCAACCCAATGGCTCGTGATGCTGCTCGGTGACCAGGTTATCGATTGCACGATCCTGGCCCAGAAGGCCGGTCGCGATTCCCGCGGTCACCGCTTCCATCACCCGCAAAGCGTGCGCATCACCTCGCCGGCCAACTACCTGACCGACCTGCGTGCCGCCTACGTGCTGGCCGACGCCAACGAGCGCCGCGAACTGATCAGCAAGCGCACCGAAGAGCTGGCCACCCTGCAGGAAGGCACCGCCATCGTGCCGGCCAACCTGCTGGATGAAGTGACCGCGCTGGTGGAATGGCCGGTGCCGCTGGTGTGTTCGTTTGAGGAGCGTTTCCTTGAAGTGCCGCAGGAAGCACTGATCACCACCATGCAGGACAACCAGAAGTACTTCTGCCTGCTGGACGCCGAAGGCAAGTTGCTGCCGCGCTTCATCACGGTCGCCAACATCGAAAGCAAGGACCCGCAGCAGATCATCGCCGGTAACGAAAAAGTCGTTCGCCCGCGCCTGACCGATGCCGAGTTCTTCTTCAAGCAAGACAAGAAACAACCCCTGGAAAGCTTCAACGAGCGCCTGCGCAACGTGGTGTTCCAGGAGAAACTCGGCAGCGTCTACGACAAGGCCGAGCGCGTGTCGAAACTGGCCGCGTTCATCGCCCCACGCATCGGCGGCGATGCCCAGCGCGCAGCCCGTGCCGGCATCCTGTCCAAGTGCGACCTGTCCACCGAAATGGTCGGTGAGTTCCCGGAGATGCAAGGCGTCGCCGGTTACTACTACGCCCTCAACGATGGCGAGCCGCAGGACGTGGCCCTGGCGCTGAACGAGCAGTACATGCCTCGCGGTGCCGGCGCTGAGTTGCCTACCACCCTGACCGGTGCGGCCGTGGCGATCGCCGACAAGCTCGACACCCTGGTCGGCATCTTCGGCATCGGCATGCTGCCCACCGGCAGCAAAGACCCGTATGCCTTGCGTCGCGCGGCGCTGGGCGTGTTGCGGATCCTGATCGACAAGCAATTGGACCTGGACCTGAACGACGCCGTGGCGTTCGCCGTCAATGCGTTCGGCAGCAAGGTCAAGGCCGCCGGCTTGGCCGATGCAGTGCTGGAATTCATCTTCGACCGTCTGCGTGCGCGTTATGAAGATGAAGGCGTCGACGTTGCGACCTACCTGTCGGTGCGTGCCCTGAAGCCGGGCTCCGCCCTGGACTTCGACCAGCGTGTACAAGCGGTGCAGGCATTCCGCAAATTGCCGGAAGCGGCAGCGTTGGCGGCGGTGAACAAGCGCGTGTCGAACCTGCTGGGCAAGGCCGAAGGCAACATCGCGGCCACCGTCGAAGCCAAGTACTTCGACAATGCCAACGAGTTCTCCCTGTATTCGGCGATCCAGCAGGCGGACCAGGCGGTCCAGCCAATGGCGGCGGCGCGTCAGTACAGCGAAACCCTGGCACGCCTGGCGGCACTGCGCGAGCCGGTGGATGCGTTTTTCGAGGCGGTGATGGTCAATGCCGAAGACCCCAAAGTACGGGCCAACCGTTACGCGCTGCTGGCGCGTCTGCGTGGGCTGTTCCTCGGTGTCGCCGATATTTCGCTGCTGGGGTAACGCTTGAAACTGCTGATTCTCGATCGGGACGGGGTGATCAATCACGACTCCGACGCTTACATCAAATCGGTGGAGGAGTGGCTGCCGCTGCCCGGTTCGATCGAAGCCATCGCGCAGTTGAGCAAGGCCGGCTGGACGGTGGCGGTGGCCACCAACCAGTCGGGCATTGCCCGCGGTTACTATGACCTCACGGTCCTGGACGCCATGCACGAGCGCTTGCGCGCCCTCGTGGCGGAGCAGGGCGGGGAAGTCGGCTTGATCGTCTATTGCCCGCACGGGCCGGACGACGGCTGCGATTGCCGCAAGCCCAAGCCGGGCATGTTGAAAACCATTGCCGCGCATTACGATGTGGCTTTGGCAGGTGTGTGGTTCGTCGGTGACAGTCTCGGTGACCTGGAGGCGGCCAAGGCCGTCGATTGTCAGCCAGTTTTGGTAAAGACCGGGAAAGGCGAGAAGACTCTGGGCAAGACCCTGCCGGTGGGCACCTTGATTTTTGACGACCTGGCGGCGATTGCCGCTGAACTTATCCACAATTAGAGCTCCCAAGACATCCTGATCAAGGACTGTTCGGGAAGCGCTTAAACAGGCGGGCAGTGCCCGCAACGGTAAACGCCGCTATGTCGATATTGCAGGCCATCAGAAGCTTCCTCTTTTACCTGCTGCTGGGCACCAGTTCCTTGTTGTGGTGTTCCTTGAGTTTTTTTATCGCGCCTTTTTTGCCGTTCCGGGCGCGCTACCGTTTCATCAACGTGTACTGGTGCCGCTGCGCACTGTGGCTGAGCAAGGTGTTCCTGGGCATTCGCTATGAAGTGAAGGGCGCCGAGAACGTGCCGGACCGGCCCTGCGTAATTCAGTCCAACCATCAGAGCACCTGGGAGACGTTCTTTCTCTCGGCCTATTTCGAGCCGTTGAGTCAGGTTCTCAAGCGTGAACTGCTGTTCGTACCGTTCTTCGGCTGGGCCATGGCGATGCTGCGCCCGATTGCCATCGATCGCGACAACCCCAAACTGGCGCTCAAGCAAGTGGCTAAGAAGGGTGACGAGCTGCTAAGGGATAATACCTGGGTGCTGATTTTCCCCGAGGGCACCCGTGTGCCTTATGGCACTGTCGGCAAATTTTCCCGCAGCGGTTCGGCATTGGCCGTGAACGCCGACCTACCCGTGCTGCCGATTGCACACAATGCCGGAAAATTCTGGCCAAAGGCTGGCTGGATCAGGACGCCGGGCGTCATCACCGTGGTGATCGGCGCGCCGATGTATGCCGAAGGCACTGGGCCCCGCGCCATCGCCGAGCTCAATGACCGCGTACAAGCATGGAATGAGCAGACACAACGGGACATGGGCTCGCTTCCTCCCGGCCCTGTGGCGGAAGTTCCCACGGAACAAGCCGCTGTTTGAGATCTGTGGATAACCTGTGTACCGTTTTTTCGTAATTCGTTGTTTTTATGCTGTATGTATTTGTTTTTAATACATATTTCTTAAATACATAAAAGCCGTGTTCAGGTGCATAAGTTTTTATAGCACTCAAAGATCGCAGCCTTCGGCAGCTCCTACAGGTTGTAATCCAATCCTGTAGGAGCTGCCGAGGGCTGCGATCTTCATTCTTCCAACAGCGGGAATCGCAGGCTGAACGTCGTGCCTTTACCCACCACGCTGTGGCACTCGATTTTCCCCTCGTGATGGTCCACCACGGCCTTGACCATCGATAATCCCAGGCCAATGCCATCCACCCCTTGAGCCGACGAAAATCGTCGGTACTGGCTGAACAGGTCCGGCAGTTCTTCGGCGCTGATGCCTTTGCCCTGGTCGGCGACATTGCAGATCAACCAGCCCGACGCGCAATGCACCTGCAGGGAAATGCAGGCGTCGGGCGGGCTGTACTTGATGGCATTTTCCAGCAGATTGAACAGCGCACGGGTCAGCAACGATTGATCCGCCCTCACCATCGCCTCTTCATCTTCCAGTTCATGAACCAACCGGATGCGCTTTGCCTGGGCGATGGGCAGCGCCTGGTCGAGCACATCCAGCACCAGCATCGCGAACAGCGTTGGCTGGAACTGATACGCCTCGGATTCCGCCTTGGCCAATTGCACGAAGCCCTCGGTCAGGTCCAGCGCGCGACGTACCTGGCGCTCGATCTGGTCGAATAACGGATGATCGCCGCCCGCCTGGTGCCGCTGCACATCGAGCAGCGCTAGGATTGCCGAGTGAGGCGCGCGCAAATCATGGGAGAGGAAACGCAGCATGACGCTACGCTGTTCTTCCGCCTCACGTTCGGCGCTCAGATCCGTGAGGCTCAGCAACCAGCCAATCGGCGCATCGCCATCAACCGGGAACAGCGCCGCCCGTTCCAGGCGCAAGCTGCGCTCGCGCATATCGCGAAACTCCACCAAGGGCAGTGTGGATAACCGGTGGTGCTCCCCATGCTCCAACCCGGGATAACCCAATTGCCCGAGATGCTCCAGCACATCACCGCCCGCCAGGCCATGGCCGAACAACTCACGCGCCTTGCGATTACCGAGCAGCAACTTGCCTTGAGGATCACTGATCATGGTCGCCACGGGGAGGTATTCCAGGCCGTCGGCGATGAAGCGTCGGGTGTCGCGGGTTCGGCTCATGGCTTGTTCCAGGGCCATGATTTGCCCCTGCAGACGGTCGCTGCCGGTGTACGAAGTACGACGACGTTCCGGGAAGACCTTGGGTTCCGCGTCCAGCCGGGCCAGTTCCCAGCCGAAATAGGCCAGCACCACACTCAGGCGCCGCCAGTTCCAGATCAAGTAGCCGAACATGATGCCGAGCACACTGGCCATGGGCGACCACCACCAACCCTGCGCGCCCAGTACGGCACTGATCAGCAGGGCCAGGCTCATGCCGCCCACGGTTGTCCACAGGGCCAGGCGCGGGCGCAACAGCAACAAACCCAACACGCCCCCCACCAGGCACACCGACAACAACGCAGCGCCTGGATGGTTGCCCGTGGATTGGCTGCTCAATGACAACAAGGCCGTCACCGGCAACAGCAATAGACTTATCCACAACCATTCCCGCACCAACTGGCGGAACAACCGCTGGACCTGGGTGGGCTCACGACTCTCACGACGACGCTGGTTACTCATAGGCCTCCTGGCCGAACTCAAACAGGTCTGTATCAAGCCCACGACTATAACGAACTCGATGGGTGGCGCGCTGCTGCCTTTCCCTCCGTGCCGCGAGCCGGTATTGTCGCAGCCAGCGACAGGTCAATGGACCAGCCCCTGGCTGCCTTTCATTGCCACCTGAAGATGTCCGTTATTTTCGAGATCAAGGAATCGCATTCCATGCGTGTCGCCATACTGGACGATGAACCGGCCGAGCTGCGCCGGGTAGAACAGACACTGCAACAAATCCCTGGCAGGAACGAGCAAGCCTGGACCCTGCACAGCTTTGAACGAGGCGAAGACCTGTTACGGCAATTGCGCCGGGAAACCTTCGACTTGTTGATCCTCGACTGGCAACTGCCCGATATCAGCGGGCTCTCGCTGCTGCGCTGGACCCGCGAACATATGGATGCGCCGCCGGCCGCCATCATGCTGACCAGCCGCGACGGTGAGCACGATATCGTCCAGGCCCTCAACGCCGGTGCCGACGACTACGTGAGCAAACCCTTCAGGCCCAACGAGCTCAAGGCCCGCGTCACCGCTGTGCTGCGCCGTCATAACCTGCAACGCGCGCCCACCAGCGACGTGCTGGTGTTCAACGACCTGGCGTTCGACGACGCCGAACTGACCATCACCCGCGCCGGCATCCCCATCAGCCTGACCGAACGGGAATACCGCCTGGCCCGCTGCCTGTTCGCCAACCTGGGCCGGCCGCTATCCCGGGAATACTTCTACGAACGCTTCTGGACCCACGAGGAAATGACCTCGTCCCGCCCGCTCGACACCCACATCTATCGTCTGCGCAACAAGCTCGGGCTGACGGCGGATCGGGGTTGGCAGTTGCTGACGATTTACGGGTATGGATATCGGTTGGAGAGTGTGGCGGCGGGGAGTGAGGCCTCTGTCGCAAGTTAGTATTTGATTACATCCGTGGCGAGGGGATTTATCCCCGCTGGGCTGCGTAGCAGCCCTAAAGCAATGAACTCAATCTTCCTGTCACACTGAGTTGCCTGGCTTGGGGCTGCTGCGCAGCCCAGCGGGGATAAATCCCCTCGCCACAATGGATATCAGCTGACCGTCCGCACCAGGCTTCCTGCCTTTGTGACCCGGCGGCGCTGTATCAGCAATCCGGACACGACCACCAGCACGCTGAGTAGCCCCGTCGCCAGGATTTCCACACGGTGGGCTTCCTGGAACAGCATGATGGTCAGGGCCCCGACGATGAAGATAATCACCGCGTAGGTCAGGCAGGGGAACAGCCACATGCTGAAGGCGATTTTTTCACCACGGGCCATGCGTTGCTTGCGCATACGCAGCTGCGAAACCGCGATGACCAGGTAAACCAACAACGCAATCGCACCCGAACTGGCCAGTAGGAACTCGAAGACCGCCGCCGGTGCCACGTAGTTGGCAAACACCGCGAGGAAGGCCGCAGCGGTCGACAGCATCACCGCCCAATAAGGCGTGCCACTTTTATTGGTGCGCTGGGACACGGCCGGTGCATCACCGCGCTTGCCCAACGAGAACATCATCCGGGACGCCGTATACAGGGCCGAGTTCAAGCAACTGGTGACCGCCACCAACACCACGATGTCGACGATCAACTTGGCATTGGGAATGCCCATGCGCTCCAGCACCGTCTGGTAGGAACCAACGCTGGCCAGGAGCGGGTCGTTCCAGGGCACCAAGGCCACGACGATGAAGATGGAGACGAGGTAGAACAAGCCGATCCGCCAGATTACCGAGTTGGTCGCCTTGGAAATCTGCTGGCCAGGGTTCTTCGATTCGGCCGCGGCGATGGTCACGATCTCGGTGCCCATGAACGAAAACATGGTAGTCAGGATCGCCCCTAGCACCGCGCCCATACCGTTGGGAAGAAAGCCCTGGGTGTCGAACAGGTGCGAAACGCCGCTGACCTGGCTGGTGGGCAGAAAACCAAAGATCGCCATCACACCCAACCCGATGAAGCCGATGATCGCCAGCACCTTGACCAGGGCGAACCAGAATTCGAACTCGCCGTAATTCTTCACGCTGAACAGGTTGGTGACCGTCAACAGCAGGGTAATGACCAGCGTGAACGCCCAGATTGCAACGTCCGGGAACCACGCATGCAGAATCGTTGCGGCAGCATTGGCCTCCAGCGGAATCACCAGGACCCAGAACCACCAGTAGAGCCAGCCGATGGTGAAACCGGCCCAGTGCCCAATCGCACGGTCCGCATACGTCGAGAAGGAGCCGGTGTCCGGCGAGGCCACCGCCATTTCGCCGAGCATCCGCATCACCAGCACCACCAAAGCACCTGCGGCAGCGTAGGCCAGCAGCACGGCGGGACCGGCCGCAGCGATCGCGTGGCCGGAACCGACGAACAGACCGGCGCCAATCACCCCGGCGATGGAAAGCATCGTCACATGACGGGGCTTGAGCCCTTGCGTCAGATTATCGGAAGTTTGCGTACCACTCATTGAGACAACCCTTGGCATTTGGATTTATTCGTACCACCTCGATCCCATCGTTTTCTGTAAATTTAAAAAAACGATGTGTAAGTTATTAAACACGCAAGTTTTACGCCAGAAAACCTGAGGACCCCGGTAGCCGGGGCTCTTCACAGATTCCTAACCCATTGAGAATGAAGGCTTTGTGCCAGGGTGTTACCCAGCTACCCCGTTTGTGACCGATGAGTCTTAAAGGACGCGGATATTTTTCGAGCGTAAAAAAAAGCCAACGCATGTGCGTTGGCTTTTGTAGGAGCGGAGCGCTGAAGAATCAGAAATCCAGGTTGGACACCGCCAGCGCGTTGCTCTCGATGAAGTCACGACGAGGCTCGACCGCATCACCCATCAAGGTGTTGAAGATCTGGTCCGCGCCAATGGCGTCTTCAATAGTGACTTTCAGCATCCGGCGCGAGCCTGGGTCCATGGTGGTTTCCCACAGCTGATCCGGGTTCATCTCACCCAGACCTTTGTATCGCTGGATGGTGTGGCGCTTGGTGCTTTCGGCCATCAGCCACTCAAGGGCTTCCTTGAACTCGGTCACGGCTTTCTTGCGTTCGCCACGTTGGATGTAGGCACCTTCGTCCAGCAGCGTGCTCAATTGCGCGCCGAGGGAAACCACGGTCTTGTAGTCGTTGCTGCCGAAGAAGTCGCGGTTGAAGGTGACGTAGTTCGACAGGCCGTGGGAGATCAGTTCGACCTCCGGCAGCCAGACGTTACGTTCACGGTCTTCACGCAGGCTGGCTTTGTAGACCAGGCCGGATTTCTCAACCGTGCGCAGGCGTACTTCGTACTGGGCCAGCCAATCCTGCATCGCTGCGTGATCGGACAGTTGCTCCACGCTCACGGCTGGCAGGTAGATGAAGTGCTCGGTCAGTTCCTGGGGGTACAGGCGCGACAGGCGCTTGAGGGTCTTCATCACCAGGCGGAAGTCGTTGACCAGGCGCTCAAGGGCTTCGCCGGAAATGCCTGGGGCATCTTCGTTCAGGTGCAGGCTCGCGTCTTCCAGGGCCGACTGCGTCATGTACTCTTCCATGGCGTCGTCGTCTTTGATGTATTGCTCTTGCTTGCCTTTCTTGACCTTGTACAGCGGCGGCTGGGCGATATAGATGTACCCGCGCTCGATCAGCTCCGGCAACTGACGGAAGAAGAACGTCAGCAGCAGGGTACGGATGTGCGAACCGTCGACGTCAGCATCGGTCATGATGATGATGTTGTGATAGCGCAGCTTGTCGATGTTGTACTCTTCGCGGCCAATGCCGCAGCCCAACGCCGTGATCAAGGTGCCGACTTCCTGGGAGGAAATCATCTTGTCGAAGCGCGCCTTCTCGACATTGAGGATCTTGCCCTTGAGCGGCAGGATGGCCTGGGTGCGACGGTTGCGACCCTGCTTGGCGGAACCGCCAGCAGAGTCACCTTCCACGAGGTACAGTTCGGACAGGGCAGGGTCCTTTTCCTGGCAGTCAGCCAGTTTGCCCGGCAGGCCGGCGATGTCCAGCGCGCCTTTACGGCGGGTCATCTCACGGGCCTTGCGCGCCGCTTCACGGGCACGGGCGGCGTCGATCATCTTGCCGACGACCAGCTTGGCTTCGTTCGGGTTCTCCAGCAGGAAATCGGAGAAGTACTTGCCCATTTCCTGTTCAACGGCGGTCTTCACTTCGGAAGACACCAGTTTGTCCTTGGTCTGGGAACTGAACTTCGGATCCGGCACCTTTACCGAAATGATCGCGGTCAGGCCTTCACGGGCATCGTCACCGGTGGTGGCGACTTTATGCTTCTTCGCCAGGCCTTCCTGTTCGATGTAGTTGTTCAGGTTACGGGTCAGCGCCGAACGGAAGCCCACCAGGTGGGTACCGCCGTCACGCTGCGGAATGTTATTGGTGAAGCACAACAGGTTCTCGTTGAAGCTGTCGTTCCACTGCAGGGCGATTTCCACGCCGATGCCGTCTTCACGCTGGACATTGAAGTGGAACACCTGGTTGACCGCGGTCTTGTTGGTGTTCAGGTATTCAACGAACGCGCGCAAGCCACCTTCGTACTTGAACAGCTCTTCCTTGCCGCTGCGCTCGTCCTTGAGGACGATGCCGACACCGGAGTTGAGGAAGGACAGTTCACGAATCCGCTTGGCCAGGATGTCCCAGCTGAAATGGATATTCTTGAAGGTTTCGCTCGAGGCCTTGAAATGGATCTGGGTGCCGGTGGACTCGCTGTCACCAACGATCGCCATCGGTGCCTGGGGCACGCCGTGGACGTAGGTCTGTTCCCAGATCTTGCCACTGCGGCGAACAGTCAGAACCAGTTGTTCAGACAGTGCGTTCACCACCGATACACCGACGCCGTGCAGACCGCCGGAGACCTTGTAGGAGTTGTCGTCGAACTTACCGCCGGCGTGGAGGACGGTCATGATGACCTCGGCGGCGGAAACGCCTTCCTCTTTGTGCACGTCTACCGGGATGCCACGGCCGTTGTCGCGAACGGTGATGGACTCATCCGGGTGGATGATGATGCTGATGTCGTCGCAATGGCCGGCGAGGGCTTCGTCGATGGAGTTGTCGACCACCTCGAACACCATGTGGTGCAGACCGCTGCCATCGTCGGTGTCACCAATGTACATACCGGGACGTTTGCGTACGGCATCCAGGCCTTTCAGCACTTTAATGCTCGTTGAGTCGTACGTATTTTCTTCGCTCAATGCCTTCACTCCCGATGGTCGTGGGTCTGGGTGATACGGCCCTGTTCCACGTGGAACAGAGCGACTGGCGTTTCCGTCTGCCAGCCTTCCCTCAATAATTCGTGGTCTACACAGGTGATGAACACCTGGCAGCGTAAGTCTTCCAGCAAGCGGCACAGCGCGCGACGGTGGGCTTCGTCCAGCTCGGACGGCAAGTCATCCACCAGATAAATACACTGACCGCGACGGGCCTGGCTGACCAGATGCCCCTGGGCGATACGCAAGGCACACACCACCAACTTCTGCTGCCCCCGGGACAAGATGTCCGCGGCGTTATGTGCGCCCAATCTGAGGCGCAAGTCAGCACGTTGTGGTCCGGCCTGGGTATGGCCCATCTGCTGGTCCCGCTGCAGCGAGCCAGCCAACACGGTGCTCAGTTCCCGGTCCTTGTCCCAGCCTCGGTAATAGCTGAGCGTCAGGCCCTCAAGCTCAACCAGTTCGCTCAAGGTCTGCTCGAAGACCGGTTTCAAGGCTTTGATGTAAGCGCGGCGGTATTCATCGATTTCAGCGCTGGCCTGGCACAGTTCCCTGTCCCAAACCGCTTGCGAAACGGCGTCAAGTGTACCATGTCGCAGCCAAGAGTTTCGCTGGCGCAGCGCCTTCTGCAGGCGTTGCCAAGTCGTCATGAAGCGCGGTTCCACGTGGAACACGCCCCAGTCGAGAAATTGCCGGCGAATCTTCGGTGCGCCCTCCAGCAGACGGAAGCTGTCCGGGTTGATCAACTGCAACGGCAGGATCTCCGCCAGCTGTGCTGCGCTGCGAGCGTTCTGCCCATCGATGCGGATCTGGAACTCGCCTTGCCGGTCCCGCGAGATCCCCAGGGCGCTATGGCCGCCTTCCGCCAGTTCCACCTGGCCGAACACCGTGCACGCCAGTTGATCGTACTGGATGACCGGTAACAGGCGGGTGCTGCGAAACGAACGGGCAAGCCCGAGCAGGTGCACGGCTTCCAGGACGCTGGTTTTGCCGCTGCCGTTGGCGCCGTAAAGGATATTGATGCGGGGGGAAGGGGAGAAGGTCACCGGGTGCAGATTGCGCACCGCGGTGACCGAGACGCGACTTAAGGACATCTAGCTGATTCTGATTACAGACGCATCGGCATGACAACGTAAGCCGAGTCGTCGTTGTCGGACTCTTGCACCAGCGCACTGCTGTTGGAGTCGGACAGGATCAGACGCACTTGCTCGGTAGTCATCACGCCCAGCACGTCCAGCAGATAGCTGACGTTGAAGCCGATTTCCAGGGAGCCGCCGTTGTACTCAACGCCCACTTCTTCTTCCGCTTCTTCCTGCTCCGGGTTGTTCGCCTGGATCTTCAGCTGACCATTGGCCAGTTGCAGACGAATGCCACGGTACTTCTCGTTGGACAAGATCGCGGTACGGCTGAAGGCTTCGCGCAGCGCTTGGCGATCGCCCAATACCAGCTTGTCGCCACCTTTTGGCAGCACGCGCTCGTAGTCCGGGAACTTGCCGTCCACCAGCTTCGACGTGAAGGTGAACTCGCCGGTAGTGGCGCGGATGTGGTGTTGGCCCAGCACGATGCTGACGTTGCCGTCCGGCTCGGTCAGCAGACGGGCCAGCTCCAGGATACCTTTACGCGGCACGATCACCTGATGGCGATCCGGCTGACCGATATCGGCCTGCATCGAGCACATGGCCAGGCGGTGCCCGTCGGTGGCGACGGCGCGGATAACGCCAGCGGAGACTTCCAGGAGCATGCCGTTGAGGTAATAACGCACGTCCTGCTGGGCCATGGCGAAACTGGTGCGTTCGATCAAACGACGCAATTTGCTCTGGTCCAGGCTACAGGTCAGCGAACCCGGGCCTTCTTCAACGGTCGGGAAATCGTTGGCGGGCAGTGTGGACAACGTGAAACGGCTACGACCGGCCTTGACCACGAGCTTCTGCTCATCGACCTTGATGTCGATCAGCGCATCGTTGGGCAGGCTCTTGCAGATGTCCATCAGCTTGCGCGCCGGCACGGTGATGGAACCCGGATCGGCCGGTTCTTCAAGCTGCACACGACCGACCAGCTCGACTTCCAGGTCGGTACCGGTCAGCGACAGTTGCTGGCCTTCGACAACCAGCAGCACGTTGGAAAGTACCGGCAAGGTCTGGCGGCGTTCGACGACGCCTGCGACCAGTTGCAGGGGTTTCAACAGGGCTTCGCGTTGAATGGTGAAATGCATGGTCTAGTCCCTTGCCTTAATAAGCTGCGCTGGTGGTCATCAAGTGGTCAGTGTACGCAGCAGGTTCTTGTAGTCCTCGCGGATGTCCGCGTCGGATTCCTTAAGTTCGTTGATCTTGCGGCAGGCGTGCAACACGGTGGTGTGGTCGCGTCCGCCAAACACATCGCCGATTTCCGGCAGGCTGTGGTTAGTCAGTTCCTTGGACAGGGCCATGGCCACCTGGCGCGGACGTGCCACCGAACGCGAACGGCGTTTGGACAGCAGGTCGGAGATCTTGATTTTGTAGTATTCGGCAACCGTTCGCTGAATGTTATCCACAGAAACCAATTTGTCCTGGAGCGCCAGCAGGTCCTTCAAGGATTCGCGAATCAGCTCGATGGTGATATCGCGGCCCATGAAGTGCGAGTGGGCGATCACCCGCTTGAGAGCGCCTTCGAGTTCACGCACGTTCGAGCGAATACGCTGGGCAATGAAGAAAGCCGCATCGTGAGGCAACTCGACCTTGGCCTGGTCGGCTTTTTTCATCAGGATCGCGACCCGGGTTTCCAGTTCCGGCGGCTCGACGGCCACCGTCAGGCCCCAGCCGAAGCGCGACTTGAGGCGTTCCTCAAGGCCTTCGATCTCTTTCGGGTAACGGTCACTGGTGAGAATGACCTGCTGCCCGCCTTCAAGCAATGCGTTGAAGGTGTGGAAAAACTCTTCCTGGGAGCGTTCCTTGCGAGCGAAGAACTGAATGTCGTCGATCAGCAAGGCATCCACCGAACGGTAGAAACGCTTGAACTCGTTGATGGCGTTCAGTTGCAGCGCCTTGACCATGTCGGCCACGAAACGCTCGGAATGCAGGTACACGACCTTGGCATTCGGATTCTTCTTTAATAAGTGGTTGCCCACCGCGTGCATCAAGTGAGTCTTACCCAAGCCTACGCCGCCATACAGGAAGAGCGGGTTGTAGCCATGCTTGGGGTTGTCCGCCACCTGCCAGGCCGCCGCGCGGGCCAGTTGGTTGGATTTACCTTCGACGAAGTTCTCGAAGGTAAAGGTCCGGTTCAGGTAGCTGGTGTGCTTGAGCGCACCTTCGACCTGGACGGTGCGCTGTTCGGCACGCACCGGAGCCTGCTGGGAGCTGGCACCAGCCATGGGGTCGAAGCTGTCCCGGGACGGCTCTTCGCTGACCTCGGCGACTTTTTGTGTGTTGCGTTTGCTCGGGGCAGGCGCGGGCGTCGGGGCGGCATGGTTGTTGACCGGTGCCGGCGCAGACTGTTGGGCCTGTGACGCGGCGGCGGCCAGCGGCGCATTGGGCGCGGCGCGAGGTGCCGAGCTGCGTTTGCTGCCTATTAATAAGGACAACGCTGGCGCCATGCCATTGCCATGCTCGTCGAGCAGTTCCATGACCCGGCCCAGGTACTTTTCGTTGACCCAGTCGAGAACGAAACGGTTCGGTGCATAGACACGCAACTCGTCGCCTTCGGCTTCGACCTGTAGTGGACGGATCCAAGTGTTGAATTGTTGGGCAGGCAGCTCATCGCGCAAAAGCTCCACGCACTGCTGCCAAAGTTCCACTGACACGGATATCCCCTAAGTTGAAAGCCGGTGAGGCAAAAACAAGCGGCCATTGTAGCGAGCAGACGTGCACTTATCCACACGCAGCTTGCTCATCGGCCATGATTTATCAGTGCGTTAACCGAGAGAAAGACGACCAGCGGTCGGTGGATAAGCTCTGTGGATAACCGTGCCTGAGGTCGTTGCACAACTGGGGGCGAAACTCAGTGGATAACCGGCCTGTGGATAACCCTGCATTCCACCCACAGGTTATCCGACAGCGCAGCACAGGCTGGTCACTGCTTTCCCGCGTAGTTGTCATTCTCTGTACATGGCGGATTACAAGGCCTTGACCTAGTTATCCACAGACAAGTGGCGGCCTAGCTTTTATAAGCTTTACAGAAAAGCTTTAAATAATTCCCTTCTTTATTTCTATATCTAGCGCTGTGTGATGAATCCGCCAAAAGCGCCTGGACATCTATTTAAAGGAAACGCTGGTTGGAAATTGACCTAGAGGCTTGCTTTCTCTAGAATCCCCGGTCTCTTAAAACGGGGGCCATTCCGGCCCGTTGTGGACGAACCAGGTAACACGACATGAAACGTACTTTCCAACCAAGCACTATCAAACGCGCTCGTACCCACGGTTTCCGTGCTCGCATGGCTACCAAGAACGGTCGTGCCGTCCTGTCGCGTCGTCGCGCCAAAGGTCGTGCGCGTCTGGCAGTTTGATAATCCGGCACTGGAGGTGAGTCAGGACTTCAGCCGGGAAAAGCGTCTGCTTACACCCCGGCATTTCAAGGCAGTCTTTGACTCCCCTACCGGCAAGGTTCCGGGGAAAAATCTCCTGCTCCTTGCGCGCAGCAACGATCTCGATCACCCCCGTCTCGGGCTGGTCATCGGGAAAAAGAGCGTCAAGCTCTCCGTTCAGCGCAATCGCCTCAAACGTCTGATGCGCGAATCGTTTCGCCTGAACCAGGATTCACTGGTCGGATGGGACATCGTTATCGTCGCGCGCAAAGGTTTGGGTGACGTAGAAAACCCCGAATTGATTCAGCATTTCGGCAAACTCTGGAAGCGTCTGGCGCGCAACAAGCCAGTACCAGCAGTCAACACCGAAACTGTAGGGGTAGACAGTCCCGATGCGTAAACTGGCACTCGTTCCGATCCAGTTTTATCGCTATGCCATTAGTCCTTTGATGGCCAGTCACTGTCGTTTCTACCCCAGTTGTTCCTGCTACGCGTACGAAGCCATAGAAAATCATGGCCTCCTGCGCGGTGGCTGGCTGACCTTTCGTCGTTTAGGTCGCTGTCATCCGTGGAATCCCGGCGGTTATGACCCGGTTCCGCCTATCCCTACCTCCCGTTCTTCTTCGATGGCCGAGTAATCATGGATATCAAACGCACGATCCTGATCGTCGCCCTGGCAATCGTGTCCTACGTCATGGTCCTTAAATGGAACCAGGACTATGGCCAGGCTGCCCTGCCGACTCAGAATGTTGCAGCCAGCAATACCGCACCGAGCCTGCCGGATGCTCCAGTTGGCAACAACGCTGCCAGCAATGACGACATCCCACGCGCGGCTAGCGATACCAGCGCTCCTGCCGAAGCCCCCGTGGCCGTAAGCAAAGATCTCATCCAGATCAAAACGGACGTGCTCGAGCTGGCAATCGATCCACAAGGTGGTGACGTCGCCCAGCTGAAACTGCCGCTGTACCCACGTCGCCAGGATCATCCGGAAATCCCGTTCCAGTTGTTCGACAACGGTAACGAGCGCACCTATCTGGCCCAAAGTGGCCTGATCGGTACCAACGGTCCGGATTCGAACCCGGCCGGTCGCCCGATCTACTCTACCGAGAAGAAGACTTATCAACTGGCTGACGGTCAGGACCAACTGGTCGTGGACCTGAAGTTCAGCAAGGACGGCGTCAACTACATCAAGCGTTTCACGGTGAAACGTGGGATGTACGACGTAACCGTCTCTTACCTGATCGACAACCAGAGCGCCCAGCCTTGGTCCGGCGCGATATTCGCGCAACTCAAGCGTGACGCCAGCGACGATCCTTCCTCGAGCACCGCCACCGGCACCGCGACTTACCTGGGCGCCGCCCTGTGGACAAGTTCGGAGCCGTACAAGAAAGTGTCCATGAAAGACATGGACAAGGCTCAGTTGAAGGAAACTGTCCAAGGTGGCTGGGTTGCCTGGCTGCAGCACTATTTTGTAACAGCTTGGATCCCGCAGAAAGGCGACAGCAACGTCGTCCAGACGCGTAAAGACAGCAAAGGCAACTTCATCATCGGTTACACCGGCCCGACATTGACTGCCGCGCCCGGTGCAAAAGCCGAAACCAGTGCCGTCCTGTACGCCGGTCCAAAAAGCCAGGCCGTGCTGAAAGAGTTGTCCCCAGGCCTGGAACTGACCGTTGACTATGGCTTCCTGTGGTTCATTGCCCAGCCTATCTTCTGGCTGCTGCAACATATCCACAGCCTTGTCGGCAACTGGGGTTGGTCGATCATTTTCCTGACCATGCTGATCAAGGGGATCTTCTTCCCATTGTCGGCCGCCAGCTACAAGTCGATGGCGCGCATGCGTGCAGTGGCACCGAAACTGGCCGCCCTGAAAGAACAACATGGCGATGACCGGCAGAAAATGTCCCAGGCCATGATGGAGCTGTACAAGAAAGAAAAGATCAACCCGCTGGGTGGTTGCTTGCCGATTCTCGTACAGATGCCTGTGTTCCTCGCGCTTTACTGGGTTCTGCTGGAAAGCGTGGAGATGCGTCAGGCACCGTTCATGCTGTGGATTACTGACCTGTCGATCAAGGATCCGTTCTTCATCCTGCCGATCATCATGGGCGCGACCATGTTCATCCAGCAGCAGCTGAACCCAACGCCACCGGATCCGATGCAGGCGAAGGTCATGAAAATGATGCCAATCATCTTCACCTTCTTCTTCCTGTGGTTCCCGGCGGGTCTTGTGCTGTACTGGGTTGTGAACAACGTGTTGTCCATCACTCAGCAGTGGTACATCACACGTAAGATCGAAGCGGCGACGAAAAAAGCCGAGGCGTAACTTGCTCTGTGGATAACCACACAAAACGCCCCCTAGTGGGGCGTTTTGCTATCTGCCACTTTTGTCTGGATACCGGTTTATGAGCGCACCGCGTGAAACCATCGCCGCCGTCGCCACCGCCCAAGGTCGTGGTGGTGTCGGCATCGTCCGTATTTCCGGCCCGTTGGCCAAGGTTGCGGCCAAAGCCATCAGCGGTCGAGAACTCAAACCGCGGTTCGCCCACTACGGCCCGTTTTTCAGTGACGACCAGCAGGTGCTCGACGAAGGGCTGGCCTTGTATTTCCCGGGACCGAATTCGTTCACGGGCGAAGACGTGCTGGAACTGCAAGGGCACGGTGGCCCCGTCGTGCAGGACATGCTGCTCAAGCGTTGCCTTGAACTGGGCTGTCGCCTGGCCAGGCCGGGGGAATTCAGTGAACGCGCTTTTCTCAACGACAAGCTCGACCTGGCCCAGGCCGAGGCGATTGCCGATCTGATCGAAGCCAGTTCCGCACAGGCCGCCCGCAACGCCTTGCGTTCCTTGCAGGGGGCGTTTTCCCAGCGTGTGCATAACCTCACCGAACAATTGATCGGGCTGCGGATATACGTCGAAGCCGCCATCGACTTTCCGGAGGAGGAAATCGACTTCCTCGCCGATGGCCATGTGCTGAGCATGCTCGATAAAGTGCGCGATGAGTTATCCACAGTACTACGCGAAGCCGGGCAGGGTGCCTTGTTGCGCGACGGGATGACGGTTGTGATCGCTGGACGACCGAATGCCGGCAAGTCCAGCCTATTGAATGCCCTGGCCGGCCGCGAGGCCGCGATCGTCACCGAGATCGCCGGCACCACCCGGGACATCCTCCGTGAACATATCCACATCGACGGCATGCCGCTGCACGTTGTGGATACCGCCGGTTTGCGCGACACCGAGGACCATGTGGAAAAAATTGGCGTTGAACGGGCACTCAAGGCCATCGGTGAAGCCGACCGGGTATTGCTGGTGGTGGATGCCACCGCACCGGAAGCGGACGATCCCTTTGCCTTGTGGCCGGAATTCCTCGAGGTCCGTCCGGATCCCGCGAAAGTCACGCTGATTCGCAACAAGGCCGACCTGACCGGAGAGGCGATTGTCCTTGAGGTCAGCAACGACGGCCACGTGACCATCAGCCTGAGCGCGAAGTCGGCGGGTGAAGGCCTGGAGCTGCTGCGCGAGCATCTCAAGGCCTGCATGGGCTATGAACAGACCTCGGAAAGCAGCTTCAGTGCCCGCCGGCGGCATCTTGAAGCGTTGCGCCATGCCAGCACGGCCCTCGAACACGGTCGCGCGCAGCTGACCTTGGCAGGGGCTGGGGAGTTGTTGGCTGAAGATTTGCGCCAGGCGCAACAGTCCCTGGGGGAAATTACCGGTGCCTTCAGCTCCGATGACCTGCTGGGACGAATCTTTTCCAGCTTCTGCATCGGTAAATAACCCCACCGGACTGACGACGAACCCGTGGCGAGGGAGCTTGCTCCCGCTCAGCTGCGAAGCAGTCGTAAACCGGCGGGTGCGGTGTGTCAGGTACTCCGGATTCGGCAGGTTTTGGGGCCGCTTCGCGACCCAGCGGGAGCAATCTCTGGCCACAGGCCTATCGTTCTTCAGCAACCACATTACGTCTTTGCAACCGGGTTTGTCCTCGAAAGCCTATCGAGCGCAACACAAACCCGGTCCCTCCTCTCTTTTTGACCCGATTGCCCTTGATGGCGGCTTGCCTGTGGACGCTGCTGTGACCAGGTAGCGGCTGTTTTCTATGGATTAAGCCCTGTGAATAACTGCCACTGAGGTCGGTTGATAAACCTCCTTCAAAACTGAAGATAAATGCCCCTGTGGATAACCACCCCATTCATCCACAGGCTTACACCGGTTATCCAAGCCCCTCATTGCCACATGACCACAGGGTTTTGAATCTCTGTACATAAGGTAATTCAAGGCCTACAGAACGTTATCCACAGAAAGGTAGGGCAGTAAGAATAAACATAAAAACAAAGATTTTATAAATTTCTTTCTTTTTTATTTTTTTAACCGCGAGTTCTCCACAGCTGGTTAAATTTTGTGCAAAGGGTTCTTTAGAAAGGGCGAAGTCCCTATACTTGCCGACCTGGTTCGAAAAACGCTCAGGACCAGACTCAAAACCTATTTCCGAATTACCTGAATAAAGCAGGCACGAGGTGCGTGGTGGATTTCCCTTCCCGTTTTGAAGTGATCGTCATCGGCGGCGGTCATGCCGGTACCGAGGCAGCACTTGCATCAGCACGCATGGGGGCAAAAACCCTGTTGCTGACGCATAACGTGGAAACCCTTGGCGCCATGAGCTGCAACCCTGCCATTGGTGGGATCGGCAAAAGCCACCTGGTCAAGGAAATCGATGCCCTTGGCGGTGCGATGGCCATGGCCACCGATAAAGGTGGTATCCAGTTTCGCGTATTGAACAGCCGTAAGGGCCCGGCCGTGCGCGCTACTCGCGCCCAGGCCGACCGCGTCCTGTACAAGGCCGCTGTCCGTGAAATCCTGGAAAACCAGCCGAACCTGTGGATATTTCAACAAGCAGCCGATGACCTGATCGTCGAGCAGGACCGTGTACGCGGTGTCGTCACACAAATGGGCCTGCGTTTCTTCGCAGATTGCGTGGTGTTGACCACCGGGACCTTCCTCGGCGGACTTATCCACATCGGCTTGCAGAATTTTTCCGGCGGTCGCGCCGGTGATCCGCCCTCGATTGCTCTGGCCCACCGTCTGCGTGAGTTGCCATTGCGTGTCGGGCGCCTGAAAACCGGTACGCCACCTCGCATCGACGGCAAGTCGGTGGATTTCTCGGTGATGACCGAGCAGCCTGGCGATACCCCGATCCCGGTGATGTCGTTCATGGGCAACAAGGAACAGCATCCACGGCAAGTCAGCTGCTGGATCACCCATACCAACGCTCGCACCCACGAAATCATCGCGGCGAACCTCGATCGTTCGCCGATGTATTCCGCTGCCGGTGAAATCGAAGGTGTTGGCCCGCGCTATTGCCCGTCGATCGAAGACAAGATCCATCGCTTTGCCGACAAGGAAAGCCACCAGGTATTCATCGAACCGGAAGGTTTGACTACCCATGAGCTGTATCCGAACGGGATATCCACAAGCCTGCCGTTCGACGTGCAATTGCAGATCGTGCAATCGATCCGTGGCATGGAGAACGCGCACATCGTGCGGCCGGGTTATGCGATCGAGTACGACTACTTCGATCCGCGCGATCTGAAGTACAGCCTGGAAACCAAAGTTATTGGCGGTCTGTTCTTCGCCGGGCAGATCAACGGCACTACCGGTTACGAAGAAGCGGGTGCCCAGGGTTTGCTCGCCGGCGTCAATGCCGCACTGCTCGCCAAGGGCAAGGAAGCCTGGTGCCCGCGTCGCGATGAGGCGTACATCGGTGTGCTGGTGGATGACCTGATTACCCTGGGTACCCAGGAACCGTATCGGATGTTCACCTCCCGGGCCGAATATCGCCTGATCCTGCGTGAAGACAACGCCGACCTGCGCCTGACCGAGAAAGGTCGCGAGCTGGGGTTGGTGGATGACGCGCGCTGGGCCGCGTTCTGCAAGAAACGCGAGAGTATTGAGCTGGAAGAGCAACGCCTGAAAAGCACCTGGGTGCGTCCCGGTACTGAGCAGGGCGATGCCATCGCGGCGAAATTCGGCACGCCGCTGACCCACGAATACAACCTGCTGAACCTCTTGAGCCGCCCGGAAATCGATTACGCCGGGCTGGTGGAAGTGACCGGTCAGGGCGCTGAAGATCCGCAAGTGGCCGAGCAGGTCGAGATCAAGACCAAATACGCCGGTTACATCGACCGCCAGCAGGACGAAATCGCCCGCCTGCGCGCTAGCGAAGACACCAAGCTGCCTGTGGATATCGATTACACCGGCATTTCCGGGTTGTCGAAAGAAATCCAGGGCAAGCTCGGTGCGACCCGTCCAGAAACCCTGGGCCAGGCCTCGCGCATTCCAGGCGTCACGCCGGCGGCGATTTCCCTGTTGATGATTCATTTGAAAAAACGCGGCGCGGGCCGCCAGTTGGAGCAAAGCGCTTGAGTTCGATGGTCACCTCGCAACACGCTGAAGAGTTATCCACAGGTGCCCGTCAGCTCGGCGTCAGCCTGACCGAAGCCCAGCACGCGCAGTTGCTGGGTTATCTGGCGCTGTTGATCAAATGGAACAAGGCCTACAACCTGACCGCCGTGCGCGATCCGGATGAAATGGTCTCACGGCATTTGCTCGACAGCCTCAGCGTCATGTCCTTCATCGAAAATGGTCGCTGGCTGGATGTCGGCAGCGGCGGCGGCATGCCGGGGATCCCGCTGGCCATCCTGTTTCCCGAGTCGCAAGTGACCTGTTTGGACAGCAACGGCAAGAAAACCCGTTTCCTGACCCAGGTCAAACTCGAACTCAAACTGGATAACTTGCAAGTTATCCACAGCCGTGTCGAAGCATTCCAGCCTGCCGAGCCGTTCAATGGAATCATTTCCCGGGCGTTCAGCAGCATGGAGAACTTCAGCAACTGGACTCGCCACCTGGGCGACGCCGATACGCGCTGGCTGGCAATGAAGGGCGTTCATCCGGCCGATGAGCTGGTAGCATTGCCGGCAGACTTCCACCTCGATAGCGAACACGCCTTGGCCGTACCTGGTTGCCAAGGCCAACGCCATCTGCTGATACTGCGCCGCACGGCATGATTGGGAACACAAGCAAGAATGGCTAAGGTATTCGCGATAGCGAACCAGAAAGGTGGTGTGGGCAAGACCACCACCTGCATCAACCTCGCAGCATCCCTGGTCGCGACCAAGCGCCGGGTGCTGTTGATCGATCTCGATCCACAGGGCAACGCCACCATGGGCAGCGGTGTGGATAAGCATGGCCTGGAAAACTCCATCTACGACGTCCTGATCGGCGAATGCGATCTGGGCCAGGCCATGCACTTCTCCGAACACGGCGGTTATCAACTGCTGCCGGCCAACCGTGACCTGACGGCGGCCGAAGTGGTGCTGCTGGAAATGCAGATGAAGGAAAGCCGCCTGCGCAGCGCCTTGGCGCCGATCCGGGAAAACTACGACTACATCCTGATCGATTGCCCGCCGTCGCTGTCGATGCTGACCCTCAACGCCCTTGTGGCAGCCGATGGGGTCATTATCCCCATGCAGTGCGAGTACTTCGCCCTGGAAGGGTTGAGCGACCTTGTGGATAACATCAAGCGCATCGCCGAACTGCTGAACCCGGAACTGAAGGTCGAAGGCCTGCTGCGGACCATGTATGACCCGCGCCTGAGCCTGATGAACGACGTTTCGGCCCAGCTCAAGGAACACTTCGGCGAGCAGCTCTACGACACGGTCATCCCGCGTAACATCCGCCTGGCCGAAGCCCCGAGCTACGGCATGCCGGCCCTGGCCTACGACAAACAATCCCGTGGTGCGCTGGCTTACCTGGCCCTGGCGGGCGAGATGGTTCGCCGTCAGCGCCGCAACCCACGCACCGCTGCAGCCCAGCCAACTTAAGGAAACCCCATGGCCGTCAAGAAACGAGGTCTCGGACGTGGACTGGATGCACTGCTCAGCGGTCCGACCGTCAGTTCGCTGGAAGAACAGGCCGTGCAGGCCGACCAGCGCGAGCTGCAGCACCTGCCCCTGGACCTGATCCAGCGCGGCAAATACCAGCCGCGCCGGGACATGGACCCGCAGGCGCTGGAAGAATTGGCCCAATCGATCAAGAGCCAGGGCGTGATGCAGCCGATCGTGGTCCGGCCGATCGCCAATGGCCGCTTCGAGATCATCGCCGGCGAACGCCGCTGGCGCGCGAGCCAGCAGGCCGGCCAGGAAACCATCCCGGCAATGGTTCGCGACGTCCCGGATGAAACGGCCATCGCCATGGCGTTGATCGAGAACATCCAGCGTGAAGACCTCAACCCGATCGAGGAAGCCGTGGCCCTGCAGCGCTTGCAGCAGGAGTTCCAGCTGACCCAGCAACAAGTTGCCGAGGCGGTGGGCAAGTCCCGCGTGACCGTGGCCAACCTGTTGCGCCTGATTGCGTTGCCGGAAGTCATCAAGACCATGCTCTCCCATGGCGACCTGGAAATGGGTCATGCCCGGGCATTGCTCGGTTTACCGGAAAATCAACAGGTTGAAGGGGCGCGACATGTTGTCGCACGCGGCCTTACCGTGCGCCAAACCGAGGCACTGGTTCGTCAATGGTTGAGCGGTAAACCCGCCCCTGTCGAAGCGCCCAAACCTGATCCGGATATCGCCCGCCTTGAACAGCGCCTGGCCGAGCGCCTGGGCTCTGCGGTGCAGATTCGCCACGGAAAGAAGGGCAAAGGGCAGCTGGTGATTGGCTATAACTCTCTCGATGAGCTGCAAGGTGTTCTCGCGCACATTCGCTGAAACAATTGCTCTTGTAGCGCGCAGTCGGAAATCACTACCTGAAGGTTGAATAGGGGCAGAACCGCCCCTATACTCTGCGCGCATTTTGTCGGCACAAATTATGCCAAGTTATTGAATTATGGCGGCCGACTATTGGAGAGCAAAAGCGATGGAAACCCGCACGCCAAACCGCTTGCCGTTCCATCGTCTGGCAGTTTTCCCGGTTCTGATGGCTCAATTTACCGTCGTACTGATCGCCACATTGGCGCTCTGGCAATGGAAAGGAGTCGTCGCCGGATACTCAGGGCTTTGCGGAGGCCTGATAGCCTTGCTTCCCAATATTTACTTTGCTCACAGGGCCTTTCGGTTTTCCGGCGCCCGAGCAGCCCAGGCTATCGTCCGGTCTTTTTATGCCGGCGAGGCGGGGAAACTGATTTTGACGGCAGTGCTGTTTGCATTGACGTTCGCAGGTGTGAAGCCATTGGCGCCGCTGGCTGTATTCGGCGTCTTCGTGCTGACCCAACTGGTCAGCTGGTTCGCTCCCCTGCTAATGAGAACAAGACTTTCGAGACCTTAGGGCGTTTGAGGCAACCATGGCAGAGACAACCGCTTCGGGCTATATCCAGCACCACTTGCAGAACCTGACCTTCGGTCAGCTACCTAACGGCGGCTGGGGCTTCGCCCATACCGCAGCAGAAGCCAAGGAAATGGGCTTCTGGGCTTTCCACGTCGATACCCTCGGCTGGTCGGTCGCACTGGGCCTGATCTTCGTTCTTCTTTTCCGCATGGCGGCCAAGAAGGCGACCTCCGGTCAGCCAGGTGCACTGCAGAACTTCGTTGAAGTACTGGTCGAATTCGTCGATGGCAGCGTGAAAGACAGCTTCCATGGCCGCAGCCCGGTGATCGCACCGCTGGCACTGACCATCTTCGTCTGGGTGTTCCTGATGAACGCCATCGACCTGGTACCGGTCGACTGGATTCCTCAGCTGGCCATCCTGATCTCCGGCGATGCACACATCCCATTCCGCGCCGTGTCGACCACCGACCCGAACGCGACCCTGGGCATGGCGTTCTCGGTTTTCGCACTGATCATTTTCTATAGCATCAAGGTCAAGGGCATCGGCGGCTTCATCGGCGAACTGACCCTGCACCCGTTCGGCAGCAAGAACATCCTCGTTCAAGCCCTGCTGATCCCGGTGAACTTCCTGTTGGAATTCGTGACCCTGATCGCCAAGCCGATTTCTCTGGCACTGCGTCTGTTCGGCAACATGTATGCCGGCGAACTGGTGTTCATCCTGATCGCTGTGATGTTCGGCAGCGGCCTGCTGTGGCTCAGCGGTCTGGGTGTAGTCCTGCAATGGGCGTGGGCGGTGTTCCACATCCTGATCATCACCCTGCAGGCGTTCATCTTCATGATGCTGACCATCGTCTACCTGTCGATGGCGCACGAAGAAAACCATTAAGGCCAGTCTCGACTAGTCTGATGTCCTTCCCGGTCAAACGGGAAGGAGCCCATCCGGGCTGAGAAACGATTTGTTTTACCGCTTTAATCTAAAAAACCTAAACCATACGACGTAAAAGTCGGGAGGAAAGATGGAAACTGTAGTTGGTCTAACCGCTATCGCTGTTGCACTGTTGATCGGCCTGGGCGCACTGGGTACCGCAATTGGTTTCGGCCTGTTGGGCGGCAAGTTCCTGGAAGGCGCAGCGCGTCAGCCAGAAATGGTTCCAATGCTGCAAGTCAAAATGTTCATCGTGGCCGGTCTGCTCGACGCCGTGACCATGATCGGTGTTGGTATCGCGCTGTTCTTCACCTTTGCGAACCCGTTCGTTGGTCAAATCGCTGGCTAATTACTCGGATGTCTCGAGTAGATTGGTGTGATGGACAACGTAACTGCGAGGTGTTGGCGTGAACATTAATGCGACCCTGATTGGCCAGTCCGTTGCGTTCCTGATTTTTGTACTGTTCTGCATGAAGTTCGTATGGCCTCCGGTCATTGCGGCATTGCACGAACGTCAAAAGAAGATCGCTGATGGTCTGGACGCTGCCAGCCGTGCAGCTCGCGACCTGGAGTTGGCCCATGAGAAAGTGGGTCAGCAACTGCGCGAAGCGAAGGCTCAGGCAGCTGAAATCATCGAGCAAGCCAAGAAACGCGGTACCCAGATTGTCGACGAAGCCCGTGAACAGGCTCGCGTCGAAGCTGACCGTGTGAAGGCTCAGGCTCAAGCCGAGATCGAACAGGAACTCAACAGTGTCAAAGACGCGCTGCGTGCCCAAGTGGGTAGCCTGGCCGTTGGCGGTGCTTCGAAGATCCTGGGTGCCACAATCGATCAAAACGCGCACGCAGAGCTGGTTAACCAACTGGCTGCTGAAATCTAAGCGAGGGCGATCATGGCAGAACTGACCACGTTGGCCCGACCTTACGCTAAGGCGGCCTTCGAGCACGCTCAGGCCCACCAGCAACTGGCCAATTGGTCAGCCATGCTCGGCCTGGCAGCAGCGGTGTCGCAAGACGACACCATGCAGCGCGTGCTCAAGGCCCCGCGACTGACGAGCGCAGAAAAGGCCGCCACGTTCATTGACGTGTGCGGCGACAAGTTCGATGCCAAGGCACAGAATTTCATTCACGTCGTTGCCGAAAACGACCGTCTCCCGCTTCTGCCGGAGATCGCCGCTCTTTTCGACCTGTACAAGGCCGAGCAAGAGAAGTCGGTAGACGTGGAAGTGACCAGTGCTTTCGCATTGAACCAAGAACAGCAAGACAAACTCGCCAAGGTTCTCAGTGCACGACTCAACCGGGAAGTGCGCCTGCAAGTCGAGGAAGACAAGTCCCTGATTGGGGGCGTTGTCATCCGCGCCGGCGACCTGGTTATCGATGGCTCGATTCGCGGCAAAATCGCGAAACTTGCCGAAGCATTGAAATCTTGAGTTTGAAGGGGCAGCAGAGCAATGCAGCAACTCAATCCTTCCGAAATAAGTGAAATTATCAAGGGCCGCATCGAAAAGCTCGATGTGACCTCCCAAGCCCGTAACGAAGGCACTGTCGTCAGCGTATCTGACGGCATCGTGCGGATTCACGGTCTGGCCGACGTCATGTACGGCGAGATGATCGAGTTTCCGGGCGGCGTCTACGGTATGGCCCTCAACCTGGAGCAAGACTCTGTAGGTGCCGTGGTATTGGGCGCGTACACGACGCTGGCTGAAGGCATGAGCGCCAAGTGCACCGGCCGCATCCTCGAAGTTCCGGTAGGTAAGGAACTGCTGGGTCGCGTTGTCGACGCACTGGGTAACCCTGTTGACGGCAAAGGTCCGCTGAACAACACCGAGACCGACGCGGTCGAGAAAGTTGCTCCAGGCGTGATCTGGCGTAAGTCGGTAGACCAGCCTGTACAGACTGGCTACAAGGCTGTCGATGCCATGATCCCTGTCGGCCGTGGCCAGCGTGAGCTGATCATCGGTGACCGTCAGATCGGTAAGACCGCTCTGGCGATCGACGCGATCATCAACCAGAAAAACAGCGGCATCTTCTGCGTTTACGTGGCAATCGGTCAGAAGCAATCGACCATCGCCAACGTGGTTCGCAAGCTGGAAGAGAACGGCGCCCTGGCCAACACGATCATCGTGGCTGCCAGTGCTTCGGAATCGGCCGCACTGCAATTCCTGGCACCGTACTCCGGTTGCACCATGGGCGAGTACTTCCGCGACCGCGGTGAAGACGCGCTGATCGTTTATGACGATCTGTCCAAGCAAGCAGTGGCTTACCGCCAGATTTCCCTGCTGCTGCGCCGTCCACCAGGCCGTGAAGCCTACCCAGGCGACGTGTTCTATCTCCACTCCCGTCTGCTGGAGCGCGCATCCCGCGTTTCGGAAGAGTACGTAGAGAAGTTCACCAATGGCGCCGTGACTGGCAAGACCGGTTCCCTGACCGCTCTGCCGATCATTGAAACCCAGGCTGGCGACGTTTCCGCGTTCGTTCCGACCAACGTGATCTCCATCACCGACGGTCAGATCTTCCTGGAATCGGCCATGTTCAACTCGGGCATCCGTCCTGCTGTGAACGCCGGTGTTTCGGTATCCCGTGTGGGTGGTGCCGCTCAGACCAAGATCATCAAGAAGCTGTCCGGTGGTATCCGTACCGCCCTGGCCCAGTACCGTGAACTGGCAGCATTCGCCCAGTTCGCTTCTGACCTGGACGAAGCGACCCGTAAGCAACTTGAGCATGGTCAGCGCGTTACCGAGCTGATGAAGCAGAAGCAATACGCACCAATGTCGATCGCTGACATGGCGCTGTCGCTGTATGCCGCTGAGCGTGGGTTCCTGACTGACATTGAAATCGCCAAGATCGGCAGCTTCGAACAAGCGCTGATCGCTTTCTTCAACCGCGATCACGCCGATTTGATGGCCAAGATCAACGTTAAAGGTGACTTCAATGACGAAATCGACGCTGGCCTCAAGGCCGGTATCGAGAAGTTCAAGGCCACCCAAACCTGGTAAGCCGCAGCGGGAGCCGCAAGGCTCCCGCTTGCTAACCTGATAGGTGTTACATGGCAGGCGCAAAAGAGATTCGCAGTAAGATTGCGAGCATCAAAAGCACGCAAAAGATTACCAGCGCCATGGAAAAAGTGGCGGTCAGCAAAATGCGCAAGGCACAAATGCGCATGGCTGCTAGCCGTCCTTATGCGGAGCGCATCCGCCAGGTGATTGGTCATCTGGCCAACGCCAACCCGGAATACCGCCACCCATTCATGATCGACCGCGCCGTCAAGCGCGTCGGTTACGTTGTGGTGAGCAGTGACCGTGGTCTGTGCGGTGGCTTGAACACCAACCTGTTCAAGGCCCTGGTCAAGGACATGGCGGTAAACCGCGAACAAGGCGTCGAGATCGATCTGTGCGTGGTCGGTAGCAAGGGTGCGGCTTTCTTCCGCAACTTCGGCGGTAACGTCGTCGCAGCTATCAGCCACCTGGGTGAAGAACCGTCGATCAATGACCTGATCGGCAGCGTCAAGGTGATGCTGGATGCTTACCTGGAAGGCCGGATCGACCGCCTGTCCGTGGTATCCAACAAGTTCATCAACACCATGACGCAACAGCCGACCGTGGAGCAGTTGATTCCACTGGTGGCGACCCCGGAACAGGAACTCAAGCACCACTGGGACTATCTCTACGAACCGGATGCCAAGGAGCTGCTCGACGGCTTGATGGTCCGCTACGTGGAGTCGCAGGTCTACCAGGCGGTGGTCGAGAACAACGCAGCTGAACAAGCGGCGCGGATGATCGCGATGAAGAACGCTACCGACAACGCCGGTGATTTGATCAGCGATTTGCAGCTGATCTACAACAAGGCGCGTCAGGCTGCGATCACCCAAGAGATCTCGGAAATCGTCGGCGGCGCTGCCGCGGTTTAACGGTTCAAATATTCAGAGGATCCAGCTATGAGTAGCGGACGTATCGTTCAAATCATCGGCGCCGTTATCGACGTGGAATTCCCACGCGACAGCGTACCGAGCATCTACGACGCCTTGAAGGTTCAAGGCGCCGAAACCACCCTGGAAGTTCAGCAGCAGCTGGGCGACGGCGTGGTTCGTACCATTGCGATGGGCTCCACCGAGGGCTTGAAGCGCGGTCTGGACGTCAACAACACTGGCGCAGCCATCTCCGTACCGGTCGGTAAAGCGACCCTGGGCCGGATCATGGACGTACTGGGCAACCCGATCGACGAAGCTGGCCCGATCGACACCGAAGAGCGCTGGGGCATTCACCGTCCTGCGCCAACCTTCGCTGAACAGGCCGGTGGCAACGAACTGCTGGAAACCGGCATCAAGGTTATCGACCTGGTTTGCCCGTTCGCCAAGGGCGGTAAAGTCGGTCTGTTCGGTGGTGCCGGTGTAGGCAAGACCGTAAACATGATGGAACTGATCCGTAACATCGCCATCGAGCACAGCGGTTATTCCGTGTTCGCCGGTGTGGGTGAGCGTACTCGTGAGGGTAACGACTTCTACCACGAGATGAAGGATTCCAACGTTCTGGACAAAGTGGCACTGGTCTACGGCCAGATGAACGAGCCGCCGGGAAACCGTCTGCGCGTAGCCCTGACCGGCCTGACCATGGCCGAGAAGTTCCGTGACGAAGGTAACGACGTTCTGCTGTTCGTCGACAACATCTACCGTTACACCCTGGCCGGTACCGAAGTATCCGCACTGCTGGGCCGTATGCCTTCGGCAGTAGGTTACCAGCCGACCCTGGCTGAAGAGATGGGCGTGCTGCAAGAGCGCATCACTTCGACCAAGCAAGGCTCGATCACCTCGATCCAAGCGGTATACGTACCAGCGGACGACTTGACCGACCCGTCGCCAGCGACCACCTTCGCCCACTTGGACGCCACCGTCGTTCTGTCCCGTGACATCGCTTCCCTGGGTATCTACCCAGCGGTAGATCCACTGGACTCGACTTCGCGCCAACTGGACCCGAACGTGATCGGCCAGGAGCACTACGACACCGCTCGCGGCGTTCAGTACGTGTTGCAGCGTTACAAGGAACTGAAGGACATCATCGCGATCCTGGGTATGGACGAGCTGTCGGAAGCCGACAAGCAGTTGGTAAACCGTGCTCGTAAGATCCAGCGCTTCTTGTCGCAGCCGTTCTTCGTGGCTGAAGTCTTCACCGGTGCCTCGGGTAAATACGTTTCCCTGAAAGACACCATTGCTGGCTTCAAAGGCATCCTCAACGGTGACTACGACCACCTGCCAGAACAAGCGTTCTACATGGTCGGCGGCATCGAAGAAGCGATCGAGAAAGCCAAGAAACTGTAATCCCGGCGCCCGGCAACGGGCGCTAATTTAGGTTGAGGCAATCAGATGGCTATGACAGTCCATTGCGATATCGTCAGTGCGGAAGGGGAAATCTTCTCCGGTCTGGTCGAGTTTGTGGTTGCGCACGGTGAGCTGGGTGATCTTGGTATCGCCCTGGGTCACGCACCGCTGATCACCAGCTTGAAGCCAGGTCCGATTACTCTGACCAAGCAGGGCGGGGAACGGGAGGTGTTCTACATCTCCGGTGGTTTCCTCGAGGTTCAGCCGAACATGGTCAAGGTTCTTGCCGACACCGTGCAACGTGCTGCCGACCTGGACGAAGCCTCCGCTCAGGAGGCCGTCAAGGCAGCCGAGAAGGCTCTGCATGAAAAAGGCGCGGACTTCGACTACGGTTCTGCTGCCGCACGTCTGGCCGAGGCCGCAGCCCAGCTGCGTACCGTCCAGCAGATCCGCAAGAAGTTCGGCGGCTAAGCCGTCTGCTTTCTGTGCGATTGATTAAAAAGGGTAGCCTCGGCTACCCTTTTTTCTTTTCCCGACATTCATTACCTGGTCGCAGCCGCTGACCACCCAGGATTGGTAGCCAGTCATGTCTCTTGAAATCGTTATCCTCGCGGCCGGCCAAGGCACCCGCATGCGTTCGGCGTTGCCCAAGGTCTTGCACCCGATCGCCGGCAATTCCATGCTCGGTCATGTTATCCACAGCGCGCGGCAACTTGATCCACAGCGCATTCATGTGGTGATCGGTCACGGTGCTGATGCGGTGCGCGAACGCCTGGCGGCGGACGACCTGAATTTCGTCCTGCAGGACAAACAACTGGGCACTGGCCACGCGGTGGCCCAGGCTGTGCCGTTTATCAAGGCCGATACGGTGCTGATTCTCTACGGCGATGTGCCGCTGATCGAAGTCGAGACCCTGCAGCGCCTGCTCAAGCATGTCGCGCCACAGCAGTTGGGCTTGCTGACCGTGGAGTTGGATGATCCCACCGGCTATGGCCGCATTGTGCGCAACGCCGATGGCCAGGTGACGGCCATCGTTGAGCAAAAAGATGCCAACGAAGCTCAGCGCGCGATCACCGAGGGCAACACCGGGATTCTTGCTGTGCCGGCCGAGCGCCTGGGTGATTGGATGAGTCGTCTGTCGAACAACAACGCCCAGGGCGAGTACTACCTGACCGATGTGATTGCCATGGCCGTTGCCGACGGGCTGGTCGTTGCCACCGAGCAGCCGCAGGATGCCATGGAAGTGCAGGGCGCCAATGATCGCCGGCAACTGGCCGAGTTGGAGCGCCACTATCAATTGCGCGCCGCCCGCCGCCTGATGGCCCAAGGCGTGACGCTGCGCGACCCTGCCCGTTTTGATGTACGCGGTGACGTCAGCGTAGGTCGCGACGTGGTCATCGACATCAATGTCATTCTCGAAGGCAAGGTTGTCATCGAAGATGACGTGATCATCGGCCCGAACTGCGTGATCAAGGACAGCACCTTGCGCAAAGGCGTGGTGATCAAGGCCAACAGCCATCTCGACGGCGCGGTCATGGGCGAAGGCAGCGACGCCGGCCCATTCGCACGCCTGCGTCCAGGCTCCGTACTGGAAGCCCGGGCCCATGTGGGTAACTTCGTCGAACTCAAGAACGCTCACTTGGGCGAAGATGCCAAGGCCGGTCACCTGACTTACCTGGGCGACGCTGAGGTCGGCGCCCGCACCAATATTGGCGCCGGTACCATCACCTGCAACTACGATGGCGCCAACAAGTGGAAAACCGTCATGGGGGACGATGTCTTCATCGGCTCCAATAACTCGTTGGTGGCGCCTGTGGATATCTCCAGCGGTGCGACCACGGCAGCCGGTTCGACCCTTACCCAGAATGTGGATAACGGCCAATTGGCCGTCGGACGCGCGCGCCAGCGCAACATCGACGGCTGGAAGCGACCAGAGAAAATCAAGAAGCCCTGAAGTTATCCACAACTCCTTATGGGAGCGGGCTTGCCCGCGAAAGCGGTGGTTCAGCCAATTAATTCGTTGCTGACCCAACGCATTCGCGAGCAAGCCCGCTCCACATTCGAATTGCGTGATTTCTGAATTTTTCTATCGGCGCCTTGACGATTCCGCTGCAATAGGTTTTGATTGCTTACGTTATCTTTCGAATCGAAACTTAAGCCGTCATGTCGAAACGCAACACACCACAGCGCCGTCACAATATTCTTGCTTTGCTCCAAGAGCAGGGCGAGGTCAGTGTGGATGAGTTGGCCAAGCGCTTCGAAACCTCGGAGGTTACGATTCGCAAGGACCTCGCCGCCTTGGAAACCAATGGCCTGCTGCTGCGTCGCTACGGTGGCGCGGTGCCGATGCCGCAGGAATTGGTGGCCGATAACGGGCAAACCGTCTCCAAGTACAAACTCGCCATTGCCCGGGCCGCCGTGAAGCGGATCCGCGAACATGCGCGGATCATCATCGACAGCGGCAGCACGACCGCCGCCATGATCCCTCAACTCGGCCAGCAGCCGGGCCTGGTAGTGATGACCAATTCCCTGCACGTTGCCAATGCCTTGAGCGAACTGGAGCATGAGCCGGTGCTGTTGATGACCGGCGGCACTTGGGACCCTCACTCCGAGTCGTTCCAGGGCCAGGTGGCCGAGCAGGTGCTGCGTTCCTACGATTTCGACCAGTTGTTCATCGGCGCCGACGGCATCGATCTGGTTCGAGGTACCACCACCTTCAACGAACTGCTGGGCTTGAGCCGTGTGATGGCTGAGGTGGCCCGGGAAGTGATCGTGATGGTGGAGGCCGACAAGATCGGCCGCAAGATCCCCAATCTGGAGCTGCCGTGGAGCAGCGTCCATACCCTCATTACCGATGATCGCCTGCCCGTAGAGGCCCGCGATCAGATTCAGGCCCGCGGCATCACCGTGATCTGCGCGCCTGTCAGCCAGGAGAAATAGCATGTGTGGAATTGTCGGCGCCGTTGCTGAACGCAACATCACTGCCATCTTGCTTGAAGGTCTCAAGCGTCTCGAATATCGCGGCTACGACAGCGCCGGTGTAGCGGTGTTCACCCAAGACGAGAAGCTCGAGCGCATGCGTCGCCCAGGCAAGGTCAGCGAGCTGGAACAGGCGCTGGACGCCGAACCACTGCTCGGTCGCCTGGGCATCGCCCACACCCGTTGGGCCACCCATGGCGCGCCATGCGAGCGTAACGCTCACCCGCATTTCTCCGGCGACCTGGCGGTGGTGCACAACGGCATCATCGAAAACCATGAAGCCCTGCGTGAACAGCTCAAGGCGCTCGGTTATGTGTTCACTTCGGACACTGACACTGAAGTCATCGCCCATCTGCTCAACCACAAGCTCAAGGACCTGGTGGACCTGACCGTCGCCCTCAAGGCCACCGTCAAGGAACTGCACGGTGCCTACGGCCTGGCGGTCATCAGCGCGAAACAACCCGATCGCCTGGTCGCAGCCCGCAGTGGTAGCCCCTTGGTTATCGGCCTGGGTCTGGGAGAAAACTTCCTCGCTTCCGATCAGTTGGCGCTGCGCCAGGTCACCGACCGCTTCATGTACCTGGAAGAAGGCGATATCGCCGAAATTCGCCGCGATAGCGTGCAGATCTGGGACCTCGACGGCAAAGACGTGGTGCGTGAAACCGTCCAGTACCGCGACGGTGCCGAAGCCGCCGACAAGGGCGAGTTCCGCCACTTCATGCTCAAGGAAATCCACGAACAACCGGCCGTGGTGCAACGCACCCTGGAAGGCCGCCTGAGCCAGAGCCAGGTGCTGGTCCAGGCATTCGGTCCACAGGCAGCCGAATTGTTCGCCAAGGTCCGCAACGTGCAAATCGTCGCCTGCGGCACCAGTTATCACGCCGGTATGGTCGCCCGTTACTGGCTGGAAGAGCTGGCGGGTATTCCCTGCCAGGTCGAAGTCGCCAGCGAGTTCCGTTATCGCAAAGTGGTGGTGCAACCCGATTCGCTGTTCGTGACCATCTCCCAGTCCGGCGAAACCGCCGACACCCTGGCCGCGCTGCGCAATGCCAAGGAACTGGGTTTCCTCGCCAGCCTGGCGATTTGCAACGTCGGCATCAGCTCGCTGGTGCGTGAGTCCGACCTGACCCTGCTGACCCAGGCCGGCCGTGAAATCGGCGTGGCCTCGACCAAGGCGTTCACCACGCAACTGGTGGGCCTGCTGTTGCTGACGCTGTCCCTGGGCCAGGTCCGCGGCACGCTGGGTGAGGGCGTCGAGGCCAAGCTGGTGGAAGAACTGCGTCGCCTGCCGGCCCGCCTGGGCGAAGCCTTGGCCATGGACAGCACCGTGGAAAAAATCGCCGAACTGTTCGCCGAGAAGAACCACACCTTGTTCCTGGGCCGTGGCGCACAATTCCCGGTGGCGATGGAAGGGGCCTTGAAGCTCAAGGAAATCTCCTACATCCACGCCGAGGCCTACCCGGCCGGTGAGCTCAAGCACGGCCCGCTGGCGCTTGTGGATAACGACATGCCCGTCGTCACCGTCGCGCCGAACAACGAGCTGCTGGAAAAGCTCAAGTCCAACCTGCAGGAAGTCCGCGCCCGTGGCGGCCAGTTGATTGTCTTTGCCGACGAGAAGGCCGGCATGACCAACGGCGAAGGCACCCATGTCGTGCACATGCCGCACATCCACGACATCCTGTCGCCGATTCTCTACACCATCCCGCTGCAGTTGTTGTCGTACTACGTGGCGGTGCTCAAGGGCACCGATGTAGACCAGCCGCGTAACCTGGCGAAATCGGTAACGGTTGAGTAAGAGCCTCACGCTGGGCAAAGCCCCAGCAAGACGGTGCGGACCGTAAACCTTGCCAAACTAACCCCCTGACTCCAGGGGGTTTTTTATGGGCGCAAGTTAAACGGCGTTTCCTTTTGAGGATCAGCGCGATGACTCGATTCGGTTTTTTAACCGGTCCTGTTCGTCGCATTCGTGGCAGGTCCGGAACAACTGCGTTGACAACAGGGAGTAGAGGTGTTGATATCAAGTCATACGACAACGTATGACATCAGAAAATAATAAAAATGAAAGGTGCAGTCATGTTTTCTGCATTTGCCGCCCAAAGGGTATGCAGTCCTCCGGTCTCACGCTTTAGCGCCGTGCGCCGAACGATTTCTTTCCTGTCCGAAAAGCCCCTCGCAGGCTCGCAGCTACTACCGAACACCTCGTTTTCCACATCCATGCGCCTTCGCCTTTCCCATCTGGCGTTAGCACTGGGCGTGTCCGTTTTTCGCTCAACCTCAATCCCACAATGAATGGCAGCACCCGGAGAACAATAATGAAGAAAACACTCTGCGCCTCTTTGATCGCCTCGTTTCTGAGCCTGACCGCCGGCAGTGCAATGGCGGCCGACGCCAGCGACTGGCCAAGTCGTCCGGTGCAAGTGGTGGTGATCGCCAACGCCGGCGGTGACACCGATTTCAACGCACGAATGATGGCCAAGTACTTCACCAAGCTCACCGGAAAATCCATGGTAGTGACCAATATGGCCGGTGGGGGCGGCACCATCGCCGCCGATGCAGTGAAGAGCGCAGCGCCGGATGGCAATACCATTCTGTTTACTCACACCGGCCAGTTGATCGTCAACGAGGTCGCGGGACTGTCCGAAGACCGTTTCGATGCGTTCGATATTTCCTGCATCGCTGGCGTCGACAAGGGCGCGGTGTTCGTCTCGGCGAAAAGCTCGGGCATCGACAGCCTCGATCAATTGATTGAAAAAGCCAAGGCCAAGCCCGGCACCATCACCTACGGCACCGAGATGGGTAACTTCTCGCACCTGCAAGGCTTGATGTTCGAGAAGCTCGCCGGCGTGAAGCTGAAAATGGTCGACAGCGGCACCGTCTCGGAAAAAATCGTTGCCTTGCTGGGCAAGCGCATCGACCTCGGCGCCATCAGCTATGGCTCGGTCCAGGACTACATTTCCAGCGGCAAGATGACTGCCCTGGGCCAGCCCAACGCTGAGCGCAACGCGCTGCTGGGCGACGTCAAGACGTTCAAGGAACAAGGCGTGGACCTGATCCTCGACAAGCCTTACGTCGTTGCCTTCCCGAAAGGCACCGACCCGGCCATCGTCAAGAAGATGGCCGAGACCATGAAGAAAATCACCGAACAGCCGGAATATGCCGAGGAATTGAAGAAATCCTTCAAGCAGCCGGTCAGCTTCCAGGGCCCCGAAGAAGCCGTCGCCACGTTGAACAAAACCCGCGACAGCTTCATGCAGTTCAAGGACGAGATGCGTAAAGCCAAATAATTTTGCGTAACGGTTCGGGTGCGTGCCGCGCTGGCCAGCACCCGACACCCCGTCCTTCCCAGCAAGAGGAGCCTGTATGGATTCCTATAAAAGAAACGAGTTGATCGCCGGCCTGGCCATGCTCGGCGCCGGCATCGCTTACCTGGTATTGACCCTGAACCTGCCGCGTCGCGGGACGGTCGATGCCGCGTTTGTACCCTGGATATTGGCCATCGCGTTGTGCCTGTTGGGCGCGTTGCAATTGTGGGCATGGCGAAAGTTGCCGAACAAAAGTGCCGAACCCACGGAAAAGTCAGAGGCGATCGATTACCCAACGGTCATCAAGTCCTTGGCGTTGGTGCTGCTTTATACGGTGCTGATGGAGCCAGTGGGTTTCGTGATCACGACAGTGCTTTATCTCTATGCCCAGTTCATCGTGTTGACCCCGGCGGACGAAAAGGTCAAGCACCTGCGATACGCGCTGATCGCGGTCGTCTCGTCTGTCCTGATTTTTTACATCTTTCGTCATGGCTTCGACTTGCTCCTGCCTGTCGGTTTATTGGATTTCTAGGGGACGGCCATGATTGAGCTCATGCAAACAGGCTTCGCAGCCGTACTGACACCCTACGTTTTTCTGCTGATCACCCTTGGCGTTGCGGTGGGGATCGTTTTTGGCGCGGTGCCCGGCCTCTCGGCCACCATGGCGATCGCGCTGTGCTTGCCGCTGACGTACTCGATGGGCCCCGGCCCTGGCCTGGCGCTGTTGGTGGCGCTGTTCGTTGGCGCTACCTCGGGAGGGCTGATATCGGCGATATTGCTCAACATACCGGGAACGCCGGCCTCCATCGCGACGACGTTCGATGGTTGGCCGCTGATGAAGAAGGGACTGGGCGTGAAGGCGCTTGGGATTGGCGTGGTGTTCTCGTTCCTCGGCACGATCTTCAGTATCGCCGCGCTGATGTTCATCGCCCCGATCCTGGCGGAACTGGCCCTGAGCTTTGGCCCGCACGAATACTTCTCCATCGCGATCTTTTCGCTGACGTTGATTGCCACGCTGTCCACCGGCTCGCTGGTCAAAGGCTTGTTTGCCGGTGCCTTGGGCTTTGCTTTCTCCACCGTGGGGATCGCCCCGGTCGAGGCTATCCGTCGGTTCACCTTTGACCTGCCGAGCCTCAACGGCGGCTTCGCCATGCTCACGGTGATGATCGGTATGTTCGCGGTCGCCGAAGTGCTGAAGTTCGCGGAAAGCGCGCGCCTGAGCCACCGGGCCAAACCCCAGCACGTCAGCATGAAAGGCGTGAAAGGTTTTGGTTTTTCGATGAAGGAGTTCGTCGGCCAACTGCCCAATGCTACCCGTTCATCCCTGATCGGCCTGGGCATCGGCATCTTGCCCGGCATCGGTGCCGGTACGTCGAATATCGTCTCCTACATCGTGGCGAAGAAACGTTCCAAGACCCCGGAGGAGTTCGGCAAAGGCAAGATCGACGGTGTGGTCGCCAGCGAGACGGCGAACAATGCCGGTATTGGCGGCGCGATGATTCCCCTGCTGACGCTGGGCATTCCCGGCGACACCACCACGGCGGTGATGCTCGGTGGTTTCATGATCCACGGCATTCAGCCCGGGCCTCTGCTGTTCATCAGCCAGGCACCGTTGGTCTATACGATCTTCGCCGCGCTGATCCTCGCTTCCGTGCTGATGCTGGTGCTGGAGTTCTACGGCCTGCGCATGTTCATCAAGTTGCTGGCGGTGCCCAAGCACATCCTGTTGCCGATCATCCTGGTGCTTTGTGTGGTCGGTGCCTTTGGCCTGAACAGCCGGATCTTCGACGTCTGGGCGGTGCTGCTGTTTGGCTTGCTGGGGTATGGGTTCGTCAAGGCCGGTTTGCCGATTGCACCGTTCATTATTGGTTTCATCCTCGGTCCGATGGCTGAAACCAACTTGCGTCGCGGCTTGATGCTGTCCGATGGCAATTTCGGCGGCTTCCTGACCAATCCCATCTCGGCGGGCTTCCTCATCCTGGCCGCCGCGTCCATCTCCTGGCACCTGGTGACGGTCATTCGCAACCGCAAAAGTGCGGCGATTGAATTGATGCGCAGCTAGCCCATTGCATTCGCTGCTGTAACACGACGCCGTGTTGCAGCAGCCGAACCCAACCGTTCGGAGCACAGTCATGCAAGACACGCCTCAAACGCCTTCGGCCGACGACGACCGCATTGCCTGGGTGCGCGTGGCCTCGGTTTTCCTGCCGTTGGCCAACCCCATCAGCGACGCCAAGGTGTTGACCGGTCGGCAAAAGCCAATGACCGAAATCGCCATTCTGTTCGTGGAAATCGAAACCAGGGACGGCCACCGTGGCCTGGGGTTCAGCTATTCCAAGCGCGCCGGTGGCCCCGGGCAATTTGCCCATGCCCAGGAAGTCGCCCCCAGCCTGCTTGGCGAAAACCCCAGCGACATTTCCAAGCTATGGGACAAGCTCTGCTGGGCAGGTGCCTCGGTGGGGCGCAGCGGCCTGGCAACCCAGGCGATCGGCGCATTTGATGTCGCCCTGTGGGATTTGAAAGCCAAGCGGGCCAATCTTTCCCTGGCTCGCTTGCTGGGTGCCCATCGCGATTCTGTCCAGTGCTACAACACATCGGGTGGATTCCTGCATACACCGCTTGATCAATTAATGATCAATACTGACCTCTCTCGGGAGAAGGGTATCGGCGGGATCAAGCTCAAGGTCGGCCAGCCTGACCAGGCGCTGGATCTGCATCGGGTCAGTACCATTCGCAAACACCTGGGGGAGGGCTTCCCCTTGATGGTCGATGCCAACCAACAGTGGGACCGACCCACCGCGCAACGCATGTGCCGCCAATTGGAACAATACAATCTGGTCTGGATCGAGGAACCGTTGGACTGCTACGACGCCGAAGGTCATGCCGCGCTGGCCGAGCAATTCGATACGCCGATCGCGACCGGTGAAATGCTCACCAGCGTTGCCGAGCATTGGGAATTCATCAAGCTGCGTGCGGCGGATTATCTGATGCCCGATGCCCCGCGTGTCGGTGGCATCACGCCTTACCTGAAAGTCCAGGCAGCGGCCGAACAAGCGGGGCTGATGATCGCGCCGCACTTTGCCATGGAACTGCACATCCATCTGGCCGCCACCTACAGTCGCGAGCCGTGGGTGGAACATTTCGAATGGCTGGAGCCGTTGTTCAACGAACGCATGGAAACCCGTGACGGACGAATGCTGGTGCCTACGCGGCCTGGCCTTGGCCTGTCCTTGAGCGAGCGCGTGGCGGGATGGACGGCGGACCAGATCGAGATCGGGCGGCGCCCGTGATCAGGTCGACGAGGAGCCCGGCATGGCGTTGAGTCCTGAGTTTATCCACAGCATCGAGCGGGTGGTGGGCGCTGCGGGTGTGGTACGCGATCCGGCCCTCATGGCCAGTTACCTCACAGACTGGCGCAACGCCTACCAAGGCCAGGCCGCGTTGGTGGTCAGGCCCGCCACAACCGAGGAGGTGGCCACAGTGGTGCGGCTTTGCCACGAAGCCAGGGTGGCGCTGGTGCCCCAGGGCGGCAATACCGGTTTGTGTGGCGGCTCGATTCCGGATGCTTCCGGCAGCCAGGTGGTGTTGTCTTTGACCCGTATGCGGCGCATCCGTGAAATCGACCTGGCCAATGAAACCATCACGGTCGAGGCCGGGGTGATCCTGCAGCAGCTACAGGACGCCGCCAGCCAGGCCGGTCGCCTGTTCCCGCTGTCGTTGGGAGCGGAGGGCAGTTGCACGGTGGGCGGCAATCTGGCGACCAATGCCGGCGGCACGGCGGTGCTGCGCTACGGCAACATGCGTGAGCTGACCCTCGGGCTTGAGGTGGTACTGCCGGACGGACGAGTCTGGAACGGTTTGCGTGGCCTGCGCAAGGACAACACCGGCTACGATCTCAAGCATTTGTTTATCGGCTCGGAAGGCTCGTTGGGCATCATCACGGCGGCGGTGCTGAAACTGTTTCCGGCGACCCACAGCACCGCGACAGCCTGGGTGGCGCTGCCTTCGCCGCAAGCGGCGGTGGACTTGATCGGCCATGTGCGCAGCCTGTGCGCCGACCGCCTGACGGGCTTCGAGATGATGTCGCGCCAGAGCCTGGACTTTGTTCTGGACCATGTGGCCGGTTGCAGTGATCCGCTGGAAACCAAACATCCCTGGTATGCATTGATCGAACTGCGCGACACAGTGCCCGACGCGCCCTTGGCGCTATTGCTGGAAAACGGCCTGGCCCATGCTTTCGAACGCGGTTGGGTCATCGACGCGGTATTGGCCAGCAGCCAGGCGCAGGCGGCTGCGTTGTGGGCGCTGCGCGAAGGTATTTCCGAGGCGCAGAATCATGAGGGCCCGAGCCTCAAGCATGACATCAGTGTGCCCGTGAGCCGGATACCGGAATTCATCGAGCGCACCGACCGCGCACTGCAACAGGACTTTCCGGGCGTGCGCATCGTTTCCTATGGCCACATGGGTGACGGCAACCTGCACTACAACATCAGCAAGCCGGTCGGCGATAAAGACGCCTCGTTCAAGGCCCGCGAACACGCGATCATGCAGGTCATCTACCGGATGACGAGTACCTTCAACGGCAGCATCAGTGCTGAACATGGACTGGGACAAGCCAAGCCTCATGCCGCAGCCCAGTTCAAGGATCCCCTGGAGATCGAGCTGATGCGCGCCATCAAACGCACGCTGGACCCGGCGGGGCTGATGAACCCTGGCAAGGTCTTTACTGCCGGGCTGGAGTGATCGAATCGGCCGTTACTGGCCTCCCCGCTGAATGTTGGACAGGAAATGGATGAAGCGATTGAAAGGTATTTTTCGATTATTTGGCTAGTTATGAAAAAATACTTTCACACTTAGCTACCAATTAGCGATTTTGAAAGGATATCGTGTGCTAGTATTTTTTCAAATCTGCGGAAAAATTGAAAAAATACTGTCATGCCTAAAAAAACAGCATCTCTCATGCCTTCAGCTGAACGGCTCCTGCGCCAGTTCGGCGAACGGATCGAGCTGGCTCGTAAGCGCCGTAAGATCACCGCGGCGCAAATGGCTGCGCGGGCGGGCATGAGCGCCCCTACGTTGAGGGCGCTGGAGAGTGGCAGCCCAGCTGTGACCATCGGCGCTTATGTTTCGGTGCTAGTCGCCTTGGGGTTGGAGAAGGACCTTGAATTGCTCGCACGCACGGATGAGTTAGGGCGTGATCTGCAAGATGCTGAATTGAAAGGGCGTTCTACAGTCGAGCACATCAAGCCAAAAGTACAGCTGCCTCAGTTTCATTGGGACAACTTGGTCAGCGTCTCCGCAAAAGAGAATAGTTCTACATCACCAGCCTCCGACAATCGAAGCCAGACAAGCTCTGAACTGGCTAAGAAACTTCTAGGGGATGACGATGCCTGAAAGGATTTTCGTCTACGCAGACTGGAATGAAACAGCACCAGTACTGCTTGGAACCCTTCATTCCCGCAGATTGGCAGGATCCGAGCGTATGGAGTTCGAGTACGAGCGGGCTGTTCTTCAAACCATTCACACTCAGATTGCGATCGACCCTCGGATTCAGCCTTACGAAGGGCGGCAATATCCAGCGAGAAATTGCTTTGGGTGCGTATCGGACTCCTCGCCTGATCGATGGGGGCGATTGCTGATGGATCGTCGCTTGGAGCGAGACAAGAGAGCAGGCGTTGTGTCGCGGGATGCACGGCTATTTGACTCGGACTACCTCATCGGTGTTCACGACGCCTACCGGGTAGGAGGGCTGCGTTTCAAAGTTGAGGAAGAAGGCGCGTTCCTTGACGACCATGTGGAGCAAGCCGCCCCTCCCATGGCCCGCATGCGTGAGCTTGAAGAGGCTTCGCGTCGATTTGAAGCTGGAGAGGATTGGGGGGCTCAGGGTCAGGACTGGATTCGAATGCTCATCGCTCCAGGCGGCTCTCTGGGTGGAGCGAGGCCCAAGGCAAGCGTAGTGGATGACGATCACGCCCTTTGGATAGGGAAGTTTCCGAGTAATAAAGACACCCACGACGTGGGGGGCTGGGAGATGGTCGTCAACACATTGGCCCAAGGCTGTGGTCTCTCTGTTGCCGAAGGAAAAGCGCAACGGTATGCGAGTGAGTACCACTGTTTCATGGTTAAACGCTTTGACAGAACAGCAACGGGTGGCCGACTGCACTTTGCTTCAGCGATGACCCTGACGGACCGCCAAGATGGTGATGGGCATGAGACTGGGGCCAGTTATCTGGAGATAGCAGAGGTATTGGTAAGGGAGGGGGCGGCCCCCGACGTAGATATTCCCGAGCTTTGGCGAAGAATTGTCTTCAACATGCTAGTTTCGAATACTGACGATCACCTACGAAACCATGGCTTCCTAATGGAGCCAGGGCGCGGTTGGCGTCTTTCGCCTGCATATGACATGAACCCTGTCCCTGGCGACACTGGCTTGAGACTCAACGTTTCAGAGGCAGATAACGCAATAGACCTGGATTTGGCAATGAGCGTGGCCGGCTATTTCCGCGTTTCTGTTGACGATGCCAGACACACAATCGAGAGATTCCAGGGCGTCGTCAGGAAGTGGCCCAAGGTTGCGCGCTATCTGGGGATTGCCGCTAGCGAGCAGGAGCGGATAGCGCCAGCATTCGCCCTTGCCCGCTAAACGCTACTCCAGAAAACACCGATCAAAAAGATAAACGCTGGCCGGTTTGAGATTTTCCACCGTTCGTTGCGGGCGGCCGCCGTCGCCGCTTTTCTTGCGGCCGGTTTCCTGCAAATAGCCCGCCTCGGTCATCTTCAGCAAGCGCTGGCGCATGCTGGTCTTGAGCACCGGACGATCGAGCACTACGGAGAAGATGTTCACCGCTTCCGGCGCGCTGAATTCAGGGCCCAGGAACATCAGCGGCAGGCTGCTGTAGAGGGCTTTGGACAACAACCGCTCCTGGACCGTCGCCACCAGGCTGTTGTGATCGAAAGGGAGTTTGATCGAGGCGTCAGCGACGTCTTTGAGGGGGAAAAATCCCTGGTGTTCGGCGAGCTGGACCGCTTCGCTGACAATCGCCAGGTAGAACGTCGATGACGACCAACAGCGCGGATCGCGGAACGCGTCGCCGACGGTGCCGACTTGTTCGATCCACGCCAGCGGCATGCCGACCTTGTTTGAATTGCGCAGGCGCTCCACGGCGTCGTTCAGCGTGAGGTCTTCGACGCCACCATTGACCACGATCCCGGGCAGCGCCCAATGGCCGGCGAACGGCTCGGCTTCCCGGCGGTTCAGGAGGATTTCCAGCGCCTGGGTCTCCCGGCAGAAGCGCAGCACACAGAGGTCGATGGTGTGCAGATAACCGCGCGCAGGGGCTGTGCTAGTGGGCATGTCGATTTCCGTGGGTAGCGTAAAGGTCATAGTTTAACGGGTTCATGCCGGGTGCTATCCAGTCCGTAGGCAACGGCTTGCCCAAGGCCAGTCGGTCGCGAACCGCCGTGCTGCGCACATGGATTCTTTCCTCGACGCAAAGAATGGAAAAACGCTCCAGCAATTCCTGGCCGCGATAGAAGGTCGACAGCTGATCCGCGACATCCCGACCCACCACTAACGCAATCCGCTTGCCGTCCAGGGCCAGGCTGTCGGCGAGGTGGGCGAGCAGGGTGTAGCTGAAAATGGCGCCTTCGACGCCACGGGCCACGACTTGCTCCACCCGGCTTGCGCGCACTTCGGCGCAGCACAGCGGCTGCACCTTTTCGACGATCGATTCCAGCCAGTTCAGGCGCACCTCATAGTCGACCATTTGCTTGCCGTAGGGATGCCGGAAGCTGGGGACCACCAGCACGCGCCTGGCCTGGCGTGAGGCTTCGATCATCACTTGGGCGTGACCGGCGTGAGGGGGATTGAAGGCACCGCCGTACAGGGCAATCTCGAACATGGTTTCGTCCTCTTTTGGTACATGACATGTACTCTAGCAGCAAAATCTTTTTGATGAAAATAGGGTGTGCTATGAATCATTGGGTCCTTCAAAAGAAAGCTCACCAAAAATAATTTCTGCAAGTGACTTGTCATGAAAGTACACCTTATGTACTCTCGTGGCCATGAAGAGGAGAAACCCAGCATGAACAGCCTGACCCGGAAAACCGCTTCCTTCGATGTCGATGCGCAAAAGAGCTTCACGCCGCTATGCCCCGATGAGCTCCCGGTGCCGGGCGGTGACCAGATTGCCGGTGAGCTGAATTTCATCGCGTCCCTGGCCAGCCTCCGTATCGGCAGCAAGGACGCTCATTCGCCCTTGGCCCCTTGGGTGGTCGCCGATCACGCACAAATGTTCGTGCCGACCGGGCTCGAGCACGCCGACATCACCTGGGTCAGCCACTGCGTTCCTGGTACCGAAGGTTTCGCCTTGCTGGATCAACTGCCGACCCCCTACGACTACGACTATTTCGTCTGGAAGGGTGTCGAGCCGGATTTGCACCCGTACGGCGCCTGCTACCACGACCTGCACGGCAAGCTGTCCACCGGCGTGATCGAGTACCTCAAAGGCCAAGCTGTGGAGCAGGTCATCGTTGGCGGGCTGGCGCTGGATTTCTGCGTCAAGACCACTGCTCTGCAACTGGCCGCCGCTGGCTTCAAGGTGATCATTCACCTCCCGGCCTGCCGGGCCATCAGCGAGGAGGGGGCCGTTCAAGCCGTTCAAGACATGCAGCAAGCGGGCGTCTCGGTCGCCGCGACGCGCGAAGACACCCTCCGCCTGGCAAACGCATAAGGAACAGACATGGACAGTGCATTCGATACAAACTGCGGCACCATCCAGAGTCTTCTGGATACCGACTACTACACCTTCACCATGATGCAGGCGGTCTTGCACCAGCACCCGAATGTCGAGGTGGAATACCAGTTCATCGTGCGTTCCAAGGAACGGCTCGGTCACCTGATTCCGGACATCCGTGTCGAACTGGAAAAACTCGCCGGGTTACAGTTGCGCGAGGGGGAGCAGCGGTTCCTGTTCAACAAGCGTTTTCGCGAGTACCTGACACCGGACTTCGAACAGTTTCTCGGCCTGTTTCGCTTCAATTTGCGCTACATCCACGTTTCGGAAGTCGACGGCCAACTGCACATCCGCGTCCGTGGGCCGATGCTGCACTGCATCATGTTCGAGCAACCGGTATTGGCGATGGTCAGCGAACTGCGCAACCGTGAGAAGTACCCCGAAGTCGAGTTGGCCGATGTCACTCGCAAGCTGTACCAGAAGTTCGAATGGCTGGAGAAAAATGCCAGCCGTGAAGAACTCGCCGAGTTTCGCGTTTCAGACTTCTCCACCCGCCGGCGGCTGTCGTTCAAGGCCCAGCGTGAAGTGGTGAATGTCATGCGCAGCGATTTCCCCGGGGTTTTTGTCGGCACCAGCAACGCCCACTTGGCTTACGAGTTCGATCTCCCGCTGATCGGCACCATGGCCCACCAATGGCTGATGGTGCACCAGCAACTCGGACGCTTGCGCGAGAGCCAGAACGCGGCGTTGGAAAACTGGGTGCGCGAGTATCGCGGCCGCCTCGGTATCGCCCTGACGGACTGCATCAGCACCGACTTTTTCCTCAAGGATTTCGACCTGTACTTTGCCAAGCTCTATGACGGCCTGCGTCAGGATTCCGGTGACCCGATCGTCTGGGCGGACAAGGTGCTGGGGCGTTACCAAGAGCTGGGCATCGACCCGCGCACCAAGGACCTGATGTTCTCCGATGGCCTCAATTTCGAGAAGTGCCTGCCGATCCTGCGTCATGTTCGCGGCAAGGCCAAATTCGGTTTTGGCATGGGCACCAGCCTGGCCTGCGATGTCGACGGTGTGGAACCGCTGAGCATCGTCATGAAACTGGTGCGGGTCCACGGCGAACCGGTCGTGAAGTTCTCCGACGATCCGATCAAGAACGTCTGCGAGGACGTCTCGTTCCTGCGCTACGCCGCCCAAGTGTTCAACGTCGCCCTGATCAATCCACAGTTGGGAGCTTGATATGACTGCGCTTGTCCAAGAGAACATTGCCCGGGATCTGGGCATCGATCGTCAACTCACTCAGGGTGGCGTAACAACCGAAATTGCCCGCCGCGTCGAGTTCATCAAGCAGATCTTGCGCGAGTCGGATTGCCAGTCCCTGGTCCTGGGGATCAGTGGCGGCGTCGACTCGCTCACCGCCGGTCGCCTCTGCCAGTTGGCGGTGGAGCAACTGCGAGGGGAAGACTACGCAGCGCGGTTCATCGCGGTCCGGCTGCCGTACAAGGCCCAGGCCGATGAGCAGGACGCCCAGGCTTCCCTGGACTTCATCCGGCCGGACGTGATCACCACCAGCAACATCGCCGCGTGTGTCGACGGGTTGATGGACAATGTCGCCATCGACGGCTTGCAGCCTTCGGCCGAACTCACCGACTTTACCAAAGGCAACGCCAAGGCCCGGGCGCGGATGCTGGCGCAATACGCCATTGCCAATCTGAGCAACGGATTGGTGGTGGGAACCGATCATGGGGCGGAAGCGGTGATGGGTTTCTTCACCAAGTTCGGCGACGGCGCGTGCGATTTGGCACCGCTGTCCGGGCTGACCAAAACCCAGGTGAGATGGTTGGCGGACGCGATGGGTGCCCCTGCGCATCTCGTGGGCAAGGCTCCGACTGCGGATCTGGAAGACCTGGCACCCGGTAAGTTGGATGAAGTGGCATATGGCTGCAGCTACGAGGAAATCGATGCGTACCTGATGGGCGAAGCGGTGTCGTCGCAGGCACAACAGATCATTGAACGCGCCTACCTCAAGACTGCCCACAAACGAGCATTGCCCCGCGTGCCGGTATCGTTGTAATAGGGTTTTAATGGGACCTTTGGCCTCGAACGGAGTGGCACATGACACAGGCAATCAGCATCAAGGATCGCGTGCGCATCAAGGACGTCGAAGTCCTCTCGGACGATTGGTACGTGCTGCGCAAGACCACCTATGACTACCTCGGCCGCAACGGCCAATGGCGCGAGCTGACGCGCGAAACCTATGACCGCGGCAACGGCGCCACCATCCTGCTCTACAGCAAGGCCAAGCAAACGGTGGTGTTGACCCGGCAATTCCGTTTCCCGGCCTTCGTCAACGGCCACGATGACCTGTTGATAGAAACCTGCGCCGGCCTGTTGGACAACGACGATCCGCACACCTGCATCCGCAAGGAAACCCAGGAGGAAACCGGCTATATCATCCAGGACGTGCGCAAGGTGTTCGACGCCTTCATGAGCCCGGGCTCGGTGACGGAGCGGGTGCATTTTTTCGTCGGCGAATATTTCGACGAAGACAAACAGCACGAAGGCGGTGGCCTGGAAGCCGAGGGCGAGGAAATCGAAGTGCTGGAGCTGCCTCTCGACCAGGCCTTGGGCATGATCGAGACCGGGGAAATCTGCGACGGCAAGACCATCATGCTATTGCAATACGCCAAGCTGCACCGGTTGCTGGATTAGCCCCGGGCCTGCCGTGGGCGGGGCGCGCCGCAGCCGAATCGTTCGCGATAGGCGGTGGGCGGCAAACCGACAGCGTTGCGGAACGCGGCGCGGAAACTTTCCACCGACCGATAGCCGCAAGCCTGGGCGATGCCGGCCGTGCTCTGGTCGGTGCTTTCCAGCAGCTCCCGGGCCCGGTTCAAGCGTTCCTGTTGCAGCCAGGTCTTGGGCGGCAGGCCGGTGGTCTCGACGAAGCGCCGCAGGAAGGTCCGCTCGCTCATGGCGACGCGGGCCGCCATGTCGCAGACGCTCAAGGGTTGATCCAGGTGCTCTCGAAGCCACTGCAGGACGCGGCTCAGTTCGTTGCGTGGCGACTTGCTCACCGGGGCGACGATGAATTGCGCCTGGCCGCCGGTCCGTTGCGGCGCCATGACCAGGCGACGGGCCACCGAGTTGGCGACATGCGTGCCGAAGTCCCGGGCGATCAGGTGCAGGCAGGCGTCAATGCCCGCCGCGCTGCCGGCGGAGGTGATCAATGGCCCGGAATCGACATACAGCACGTTTGGATCAACCTTGATCAGCGGGAATCGCTCGGCCAGTTCCGCGCAGAATTGCCAATGGGTGGTCGCGGTCTTGCCGTCGAGCAGCCCGGTGGCGGCCATGGCAAACACACCCGAGCAGATCGACAACAGGCGTGCGCCGCGGGCGTGGGCGCGGCGCAGTGCTTGCAACAACGCCTCGGGCGGTGGTTCGTGGTGGCTGCGCCAGCCGGGGATGATGATGGTTCGCGCGCTGTCCAGGGCTTCGAGCCCCGCGTCGACGGCTATCCGAAGGCCGCCCAGGGCATGCATCGGTCCTGGATCGACGGCGACGATTTGGTGGTCATACCACGCTCCATCCAGTTCCGGGCGCGGTAGGCCGAAGATCTCCAGGGCGATGCCAAATTCGAATACGCACAAGCCTTCATAAACCAGGATCGCCACGGTTCCGGGGTGAGCGTGCATTTGGCGTGATTCCACCGTTTATTGTCTTGCGCCGCACTGTAGCGGACTGGCCGGTCTCCCTACAATCGATCGCAGGCAATCAGGGAAACCAAGACGGTTGAGCCTTGCGAAGGTGGATAAGGGACGGGAAATGAAGAAAGTCGCCGTGGTGGGCTGCACCGGTGCAGTGGGCATGACCCTGCTGCAATTGCTTGAAAATACCGACTATAAAGTGGTCTGCATGGCCTCGGGGCGTTCGGCGGGAAAACGTTTGGCGGTGGGTAGGACGCGACATCTGATCGAGCCTTTTTCCCTTGAAGGTTGCGCCGCCTGCGATATCGTTTTCCTGTGTGTTTCCGGGGCTTTCGCCTTGGAGTACGGTGAGCGCTTAGCGGAAAATTCCTACGTCATCGATAATTCATCGGCGTTCCGTTATCACCACGAGATTCCGTTGCTCGTACCGCCCATCAATGGGCAGCGCTACAGGGGCGAGAAATTGATCGCCAATCCCAATTGCTCGTCAGCCATCGCACTGATGGTGCTGGGTCCGCTGCATGACGCGTTCGGGCTGCAGAGCGTGATCATCTCTACGTACCAGGCGGCCAGTGGCGCGGGACAGCCGGCGATGCTCGAGTTGCGGGAGAAGGCCAAGTCTTTCAGCGACTATGGCGACCGCGATGACAGCGAGCACTTCGCCCATAACCTGGCCTTCAATGTGATTCCCCAGGTCGATTCGTTCGAGGCCAACGGTTACACCCGTGAAGAAATGAAAGTGGTCTGGGAGTTGCGCAAGGTGCTTGATGAACCGGCGCTGGCGATCAGTACCACCGCGGTCCGGGTGCCAACCTTGCGTTCCCATGCCGAAAGTCTCAGCCTGCGGTTCAATACCGCCATCCAGTCGCTGGAGCAGGTGCGAGAGCTGTTACGCAACGCGCCAGGGGTTGAAGTGGTGGATGAGCCGGAGTACGGCGCATACCCGATGCCCATGACCTCGACCTACAAACACGCGGTGGAAGTCGGACGGATTCGCTACAACCTGATCTACGGCGAGTACGGGTTGGACTTGTTCATCAGCGGCGACCAGCTGCTGCGCGGGGCGGCCTTGAATGCGTTTGAAATCATGCAATTGATCAAACATTGATCAAATTCGGCCCCGAACATTGAAACGCGCAGCCATGGCTGCGCGTTTTTTGTTCAGCTGGATTGGGCCTCGCTGTCTTCCTGCATATCGTCCAGGTATTGCGGCTGGTCCGTCTGGCCTGCCTGATCCGGCTGTTCGGTCACGACGCTGAAGTCGCTGATCTCGATGGCGCCGACCCCATGACCGAGCAGATGGAAGGAAAACGCCTTGCGCTGCTGCGGGTTGTCGAAACTGATGTTCATCACCAGTGGCTGGTCGGGGGTCACCGCCACCTCGGTCGGCAAGTCCATTGCCACATCCTGCTCGAACTCCTTGGCCTTGAGGGAAATGTAGGCGGCATGGTCAGCTTCCACGGCCCGAATGGTCAGGCTGACGCGGGTCTGTGAGCCCTTGGGCATTTCCAGGTATTGGGCACCGATCAGGTTGTCGGTCCAGTCGTTGGTGACCTGGGCCGGCAGCGGGATTCTGTCCGAGCTGCCGAACTGATAATGCTGGTTCAAGGGCGTGCGCAAGAGGGTCTGGTCCAGGGCGGTGGCCCGGGCGCTGATCAATCGGGCGCGCTGGCCGCTGTATTGACCGCCGTAGGTGGCGCGGTCGGCGATGAAGCCTTCGCTGCTGTAGTAACGGCAATGCTGGAGGAAATCGCATTCGGTAAACGTGCCCTTGCCATCGTGGTAGCGCAGCTTGCCGTTGGTGAACGACATGATTTCCCGACCCGCCGGGTAGTCCCTGAACATCGAGCGGCCGGACAACGACGTGGGCACTGCAAAGCCGAAGTAATCGAGGATCGAGGCGGTCAGGTCGACATGCCCGTAGGTGCCTGACTTGATCCGGGGCAACGGTTCCGGCGCCAGCGTCAGGTTGAACCCCCAGGACGAGGCCAGCCGCACATCGTCGATGCCATGGGATTCATCCGAGGTGATGACCACCAGGGTGTTATCGAGGATGCCCTGGCGTTCCAAGCCCACCAGGAAGTTCGCCAGTGCGTCGTCCAGGTAACCCACCGCTGCCTGCTTGGCCGTGTCGTAGCGTTGCAGGTACTCATCCGGCGCGGAATAGGGCTGGTGCGTGCCCACGGTCAGCAAGGTCAACATCCAGGGCTTGTCCGCTTGTTGAAGTTGCCCGACATAGTCCAGCGCGCCCTCGAAGAAGGTCCTGTCGTCCTTGCCCCAGGGGAACTCCAGGTAGGCAGGGCGGGTGAACCACTCCATGCCCAGGGTCGTGTCGAAGCCGATGTGCGGCATGATCCGGTCCTTGGCCATGAAGCGCAGGCCTGCGCCCTGGAGGAAATGTGTGGAAAAGCCGTTCTGGCGCAACTGGGCCGGCAGGCAGGCCTGGTTGCGCTGGGTCTGGTTGAGCATTTCGACGCCTTTGGGCGTGCCGTCGGCGAGCTTGTCGTAATCGCCACACAGCATCGCGTACAAGCCACGAATGGTCTGGTGGCTGTGCAGGACGTAATCGGGGGTGTTCATGCCGCGCTCGGCCCAGGCGCTGAGGTGTGGCATCAGGTTTTCCTGGTAGCTGCTTTTCAAGGCTTGGCGGTTAGCGTTCACGTAGGCGCCGGGAATGCCCTCCAGGGCGATGACCAGGACGTTGCGCGCACGTCCTGGTTCGGCCATTAGCTTAGTGCCATTGAGGTCCAGGCGGGCCAACCCTGCCATGGGCGGGATTGGGTCCACGGTGTCGCCATCGAGCCAATGCCGAGCTTGGTCCTGCCCGGCGGCGATACCCGCCGTGACGAGTTGGTGGGGCAGGTTGAACACATTCCATTGGTCCGCCTCACTGGGGCGCCAGGCTTGCAGTGCGCCGTGGCTCAGCAGGAGCAACACCGGCACGGCCCAGGCATGGCGAGGCAAGCCTGGCGCCTGGCGTGGGCGGCGAGTCCATTGGCTCACCAGCCACAACGCCAGGGCTGCCAGCTGGACTGCGGCCAGCCATGGATGGGCGAAGCCACCGCTGGTGGAGTTCTCAACGAACTGCGGGTCGGTCAGGTAATGAATGTCCGAGGGATTGGGCATCCGCCCGACAGCGCTGACCAACTCAATACTGGCCAGCGTCAATGCGCTCCAGACCAGTAATACCGGGAACGCCAGCCACCCGGGACGGCGATGGAGCAGCACGATCAACAACCCGCCGATCCCCAGGTCCGAGAGATAACCCAGCGGATCGGACCAGCCCAAGGCAAGACGCAGGCCCATGGGGACCAGCAATACGCAGCCAATCAGGGCGATGAGCGAGGCGCGGGGATGAGTTGAAGCGCGATAAAGAACGTTCACAAAAGCAGGCCTTTCGGTTGAAGTCATTCTACTGAACGGACACTGCCCCTGTGGGAGCGAGCCTGCTCGCGATAGCGCCGGATCAGCTGAGTTCATGTGACTGACACACCGCCATCGCGAGCAGGCTCGCTCCCACAGGGGTCTTCCGTCGGTCATGAAACTGTCATGAAGAGAGATGGTAGCAAGGGCTGTCGTCCCTGGCCGGGCCAATGGCCTGGTGTCCGGCTGCGCTACGCTGTGGTTCACTGGCGCAGGCCTCTACAATGGCCGCGTGGCGCTGCTTTGAGGCGCGCAGAAAACTTGTATCAGGATTTCTCATCGGGGGATGGATGGACAGGTTCCAGGAAATGCAGGTTTTCCTCGCCGTGGCCCAGGCGTCGGGTTTTTCGTCGGCGGCGCGGCGGCTAGGCCTGTCGGCGGCCAGCGTTACGCGGGCGGTGGCGGCGTTGGAGCAACGGATCGGCACGCCACTGCTGGTGCGCACCACTCGCAATGTTTACCTGAGCGAAGCCGGCCAGCGCTTTCTCGAGGACTGTCGGCGGATCCTGAGCGATTTGCAGGAAGCCGAGGATTCAGCGGCCGGTAGTCACGTCCAGCCCCGGGGGCAGTTGACGATTACCGCGCCGGTACTGTTCGGCCAGTCGTTCATCACGCCGCTGCTGGTGGATTACCTGCACCGATTTCCTGAGGTCAGCATCAACGCCTTGTTGTTGGACCGCACGGTCAGCCTGGTGGAGGAGGGCATCGACGTTGCCCTGCGCATTGGCGAGCTTCCGGACAGCAACCTGCATGCCGTGCGGGTCGGTGAAGTGCGGCGGGTGGTATGCGGCTCCCCTGATTTCTTCGCGCGCCATGAGCGGCCCCGGCATCCGGATGACCTGGAGCGAATGCCTGTGGTGGCGTCGTCGGCCATTGGCCAGGTCAAAAGCTGGACTTTCATCGATTCAGCCCAGCCATTGGCCGTCCGGCCCGTGCCACGGCTGGTGGTGACGGCCAACCAGGCGGCGATCATTGCCGCTTGCCAGGGACTGGGGATGACACGCGTCCTGTCTTACCAGGTGGCGGGCAACGTGGCCGCCGGTGAGCTGGAAATCGTCCTGGCCGATTTCGAATTGCCGCCGCTGCCGATCCATGTGGTGTACCAAGGCGGGCGCAACGCGCCGGCGCGGGTCCGCAGTTTTGTTGATTTCGTCGTCAGTGCCTTGCGCGAACATCCGGCCTTGAGCGGCTGAAGCATTGTTTCTCTGGCTGAAACAATGGATTGCATTTCTGGGTGATTCTCTTGTTTTTTCCTGAAGCGGAAGATGGCTCCATCGACGCCGTTGTGCTGATGGCGTCACTTCCAGCGGAGTCGACCATGAACCCTATCAAGCACTATCACTTCCCGCTTTCCGGCCATTCCCATCGCGTTCAACTGATGCTGTCGTTGCTTGAGCTGCCGGTCGAGGAGATCTTCGTCGACTTGGCCAAGGGCGCGCACAAACAGGCGGATTTCCTTGCGCTCAATGCGTTTGGCCAAGTACCGGTCATTGACGATGGCGGCGTGGTGCTGGCGGACTCCAACGCGATCCTGGTGTACCTGGCGCACAAATATGGCCAGGGCCGCTGGTTGCCCACCGATCCAGTCGGCGCCGCACGGGTGCAGCGCTGGTTGTCGGCGGCGGCCGGGCCGATCCATGCGGGGCCGGCCACGGCGCGGCTGATCACGGTGTTTGGCGCGCCCTACAACGCCGAGGACGTGATTGCCCGTTCCCACACTGTGTTGAAAGTCATTGATCAGGAATTGATCAACCGTGCTTTCCTGGCGGGTGACGCGGTGACCGTCGCGGACATCGCCGGCTATAGCTACATCGCCCATGCACCGGAAGGCAATGTGTCGCTGGAGGAGTACGCCAATGTGCGCGCCTGGCTGGCGCGGATCGAAGCCTTGCCCGGGTTCGTGGGCATGCCGCGGACGGTTGTCGGGTTGCAAAAGCATTCCTGAAACGGAACCCGGTGGCGAGAGGGTTATCGTCACGGTGGGAGCAAGGCTTGCCCGCGATGAAGGCACTGCGGTCTTTCAGGGATCGAGGCGCCTGTTTCGCGAGCAAGCTTTGCTCCCACATGGCAGGCCTATGCGTAGGAAAGCGCCTTTTCCTCCAACAGTTCTTCGTATAACTGTACCCACTTGCGGCCCATCTCTTCGGAGGTGAACAACTGGCGGTAACGGGCTTCGGCCCTGGCACCCATTACCTGGGCCTGCGCCGGGTTTTCCCATAGGGTTCGCATCGCCTCGCGGAACGCCCCTGGGTTACTCGGTGGCACCACCAGGCCGGTCTCTTCGTGGATGTTGATGTAGCTGGTGCCGGTGCCGATTTCGCTGGAAATCATCGGCTTGCCGAACATCGCGCCTTCGAGCAGGGAGATGCCAAAGGCTTCGGAGCGCAGGTGCGAAGGAAACACGATGGCATAACTCAGTTCCAGCAACGCAACCTTGTCTTCGTCCCCCAGTCGCCCGAGGAAATGCAGGTTGCGCAAGCCCAGTGCTGCGGCTTGGGCATGTAGTTGTTTTTCCAACGGGCCAGCGCCCATGATGACCACCGGGTAATCCACGCCTTTCAGGGCGTCGAGCAGAATGTGCAGGCCTTTGTAATAGCGCATCACCCCGACGAACAAAAAGAACCGCTCACCCAGTTTTGCCTTCCACCCCGCCATGCGCTCGGCGTCGGGCTGTGGATAACTGGTTTTGTTCAGGCCGTAGGTGATGATTCGGGTCTTGGCCCTGTATTCCTTGAGCACATCGCTGGTATGCACATAGTTCGGCGAGGCCGCGACGATGCGGTCGGCGCCGTCCAGAAAGCGTCGCATCAGCGGTCGATAGAGCTTGAGCAGGTGTCGCTGGCGGACGATGTCCGAATGGTAGGTCACGACGTAGGGTTTTTTCGCGGCACTGCAAAAGTGCACCAGGTCCATGAACGGCCAGGGGAAGTGGTAATTGATCACGTCCGCTTCGGCGGCCAGCTCACGGAATTTCTTGAAAACGCTGTAGGAGAAACCGGTGGACGCCAGTTGGAAGTCCATTCGAGCTTGATGAACCACATGCTGGCGAATCTTGATCGGCTCGGGCGCCGGCCGGCCGCTCAGGGCCAGCACGGTGTTATCGATACTCAACCGGTCAGTGCTGTCGCACAGCTGGAAAATGACCTGTTCGATGCCACCCATGGAGTCTGGCAAATAGGTTTTGTAAAAGTGCAGGACTCGCATTCAACCTCCCAAGACCTGGCGATACGCGTGGGCCGTGACCTTTGCACAGCGTTCCCAGGAAAACAGCGCAGCCTGTTGTAATCCCGCTTCCCGACACGCCTGCCAATGCAGGCGATCTTCGATCAACCGCGCCATGGCGTCGCGCATGCCTTGCGGGTCGTCGGGCTCACAATAAATGCCAGCCGCCCCGGCGACTTCCGGCATCGCCGAACAGCGGGTGGTGATCACTGGCGTGCCGCTGGCCATGGCTTCAAGCACCGGTAGGCCAAAACCCTCGTAGTACGACGGGAAAACCAGTGCCCGCGCCCCAGCCAACAGTTGGGCAACCTGTTCGTCAGGCAGGTAACCCGCCAGGCAAACATGACCACTTGCCAGGGCACGTTTCAATTCATCATTGAGCTGTGCCTGTTGCCATCCGCTCATTCCTACGATGAACAAGGGAAAGGTCTGACGCACGGACTCAGGGAGCTCGGCATGGGCGCGCAAGGCCAACGACAGGTTCTTGCGTGGTTCCAGGGTGCCGACACAGAGAAAATATCGGCCATGTTCCAGGCCATGGACCTTGAGCACGGCGTCGATCACTTCCGGTTCGCGCGGGTGGAAACGTGCCCCCACCCCCAGCGGCGCGACCCGCAGGCGCTCGGCGGGAAGGCCGAAATGCTGTTGGGCTTCATGGGCGATGAACTGCGAGTCGGTCAGAATCAGCTGGGCCTGTTCCACTGCGCGGCTGAGTCGCCGCTCGATTTCCTTCAGGCGTGCCGGTGGCTGCGTCTCGGGGTAGCGCAGGTGCGTGAGGTCATGGAGGGTGATCACCGTTGGCCCATCGAAAGCCAGCGGCCACAGGCTGGGTTCGTGATACAGGTCGATAGCCGTTGAACGGCCTTGATCGAAGCGTTTCTGCTCCAGCCAGCGCCGCGCTTGGTAGGCGCCCGGAACCCGTCGCAGCAGGGGGCTCAGTTTTGAATAGCCAGGCTTGGCTGTTGGCGGCAATTGCGGGCTCCAGCCCCAGCCGTGGAACAGCGACAGCTGGACATCCGGCTCCCGGGCCAAGGCCATCGCCAGTTCCGCTACGTAATGGCCAATGCCGGTGCGGGGCCCCTGGAGAATGCGCGCATTGAGGGCTATCCGCATGCTGTTTCCCTGTCGACAACCGCAGCATCAATGTGGCCCTCGATTCGCTCCACCAATTGCGCACTGGCCTGGCGCCAGCTCAGCCATTGCCATTGGTCCAGGTTGCGCTTGGCCGGGAATACGCCGGTGTGTTCCATGTCGATGACCAGGTTCGCCAGGCTTTGGGGATCGTCGAGATCGAAATAGGCCATGAACTCTCCGCCGATTTCGCGAAACACCGGAATATCGCTGCCCATTGCCGGCAGGCCGCGCTGCATGGCTTCCACCAGTGGCAGGCCGAAGCCTTCCACATAAGACGGGAACACCAACGCTGTCGAGTGTCGATAGGCATGTTCCAGGCTTTGGTCCGAGAGGTTGTTAAACATGAACAGGCGGCTGTTGAGTTGCGGATGACGCTTGATACGTTCAATCAGCGCCTCACATTTCCAGCCGATCTTGCCGACAATGCATAACCGCGCCTGGGAACCGGCGGCCCAGGCCCGCTCGAATGCATCGAGCAGATAAGCATGGTTTTTGCGCGGCTCGATGGTACTGACCATCAGGAACACCGGCTCGGTTTGCTCGAACAGTTGCAGCAAGCTTGGGGCGACGGGATGAGTGGCATCCATCAGGTCCAGTTCGCTGCCTAAATGGAAATAGTCGAACCAGCGCTCGCGCACCGCTTGCTCGCCAATGCGCCGGACCATTTCCTGGCGAAGCTGGTCGCGGATGGTGGTGGATATGGCGACGTAGCCGTCGGCGGTGCGGGCGATCCAGTCGAACCAACGATTGAATACCTTGACCAGCCCAGCGTCGCAGAATTGTGGATGGGTCAGGGGAATCAGGTCATAAACCACCGAGATGATCCCGACGCCATCGCGCTTGAGCTGTTCGGCCAGGGGAAAGAAATCCGCGTGCCAGGAGGAGTCCAACAACACCAATTGGTCCCCGGCCCGGTGCTCTAGCGGCGCGATGCGTGGCGAAACGTGGCGGTTTTTTAGGAGCAGGTTGAGTAGACGAATCGGAAGGCTCAGGCAACCGAAGACGAAAAGCCGACAGCCAACGTACAACAGGCGACGCGCCCAGACCGATTGGCTGAAGACGTGCCGCGATTCCAGCGTCCGGTGCCGTAGCCAAAACAGATTGGCCGCTTGTTCCAGCCGTTCGCGCAGGCTTACCAGATCCCACGTTTTCGTGGGCGGCGGTGCCAGTTTTTTAACCTCGTAGAGTTTGCCTTGCAGCATCACGACGGGAATACATTCGCGCCCAAGCTCTTTGGCCGGTAATTCGCGGATGACATTGCGCACGACTCTCTGGATCCCGGAGTTGGCCTTCGGGTTTTCATAGACGTAGGTGCATTCCACCAACAGACGGCTCATGGCAACTCCTTTTGCGGCACCGCCTCGACGGCCGTCTGGCTCGAACGCTGGATACTGGTCCGGGCCTGGAGCCAGGAACAGCCGACGAAATCCTCTTGGCGATTATTGATCACATGGAACACCAACCCGTAGTCGCGCCATTCGAAATTACGGTCCAAGTGCGAGTCCAGCCGCGACAGGCTGAGCGCGACGGAGTAATTGCCCTTGCCCAAGCGCATGTCGAAACTGAAACGGAAGGTGATCTGTTCGCCGGCCTTGAGGTCGGTCACGGCCTTGTCCTGGCGATGGGTGTTGATGCCGTACATGGGCTGGCCAAGGCGGTCCTTGATCAGAAAGCCCAGCACCAGCCGTTCGATGTCCTGGCGGATCTCAACCCGCACTTGCAGCACCATCGGCTGGCCGATCTCGGCCACTTCCACCGACTGCCCCTGACTGTTGAGCAACTGCACATCAACGATGCCGGCCTCGCCGGTGCCGGAAATGGTCCGTACCTGGCCATTGGCGAGCATCTCCTGGCGGACCACCTGGCCCTCGCGCTGGGCCAGCATCGCGTTGTAGTAATCCATCACCTCTTCCGGCTTGCCGCGCATGGCCATGCGCCCGTGTTCGAGCAGGATGGCGGTGTCGCAGATCGACTGGATCGCCGAGCGATCATGGGACACGATCAGCAGCGTGGTGCCGGCCTTGCGAAAGCTGCGGATGCGCTCGAAGCTCTTGTGCTGGAAGTAGGCATCGCCCACCGACAGCGCTTCGTCGACGATCAGGATGTCCGGGCGCCGGGCGGTGGCGACACTGAAGGCCAGGCGCATCTGCATGCCGCTGGAATAGGTGCGTACTGGCTGGTCGATGGCTTCTCCGATCTCGGCGAAGCCCTCGATCTCGGGCATCAGGGCTTCGATTTCCTCCACCTGCATGCCCAGCAACTGACCGGCCATGAACGCGTTCTGGCGACCGGTGAAGTCCGGATGAAAGCCCATGCCCAATTCCAGCAACGCGGCGACGCGGCCTTGTAGCTGGATGTTCCCGCAGGTGGGTTGGGTGGTGCCGGTGATCATCTTGAGCAATGTGCTTTTGCCAGCTCCGTTGACCCCAACGATGCCAACGGCTTCCCCGGGCTGGATCTCGAAATCCACACCCTGCAGGATCCAGTGCAATTGGTGACGCTGGCGGGAAAAGGGAATCAACCACTCGAACAGCCGGCTCCAGCGGTTCGGATACTGCTTGTAGGCCTTGCCCAGGCCGGTGACACGCAAATGTCCCATCAGAGTTCATCCACCATTTCACCGCCGCGCCGGCGAAACATGCGCAAGCCCAAGGCACACAACAGCAGCGCGAGCACCAGCAACGGCACCAGCGAACTCCAGACCGGCCACTGGTTGTAGAGAAACAGGTTCTGGTAGCTCTGCATCAGGGCGGTCATGGGATTGAAGGCCAGCAGTTGCTGGATCGACGGCGGCAGGATCGTCATCGGGTAAACGATCGGCGTGAGCCAGAACCAGAATTGCAGGCAAATGCCGAACAGCTGCCCGACATCGCGGAAAAACACATTGAGGATCCCCAGCAGCATGCCCAGCCCGGCGGCGAACATGATTTGCAGGGCCAGCAGCGGCACCAGGGCCAGCAGGGTCATGCCTGGCCAGCGCCCGGTGATCAACAGGAAACCGAGGAACAGCCCAAGGATGATCGCGAAGTTGATCCCGGCGTTGAACAGCACGATCACCGGCAGGCAGATCCGCGGGAAGCTGATCTTTTTCAACAGGTTGGCGTTTTCCAGGAACATGCCCTGGCTGCGGGTGGTGATCTCCGCGAACAACCCCCAGGTCAGCAGTCCGGCGCAGAGATAGACGCTGTAGGCCATGCCGTCTTCCACCCCGGGCAGGCGGGCACGCATGATGTGGGAAAAAATCACCGTGTAGACGAGGATCATCGACAACGGGTTGAGCACCGTCCACAACGCGCCGAACAGCGAGTTGCGATATCGCGCCTGGAATTCGCGCTTGACGCTGCCCAGGACGAAGCCGCGGTAGTTCCACAGGGAGTAGGGCAAGCTCAGCAACATGCGTCGACCCTGCCGTAGTGGTCCTCAAAACGAACGATGTCGTCTTCCCCCAGGTATTCGCCACTTTGCACTTCGATGATCACCAGATCGATCACGCCGGGATTCTCCAGGCGATGCTTGTGGCCGGCCGGGATGAAGGTCGATTCGTTCTTGGCCACCAGGTGCGAGCCCGAGCCATTGTTGGTGACCTTGGCCATGCCTTCGACCACCACCCAGTGTTCATTGCGATGGTGGTGCATCTGCAGCGACAGAGAAGCGCCAGGCTTGACCACGATGCGCTTGATCTTGAAGCGTGGCCCTTCTTCGAGCACGGTGTAGGTGCCCCATGGACGGCTGACCGTGCGGTGCAGGCGATAGGCTTCGTGTGCCTTGTCCTTGAGTTGCCGGGCGACGCGGCGCACATCCTGGGCGCGGTCGGCATGGGCTACCAGCACGGCGTCGGCGGTGTCGATGATGATCAGGTTTTCCACACCCAGGGCCGCCACCAGGCGGCCTTCGCTTTGGACGAAATTGTTTTGGCTGTCGATGAACAGGGCCTCGCCGGTGGCGCGGTTGCTCTGCGCATCGGCAGGCACCAGGCCGGCGACGGCGCTCCAGGAACCGATATCGCTCCAATCGAATGTGGCCGGGATCACCACGACATTGGCGGAGCGCTCCATCAGGGCGTAGTCGATGGAGATGTCTGGCATGTCGGTGAAATGCGCCGCGGACAGTTCCTGCTGCACACAACCTGAGGTCTCCACTGCCGTGCTGGCCGTGACACAGGCGCGCGCCTGTTCCAGCAGCTCGGGGGCGTGGGCATGCAACTCCGCCAGCAGGGTCTTGACCGAGAAGCAGAACATCCCTGAGTTCCACAGGAAACGGCCGCTTTCCAGATACTGCGTGGCGGTCGGCAAGTCGGGCTTTTCGACGAAGCGCACGACCCTGGCCGCGCCCTTGGTGTCCAGGGGCTGGCCCCGTTCGATGTAGCCGAATCCGGTTTCCGGCGCCGAGGGCAGCACGCCAAAGGTCACCAAGTGGCCGTTCTTTGCCAGTTCCACGGCGTGCGCCACGGATGCCTGGAAGGCCGCCTCGTCCTGGATCAGGTGATCGGCGGGCATGACCACCAGGATCGCCTCGTCACCATGCAAGGCCTCAATGGCGAGGGTGGCCGTGGCAATGGCTGGCGCGGTGTTGCGGCCCGCGGGTTCGAGGACGAAGTGACCACGGTGACGCTCCAGGTGGGCACTTTGGTAGTGATCGCGGCTCTGGAAATAGTATTCGCGATTGGTGACCGTGACGATATCGCCCCGGCCATCGAACAACCCCGCCGCCCGCCGATAGGTCTTGCCCAGCAGCGATTGGCCGTCGGGCAAGCGCATGAAAGGCTTGGGGTGACCCTCGCGGGACACCGGCCACAACCTCGTCCCGGCTCCGCCGGAGAGAATCACGGGAATGAGCATGGCCTACTCCTTGGCGACGCGTTTCATGTCCGCATCCATCATCATGCGGATCAGGGTGTCGAGGTCGGTCCGAGGCTTCCAACCCAGGACCCGTTGGGCCTTGGCCGGGTTGCCGAGCAACACCTCGACTTCGGCCGGGCGGAAAAACGCCGGGTCGATCTTGACGAAGTCACGGTAGTCCAGGCCCACGTGTTCGAAGGCGATCCTGCACATCTCGCGCACGGTGGTGGTGACGCCGCTGGCCACCACATAATCGTCGGGGTTGTCCTGCTGCAACATCAGCCACATGGCTTCGACGTAATCGCCGGCAAAGCCCCAGTCGCGCTTGGCGTCGATATTGCCCAGGCGCAACTCCTGCTGCTTGCCCTGCTTGATGCGTGCAGCGGCGTCGGTGACCTTGCGGGTCACGAACTCGATGCCGCGCAGCGGTGATTCGTGGTTGAACAGGATGCCGCTGCTGGCATGCAGGCCGAAGCTTTCCCGGTAATTGACGGTGATCCAGTGGCCGTACAGTTTCGCTACGCCATAGGGGCTGCGCGGGTAAAACGGCGTGTGCTCGTCTTGTTGCTCGGCCTGGATCAGGCCGAACATTTCGCTGGTGGAGGCCTGGTAGAAACGGGTCTGCGTACTGAACTGGCGAATGGCTTCGAGCAGGTGGGTGACCCCCAGCCCGTCGACGATGCCGGTGGTCACCGGTTGGTCCCAAGAGGCGGCGACGAAACTTTGCGCGGCCAGGTTATATACCTCGTCCGGCGTAGACTTGATCACCGCTCGCTGCACCGAGCAGGCGTCGGCCATGTCACCGTCCAGGTAAACGATGTCTTGTTCGATGCCCATCTCTCGCAGCCGCCAGCGCGAGTCGCTGCTGCGTCGCGCCACCAGACCGTGGACTTTGTAACCCTTGTCGAGCAGCAACTTGGCCAGATACGCGCCGTCCTGGCCGGTGATCCCTGTGATCAATGCACTTTTCATTCTTGTCGTACCCGTATCTCCCAGTCGGACAGGATCGCCCGCAAGGATTGTTGTGTTGTTGTTTCGGGCGTCCATCCGGTGGCCTGTTGTAGCTTGGCAGGGCTACCACAGACGCGACGCTGTTCTGCGCGGCGAAGACGCGCAGGGTCCTGGATCAGTTGCACATCGACCTGGGCGATATCGCCCAGTTGTTCGATCAGGCTGCGAATGCTCTGCTCGCGACCCGAGCAGATGTTGTAGACCTGCCCCGGGGCGCCTTTTTCCAGCAGGCTCAGGTAGGCCGAAATCACATCGCCGACATCGAGAAAGTCGCGGGTCACGTCGATATCGCCCACCTGCAACCGGGGCGCTTGCAGGCCCAGCTTGATCCGGCTGATTTGCCGGGCGGCGCTGGCAATGACGAAGCTGTCCTTCTGGCCGGGACCGATGTGATTGAACGGGCGAGCCACCAGCACCGGCCAGTCTTCGCTCATGCCCCATTGCAGGCTCAGCAGTTCGGCCGAGAGCTTGCTCACGGCATAGGGGTTACGCGGGGCGGGGGGGTGCAGTTCGGTAATCGGCAGCCGGTCTTCGCTGACCTGGCCATAGACATCACCGGAGCTGACATACAGGAACGTGCCGGTGAAGCCCCGGGCCTTGAGGGCCTGGAGCAGATTCAAGGTGCCTAGCAGGTTGATGTTCAGGGTGCGTGCCGGGTCGCGGAAGGCTTCAGGGACGAATGTCTGGCCGGCCAGGTGGATCACGGCGTCGGGAACCTCGGGCCAGAGGCCCTCCAAGGTCTTGGCATCCGTCAGGTCGTAGCGAGCGGCGACAGGCATCACCTGCCAGGCCGAATCATGACCGTTCAGTCGAGATTTGAGGTGACGTCCAACGAAACCGCTGAGGCCCGTAACGAACAGACGTTTTTTCAAGCACCAGCCCCCTTGGCGGTTGCTTCGTCTATGGCGAACTGCGTGGGAAATTTCCGTAAGATCGGGGAAAAGTCCCTCAACGTTCAGCCTGGCGAAGCGTTTGTTGTAGTTGTTTGGTTGCCAATCTGTGCCAATTTTGCGGCAATTTCAACAGCGCAAACCGTGACTGGTCAGTTCTCATATTTATAGCGGGTTTATTCACATCCGGCGGTTCACGAACCCTTGGTGGATGTGTTTAGAATGCCCCTCGTCACGTTGCTCCTGGTGCTGATCTTCAAGTCGCATCGCTGGGGCCGGACCTTAAAAAAACAAGAACGAGACGGGTAGCAAGATGAACGACGCGTGGCGGCCCCGGGCCGGCTCGAAGCGTGACTCGACCGTCATGAAGTGGGGCTGCCGGGATGGCGGCGCCATGATGGGATGCCATGAATTTCATTCTTTACTCGGACGTAAACGATCACTCCATCAGCCAGAGCCTCGGTCGCCCTGAGTACAGCTATTACTTCGTGCTCAAGGCCTATCGCCCCGTGCTGGAAAGCCTGGGGCCGGTGCATGTGGTGTCGTCGGTCGCCGAGGTCGATCCGCTGTATCGAACATTGCAGCAGGCCGGACAGGACTGCTTGTTCCTTTCGTTTTCCCCTCCGCACAAGACCCCGCTCGGCCTGCTGTGCCCTATGGTCTGCGTGGTGGCGTGGGAGTTCGATTCGATCCCGGCCGAGCACTGGGATGACGACCTGCGTCATGACTGGAGCCGTACGCTGGCGCGGCATGGCCGGGTGATTACCCTGTCCAGCCACACGGCCGAGGCGATCCGTCGGACCTTGGGCGAAGACTTCCCAGTGTTGGTATTGCCTACGCCGCTGTGGGAGCGTTTCGCGGCGGTTCGCGAACACTACCCGAGCCTGCCGATCAATCCAGGAGCGACCCTGCAGATCAAGGGCTGCATCATCGACAGCCGGCCCCTCGGGCTGTCGGCGGATGGCTTGATCGCGCCGGTCATCGAAGCAGTGGCAGAGCCGGAGCCGATCATTGAGCCGCCGTTCCTGACCTGGCGGCGGCGCGCATTCATCTCCCGCCATTACCTGCGCGAAGTCATCCGCGCCTTCACCGGCAAGAGCGAGCAGGGCCCTGTGTGGCTGTGCAAGCACAACCTGTTGTGCTGGTATCGCGAAGCGGTACGCGACCTGATACCGGTGCCGGTGCGCATTGCCGCCAGCAGGGTCCTGAGGGGACCGGCACCGCTACCGTTGGTCGAGCCCGTTCCAGAGCCTACTCCCGAGCCCGCGGCACCGGAACACCCCCAGGCCGTCCTGCCGGATACCAGCCAGGTGGTGGAGACCACCGTCAGCGGGGTGGTGTACGTCAGCGTCTTCAACCCCGATGACGGTCGCAAGAACTGGCATCAATTGATCACCGCATTCTGTTGGGCCCTGCGCGACGTAGAGGACGCCACACTCGTGCTGAAAATGACCCAGAACGATCTGTCGACTTACTACGTCGAGCTGCTGACGCTGTTGTCCCAGCTGTCGCCATTCAGTTGCCGGGTGGTGGTGATGCACGGTTACCTGGAGGACGAACAATTCGCCCGGCTGTATGGCGCGGCGAGTTTCTACGTCAACGCGTCCCGTTGCGAAGGCCTGTGCCTGCCGCTGATGGAGTTCATGTCCTGTGCGCGCCCGGCCATTGCCCCGGACCACACGGCGATGCGCGACTACATCGACGCCGAGGTGGCTTTCATCGTCAAGTCCAGCCGCGAACCCACGATCTGGCCGGAAGACTCGCGCATCTTGTATCGCACCCTGCGCCATCGACCCGACTGGGGTTCATTGAAACTCGCCTATGAGCAAAGCTACGCCATGGCCAAGCACCAGCCGCAGGCCTACCAGGCCATGGCCGTTGCCGCGAACGAGCGGATGCGTCGCTATTGCGGGTTCGCCCCGGTGCAGCAGCGCCTGGCGGATTTCCTGGCGGCGCCAGGCTGTGACGAAGGGTTGCCGCTGGCGGCCCAGGCAGGTACTGCCTCATGTTGATCATCATTTATTCGGAAACCAACCAGAGCAACATTCTGGAGAACCTCGGCAAGCCCGAGTACAGCTATTACTTCGTGCTCAAGGAGTTTCGCCCGGTGCTGGAGCGGTTGGGGCAGGTCGTCGAAGTGACCCGGCCCGACGAAGAAGTCGATCAGCTCTATACCGATTGCCTGGCGCGCGGCGAGGATTGCGTATTCCTGTCGTTTTCCCCCCCTCACCGCACCGCCGCACACTACGCCTGCCCGACGATCCCGGTGTTCGCCTGGGAGTTCAGCACCATCCCCACCGAAAGCTGGCAGGGCGAGCCCCGGCATGATTGGCGGGTAGTCCTGGGCGCAACCGGCATGGCGATCACCCATTCCAGCTTCACGGTCAAAACCGTTCGTGAAGTGATGGGGGCGGATTTCCCCGTCGCCGCCGTCGCCGCGCCGGTATGGGACCGTTTTGCCGCCCGCGGGGCGGCGCTGGCCCAGCGGCCGACGGTGGATCACATGCGCCTGCAATTGCGCGGCCTGTTGATCGACAGCCGCACCACCGACCTGCGGCCGTATGGCCCACCGGTGCATCAAGCCGGTACGCCGCTGGTGCTGGACGGCCCGGCCGAGGATTGCGAGTTACTGCTGGACGGTGTGATCTACACCTCCGTGTTCAATCCCTACGACGGTCGCAAGAACTGGAAGGACATGATCAGCGCGTTTTGCACGACGTTTCGCGACGTTGCCGACGCAACCCTGGTGCTCAAGCTGACTCATCACGACGTCAGCGCCGCGCTGACCGACATGCTCCACCACGTCTACAAGAACCAGTCGTACCGCTGCCGCATCGTGCTGATACACGGTTACCTGGCTGACGCGGACTACGAACGACTGGTGGAAGCCACCCGGTACGTGGTCAACAGTTCCTACGGCGAAGGGCAGTGCCTGCCGTTGATGGAGTTCATGTCTTGCGGCCGTCCGGCGATTGCGCCGCTGAACACGGCGATGGCCGACTACATCGACCCAGACAACGCCTTCATAGTGGACTCGACCGAGGAATTGACCGCCTGGCCCCACGACCCGCGAGCCGCCTACCGCACCCTGCGTTATGTCACCGATTGGGACTCGCTGTGTTCGGCCTATCGCGCCAGTTACGACGTGGCCAAGAACGACCCCGAGCGTTATCGCCGGATGTCGGCCCACGCCGTGGGCAGCCTGGAGAAATTCTGCAGCCAGGCCAATGCCGAGCAGCGTTTGCGGGCGTTTTTCGAAGCCATACCTGAGCGGCGCCGGAGCGCGCAGCAGCCATGATCCGCCGATGGCTGGCCGGGCTCAGGCCGCCGGCACCCTCGCCGGCGCCGACGGCCGCCGTTTCGCCCCGGGATGCCGGCCTCTACGACGCGATGCTCGACGGTTGGTTTTGCAGTGAAACCGGTGAATTGCTCAAGGGCTTTGCCATCACGGCCGAGGATACTTTGCTGGACGTCGGCTGCGGCGAAGGTGTGGCGACTCTGTTTGCAATGCGTCAGGGCGCGTCGGTGATCTTTACCGACAGCGAACAGGACAAGGTGCGCGACCTGGCCCGCCAGGTCGAAGCCCAGGCCGCCGCGCCATTCCTGGGCCTGGTCAGCAACAGCCTGCCGCTGCCCCTGGCCGATGGCTGTGCGAACAAGATCGTCTGCATGGAAGTGCTCGAGCATATTCATGATCCAGCGCCGTTCATGGTCGAACTGGTGCGCATGGGCCGGCCCGGGGCGCAATACCTGCTCAGCGTGCCGGCCTCGGTGGGCGAGCATCTGCAGCAAGGCATCGCGCCGCCGGGCTACTTTCAAGCGCCCAACCATGTACAGATTTTCACTGCCGAACGCTTCGCCGCGCTGGTGGAGGACGCCGGGTTGGTGATCGAGCACCGTCAGGCCAGCGGATTTTTCTGGGTCATGGGCATGATTTTTTTCTGGGCCAGCGAGCGAGCGGCGGGCCGGGACCTCGAGGGGGCCGTGCGCGACCGTATCCAGGCGCCGTACCCACCGTTGATGGAGCGCTGGGCGGGCCTCTGGCAGGACTTGCTGGCGCAGCCCGACGGCTTGGCGATCAAGCAGGGGCTGGACCGGTTCATGCCCAAGAGCCAGGTCATCATCGCGCGTAAACCCGATCCTTCTGCCGGGAGGCCTTCATGAGCAGCAAGCGGATCATGGACATCGAGTTGTTGCGCGCCGTTGCGGTGATCGGCGTGCTGTTCCATCACTTGCAAGGCATGCCGTTTCCTGGCGGCTGGCCGCGCCTGGCGGCCCTGGCCGACAGTTTCCAGCTGTGGTGGGGCGTGGACCTGTTCTTCGCGATTTCCGGGTTCGTCATCGGACGCAGCCTGATCCCGCAATTACGGCGCTGCGACAACCGGCGGCAATTCTGGGCCGTCACCCGGGACTTCTGGATTCGCCGGGCGTTTCGCCTGCTGCCCTCGGCCTGGCTCTGGCTGCTGCTGGTGCTGTTCGCGGTGTTCTTCCTGAACCGCTCCGGCGCGTTTGGCAGCGTGCAGGCCAACCTGCAGGCGACGCTGGCCGGTTTCCTGCAATTCGCCAACCTGCGTTTTGCCGATGCGTTCATGCAGTATGAATACGGCGCAAGCTTCGTGTACTGGACGCTGTCGTTGGAAGAGCAGTTCTACCTGATCCTGCCGTTGCTGGTGTTCGTCTCGCGTCGCTACCTGGTGTGGGTGTTGCTGGCGGTGGTGCTGGTGCAGTTTTTCACCTGGCGGGCGCTGTGGCTGTCGGTGATTCGTACCGATGCCTTGGCGTTGGGTGTGCTGTTGTCGATCTGGAGCCTGCGGCCCAGCTACTGGCGCTTAGAGCCCTCGTGGTTGTGCCGCCCGCCCTTGGGCGTGCTGCTGGTGCTGGGGCTTGGCAGCGTGATGGCCTGGATCGCGACCGAGCACTTCAATTTGTCGTTCTACCGTCTCGGGGTCATTGCCGTGCTCAGCGCTGTGCTGGTCTGGGTGGCCTCCTATGATCGGGATTATCTGTTGCCCCGCGGTCGACTGAAAACCGCGCTGACTTGGGTGGGCAGTCGTTCCTATGGGATCTACCTGATCCACATCCCGGTGGTTTTCCTGCTGCGTGAGTTGTGGTTTCGTTTCGCCCCCTTGGGTTCGCCGGACCCGGCAAGCCATCCCTGGCCGGCCCTGGCCTGTGCGTTGCTGCTGATTGGACTGTTGAGCGAGCTCAACTACCGCTGGGTCGAGATGCCCATGCGCAATCGTGGCGCCCGGTTGGTGGAACGCCTATCCGCCGCCCGAACCGTCCTTCCTGCCTCTGGAGCCCCGACATGCTGAGCCTTTTGAAGAAACTCACCACGGGCACGCCCGCGCCCGCCGAGCCGGTCGCCGAGAAAGTCGACCCGTATATGCTCGGGCTGCACGATGCGATGCTCAGCGGCTGGTTCAACCAGCAAACCGGCGAACTGTTCACGGGTTTCCCGGTGACGCCTGAAGACACGCTGCTGGACGTGGGCTGCGGCGACGGCGGCAACGTGCATTTTTGTGGAATGCGCGGGGCGAAGATCATCATTGCCGATATCGACGCGGCCAAGGTCGAAGCCACTCGCCAACGTTTGAGCGACACCCCCGCGCGCGAAGTCGAGTGCCACGTGACCGACTGCAACCCGCTGCCGATTGCCGACGCCACGGCCACCCGGGTGGTGTCCACCGAAGTCATCGAGCACGTCGACGACCCGGCGCAGTTCCTCGCCGAGCTGGTGCGGGTCGGTCAGCCCGGCGCGCTGTACTTGCTGAGCGTGCCGCACCCCAGCTCTGAAGACTTGCAAAAGGACATCGCCGCGCCGGAATACTTCCGCAAGCCCAACCACATTCGCATCATCAGCGAAGAGCAGTTCAAGGCGATGGTCAGCGAGGCCGGCTTGGAAGTGTTGAGCCACAGCCAATACGGATTCTATTGGTCGATGTGGATGCTGTTGTTCTGGGAGGCCAAGGTCGATTTCAGCAACCCCGACCACCCGTTGCTCAAGCATTGGGCCGACACCTGGCAAGCCGTACTGAATTCGCCCCGTGGCGCGCAGATCAAGCAGGCGCTGGACGCGGTGGTGGCCAAGAGTCAGGTCATTATTGCGCGTAAGCCTGGGTGATGCCCTCTATATGAGCAAGGCTTGTGAGAGCAAGGCCTGTGGGAGCAAGGCTTGCCCGCGATAAAGGCGATGCGGTCCTCCAAGAATTGAGGCGCCTGCGTCGCGAGCAAGCTTTGCTCCCACAGCAGGGTCAAATCTGCTCTGCACCATTTTCGCTTCGACCCGAGTGGCGGTAATCTGCCGGGCTTTTATGGGTGGTAAGGCTTCATGACGTTTCTTTTCCGGCTCCCCTTGGCCCTCGCCGCGTTGCTTCTGGGGGGCTGCGAACAACCCCCGGCGCCAGCCCTCGATCAACAACTCTACATCTGGCAACGCCAATGGACCCCGGCCCACGGGCTGGCGCTGCGCCAAAGCCAGGGTGACTTCTCCACGCTGCGGGTGCTGGCGTTGCAGGCGTTTCCCGGAGCGGGCTGGCGCCGTGCGCGGATCGATCCGGCCTTGCTCAAGGCGGACGGCCGTCCGCTGGTCGCCGTGATTCGCCTGGACGGCCAGCTCAAGGCTTTGGACCAGGACGAAGTCATCACGCAAGTCCAGCAAGTGCTGGGCGATTGGCAGGCCCAAGGCCTGACCCCAATGGGCGTGGAGATCGACCACGATGCCGGCAATGCACGGCTGCCGGCCTATGGGCAATTCCTCGGCCAACTGCGGCACAGCCTGCCGGCCAATCTGCGGCTCAGCATCACGGCGCTACCGGCCTGGCTCGACAGCCCCGCCTTGCCGGGGTTGCTGGAAGCGGTGGACAGCAGCGTGTTGCAGGTCCACGCGGTGAGCGATCCACGGCAAGGCTTGTTTGACCCGAAGCAGGCCCGGCATTGGGTTGAACGCTGGGGTGATGTCACCACCAAGCCGTTTTACCTGGCCCTGCCGGCCTACGGCGTGGCGCTGCTGACCCAGGAGAGCGGCGTGCCGGTGGTGGAAAGTGAAGTGCCGATCGATCGCGGCGGCGAGCGCCAGGAGTTGCTCGCCGATCCGCAACAAGTGGCCGGGCTTGCGGCAGATTTGCGGGCTGATCCGCCACGACATCTCGCGGGGCTGATCTGGTTTCGCCTGCCCCTGGTCGGTGATCGGCGGGCATGGAGCCTGACCACGCTCGGTGCTGTCGCTCGGGGCGATCATCTGGACAGTCGCCTGGCGTTGCAGTGGGAGCAGCAGGACGGCTTGTACGATATCCGCCTGGTCAACCAGGGCAATCTTGACAGCCCCTGGCCCCAGCGCCTGACGCTGACTGTAGGCGCTTGTGACGGCGTCGATGCCCTGGCCGGTTATACGTTGCAACAAACCCCCGGACTGCTTACCTTCACCCGCATTCAGGAAGGCCGCTTGGCTGCAGGCAGCCAACGGGCAATCGGCTGGGCGCGCTGTACGAAAATCGACCAAGGAGGTTTCAATGTTTACCCGTGAGTGGCCTCGTCATCTGCTGTGCCTGAGCCTGTGCCTGCCGCTGGGCCCGGCGCTGGCCTGCGGGCCGGATTTCCCGATGCGCCTGCTGGATAACCGTGCCCAGACGTTGGCGGAGTTGCCCGAAGGCAGCTTTCGCTTCGAGGTCAGCCGTCTCGGCCAGGCAATTGCCGGGCTCAAGCCGGCCACCGAGGCGACGCGCAATCCGGACTACAGCTATGACGACCTGCCTTCCTACGTGGAGCAACGCAGCAAGGCCGAGCAGATTGGCCTGACTGCGCCGCAACAAGCGGTGGTGGAGCGCTTGCGGGCGCTGACCGACATAGACCAGGTGGCGGCTGAGGCGGCGAATCTGCCGGATGAACTGCGCCTGTATGCGCTCGGCGCGGCGGCTTTTAATGTCGGTGAACATCAGCGCGCCGTGGAAACCTTCCAGCAGTTGCTGGCATTGCCGGCTGATCAACGTCGGTTGCGCAGCACCTGGGCCGCGTATTCCCTGGGGCGGGCGTTGTTCGCCGTGAGCACCGAGGCGGGCAGTGGCGACCCCGTGGCCTTGCAGGACCAGGCGCGCGCAGCGTTTCGCCAGGCCCGGGAAATGAGCATTGCCGGCTTCAGCGACCCGTTGGAATTGGGCATCGCCAGCCTCGGCGAAGAAGCCCGGGTGGCTTATACCGCGGACGACTGGGACAGCGCTATTGGCCTGTACGCGATCCAGAACCTGCAAGGATCGCCGGTCGGCTACAGCTCGTTGCTGCAATTGGCCCAAAGCTTGAGCGTCCAGCCAGATGAACGCTTGAGTGAACTGCTCAAGACCAAGTCGGTGCAGCGACTGATCACCGCCTACTTGCTCAGCCGCGTCGGTTGGTGGGACGGTGAAGAACCGTCGGGTGAGAAAAGGCTGTTCGAACTGTTGCAGGCCAATGCCCGGAACAACCTGGACGATGCCGACCGTTTGGCGGCGGTGAGTTACCAGCACGGCGATTACGCCAGCGCCCAGGCTTTTGTGCAAAAGGCCGCCGACACCGGCCTGGCCTGGTGGGTGCGTGCCAAGCTGGCCTTGCGCGACGGCGACAAGGTGGCCGCGGCGGCGGCTTATGCCAAGGCGGCTCAGGCCTTTCCGAACGATGAGTCCTGGGGCAACCGGCGCACACCGGATTGGAATTACGAGTCGGTGCAGCCCAAGTGCCGGGTCGAGGGTGAAAGCGCGATCCTGGCCTTGCAGCGCGGCGATTACTTGCAAGCCTTCGATCAGCTCTATCGCGGCCAGGGCAACTATTGGTACGACGCCGCCGCCGTCGCCGAGCGGGTGCTCACGGTGGATGAGCTCAAGCAGTACGTCGACGCCCAAGTCCCGGCGCCTCCGGCATTGAGTCAGGAGGATCGGGACAACTACGTGCCGCTGCCCGTGGCCGCGAACCTGCGCAACCTACTGGGTCGGCGTCTGCTGAGGGAAGGGCGCTTTGATGAGGCGCCGGCTTATTTCGATAACGCGGACCTGCAGAACAAGGCCCGGGCCTATGGGCAGTTGCGCCAGGACGCGGAGTCCAAGTGGTGGCCTACCCGGCGGGCCGAGGCGTATTACTACGCATCCCGGATGGCGCGCGACTGGGGCATGGAGCTGCTGGGTTACGAAATGGCGCCGGATTACGCCAGCCTGGGCGGCAACTACAGCCTGGAACCCGTTGAGCTGAAAGTCGGGCCGCTGGTGGCCGAAGGAGAAGTGCAACGCCAACAGGCCAGCGCTGCGCAGCCAGAGGTGCGTTATCACTATCGGTTTGTCGCCACGGCGCTGGCGAGCCAAGGCGCAGATTATCTACCCCATACCAGCCAGGCGTTTGCGGCGGTGCTGTGCAAAGCCGTGGGATACAACTCCAGCCTTGAAGAGCAAAGCGCGTTGTACCAGCGTTATGTGAAGGACGGCCCCTATGTAGTTTGGGCAGGGGATTTCGGGCATCAATGCCAGGAACCGGATTTCAGCTCGACGAACAAACGCTACGTCACTCAGGCCCTGGACCCGGTACGTTCGACGCTGCGTCCCTATAAGGCTTGGTTGCAAATGGGCGGTGTGGTGCTGGCCGTGGCGGTGGGGTTGGGGCTGATCAGCCGGCGCCAGCGCAAGGCGCGGATGTCGGCCAGCTAAGCTAACGGCCAGCCGAACACAAATTGTGGCGAGGGAGCTTGCTCCCGCTCGGCTGCGCAGCGGCCGTCATTTTGCGAGTCTGCTGCCTGACCTGGGAAACGATGGGGACCGCTTCGCGGTCCAGCGGGAGCAAGCTCCCTCGCCACAAAAGATTGTGCACTCCAGCTTTGCGTTGTTCCTACATCTGCGTCGCCATCCCCTCCACATTCATGGCCGCCTGGCGCAACACCTCCGAGCGGGTAGGGTGGGGGTGGCAGGTCAGGGCGATGTCCTCGGCCGAGGCGCTGAACTCCATGGCCACGCAGTACTCACCGATCATCTCGCTGACGCTCGGGCCCACCAGGTGCACGCCAAGGATTTCATCGGTGCGTTCATCGGCCAGGACCTTGGCGAACCCTTCGGTCTCGTGGTTGATCTTGGCCCTGCTGTTGGCCGTGAACGGGAATTTGCCGACCTTGTAGGCGCGGCCTTCAGCCTTGAGCTGCTCCTCGGTCTTGCCGACGCTGGCCAGTTCCGGGCGGGTGTAGATGACGCTGGGAATCAGCCCATAGTTGACCTCGGCGGCCTTGCCGGCGATCTGTTCGATGCAGGCCATCGCTTCGTCTTCGGCCTTGTGGGCCAGCATCGGTCCGGCCGTCACGTCGCCGATCACCCAGACGCCGGGGGCTTCGGTGCGGTGACGCTGGTTGGTGAGCATGCCGCGTTTGTCGGTGCTCAACCCGACGTTTTCCAGCCCCAGCCCTTGCGTGTAGGGCCGACGACCGATGGCGACCAGCACGTAGTCAGCGTCCAGGGTCTGTGCTTCGCCACCCGCCGCCGGTTCGACCTGCAGTTGCACACCGCTGGCGGAGGTGGCGGCACCGGTGACTTTCGCACTCAACTTGAACTGGATGCCTTGCTTAGCCAAGGCCCGTTGCAAGGTCTTGCCAGCCTCGCCGTCCACGCCCGGGCAGATGCGATCCAGGTATTCCACCACGGTGACCTGGGCACCCAGGCGCCGCCAGACCGAACCCAGTTCGAGGCCGATCACGCCAGCGCCAATCACCACCAGATGCCGGGGCACCTCTTTCAGGGACAAGGCGCCGGTGGAGTCGAGGATGCGTTGGTTATCGATGGTCACGCCTGGCAGCGGCATGGGCTCCGAGCCGGTGGCGATGACGATGTCCTTGGCGCTCAGTTCGGTCTTGGTTCCATCGTCGGCGGTGACGGTCACCTGGCCCGGCCCGTCGATGTGGCCCCAACCTTTGATCCAGTCGACTTTGTTCTTGCGAAACAGAAACTCGATGCCCTTGGTCAGGCCCGCCACGCTGTCGTCTTTCTGCTTCATCATCTGCGCAAGGTTGAGCGTGGGGTTGACTTCAATACCCAGGTTGGCGAACTCCGCGCCCGTGGCCGCTTCGTACAGTTCCGAGGCATGCAGCAGCGCCTTGGAGGGCATGCAACCGACGTTCAGGCATGTGCCGCCCAGGGTGGCTCGGCCTTCGACGCAGGCAGCCCTTAGCCCCAACTGCCCGGCGCGAATCGCCGCGTTATAGCCGCCAGGGCCGCCGCCCAGAATGACCACGTCGTAGTTGCTCATTGCTGTTCTCCCGCTTGGCCTGATAAAAAATTATGCTCGTAATATGAGCGTTTCCAGAGATTTCGGTCAAGGTTTAAGTCAAGCGGCCAGCGTCGGCCTTGCCATGAAGAATTCAAAACAGAAATTTCACAGCAATGGTTATAAGGTAACGACATAGAGCAGAGCGTCGGTGGCGTCTGTCCACGGGCCCGGATTTTGATCGCCACAAGTGCTGGGGTGGTATGCAAGTCGATCTAGATATCGAAGGGGCGCAAGTGGCCGAATGGCCGCGTTTTCAGCGAGCATCGTTTCAGGGGCGGCGCTTGAAACGGATCGCCTTCGCCTTGGCAAGCGTGGCGGGAGGGGGCCTGGTACTGGCATTTTTTATTGGGGTGTTTTCGCCGCAATCGCTGTGGCCAGCTTTGTTGGTCAGCCAAGGGGCAGGGCTGCTGGTGTTGGTGGCAGGCTTGCAATCGGCCTGGTGGGTGACGCAATGGCGTAGCGAGGCGCTGTTGCCGGCTGTGGATAACCCGTCGATTGAAGACGAGCCTGTTGATAACCTGGGTTGGTATGAGCGGTTGTTGGACCGCATCGGCGCACGCTGGGTCGGCCTGCTCAAGCAAATCGGTGCACCTACGCTGTGGCTGGCCGGTTGGGCGGTGCTGGCATTGCTGGGGCTGGAGCAAGCCTGGAACTTGCAGCTGCCTGCTGCAACCCTCGGGGTCTCGGCCAGTGTGGGGGCGGTGCTGTCGTTGTTGTTGGCGTTCGGATTATTGGTATTCGAGCGGCAACTGGCCCAGCAGTCCACTGTGGAATGGCCGGAAGCGCCAGCGCTGGCGCAACTCACGCGAGTGGCGATCATCGTGCTGGTGCTTGGCGCCTTGTGCTTGCTGTTCGCCACAGAAACGTCCCTCTGGCCGCTGCGCCTGGCGGTACTGATGGGGCTGTTGCCGGGGTTGGTGGCGGCAGAGTTGTTGCTGCGCGCGGTGCTGTCGTTGTTCATCCCCCGCCGGGAAGCGCTCGAGCCAACGCTGCTGGGCCGCAGTGTCATCGCCGATCTGCTGCGCTGGCCGCCGCAACCGTTGCTGGCCTTGCAACATGAACTGCACAACCGTTTCGGCATCGACCTGCGCCAGATTTGGGCCTTCAGCTACATGCGCCGGGCTTTTTTGCCGGTGTTGGCGCTGGTGGCGCTGGTGGGCTGGTTGCTGACGGGCGTGCACGAGGTACCGCTACAGGGCCGGGGCATTTACGAGCGCTTTGGCAAACCGGTGAAGGTATTCGGCCCGGGCTTGCACATTGCGTTGCCTTGGCCGTGGGGCAGGGTGCTCAACGTCGAGAATGGTGTTGTGCATGAACTGGCGACCAGCGCCACGGATAACCGGGCGGTGGTCGAGGCTGAGCCGGCGGAAGGCCCGGCGCCAGCAATCGCCAATCGGTTGTGGGACGCCAGCCACGTGAACGACAAATCCCAGGTCATTGCCAGCCGTCGTGCCGATCAACAAAGCTTCCAGATCGTCAACATGGACGTGCGGTTTGTCTACCGCATCGGCCTGACGGACGCCGCGGCGTTGGCAGCGACTTACAACAGCGCCGATGTGCCGACGCTGATCCGCAGCACCGCTAGCCGCATCCTGGTGCATGAATTTGCTTCGCGCACGTTGGATGGTTTGCTGGGTGCGGACCGTGTCAGCCTGGCCGACGAAATCGGTCGCGCGGTGCAGGCGGACTTGCAATCGCTCGACAGTGGTGTGGAAATCTTGGCGACGGTGGTGGAGGCGATCCATCCGCCGGCCGGTGCAGCCAATGCCTACCACGGCGTGCAGGCGGCGCAGATCGGCGCCCAGGCATTGATCGCCCGGGAGCGTGGTGCGGCGGCGGAACAGACCAACCAGGCGCAGTTGCAGGCCAGCATCGCCCATGACCAGGCCACTGCCACCGCCCAGGAAATCAACGCGACCGCCCAGGCGGCCGATTTGCGTTTCAACGCCGACCGCAAAGCCTACGCCACGGCGGGGCACGCTTTTGTGCTGGAACATTATTTGAGCCAATTGAGCCAGGGCCTCGGCAATGCCCAGTTGCTGATCCTCGATCATCGCCTGGGCGGCAGCAGCAACGCGCCGACCATCGATTTGCGTACCTTCACGCTGCCGGCCGACCCCGCGTCGCCGCGTAACCCTGTCCCACCAGGAGCTGCCCATTGAGCCAGTCCTCTCCACACGGTCACCACGGCCACGCCGGTCACGACCACGGTCATGGCGGTCATCACCATGGCCATCATCACCATCATCATGGCGATCCGCAGCACGTTGGCCCGTTTCCTTGGCGACGGATGGGCTGGGCGGCGCTGCTGGTGGCATTTGCCGTCGCGGCAGCGAGCCTGGTGCAGGTGCGTTCGGGGGAAGCCACGGTCATTACCCGTTTCGGTAATCCGGCCCGAGTGCTGTTGCAACCCGGCCTAGGGTGGCGCTGGCCGGCACCGTTCGAGGCGGCGATCCCGGTTGACCTGCGATTGCGCACCACCTCCAGCGGCCTGCAGGACGTCGGTACCCGGGATGGACTGCGAATTATCGTCCAGGCGTACGTGGCTTGGCAGGTGCAGGGTGATCCGGACAACGTGCAGCGTTTCATGCGCGCGGTGCAGAACCAACCGGACGAAGCGGCGCGACAAATCCGCACCTTCGTCGGCTCGGCGCTGGAAACCACCGCCGCCAGTTTCGACTTGGCGAATCTAGTCAACACCGATGCCAGCCAAGTGCGCATCGCCGATTTCGAAGCGCAGTTGCGTCAGCAGATCGACCAGCAACTGCTCACCACTTACGGCGTACGGGTGTTGCAAGTCGGCATTGAGCGCCTGACGTTGCCGTCGGTGACGCTGACCGCAACGGTGGATCGCATGCGAGCCGAGCGCGAGACCATCGCCACCGAGCGCACCGCCATCGGTAAACGGGAAGCGGCGCAGATTCGCTCCGCCGCGGAGCGTGATGCCCGGGTCGTGCAAGCCGATGCCACAGTGAAAGCCGCCGATATCGAAGCACAGTCCCGAGTAGAAGCGGCCGAGATTTACGGGCGGGCATACGCGGGCTCTCCGCAGCTCTACAACTTGCTCCGTTCGCTGGACACCTTGGGCACCATCGTCGGCCCTGGCACCAAGCTCATTTTGCGCACCGATGCCGTGCCATTCCGTGTGCTGGTGGACGGCCCTGCTTCCGTGGAAGGCAAAGGTGGAACGCAACCATGAGCGTGGTTCCACGTGGAACAAACGCGTTATCCAGTCCGTGGATCCAGGCCGGGCGCCTGGCGTTCCTGGCGCTTTACGCCGTGACGGTGTTGGCGGCGTTGACTTGGCTGTTCTCCAATGTGCGGCAGATCGACCCGCAGAATCGCGCAGTGGTGTTGCACTTTGGCGCCTTGGATCGAATCCAGAATGCCGGTCTTTTGTTGGCGTGGCCGCGTCCCGTGGAGCAAGTGATCCTGCTGCCAGCCGCAGATCGGGTGCTTGAGCGGCGGGTGGAGAACCTGCTGCGCTCGGACGCGGCCCTGCAAGCGGATCGTGTCGCCAGTTTCGCCACGCCGGTCAGCGATGCGTTGGCCGGTTCTGGTTATTTATTGACCGGTGATGCCGGCGTGGTGCAACTGGACGTGCGCGTGTTTTACAAAGTCACCGACCCTTACGCCTTCGTCTTGCAAGGCGAACATGTCCTGCCGGCACTGGATCGGCTGGCGACTCGCAGTGCCGTGGCGCTGACGGCGGCCCGGGACCTCGACACTATTCTGGTGGCTCGCCCCGAACTGATGGGCAGCGATAACCAGGCCGCCGAGCGGCGCGAGCGCTTGCGGGGTGATCTGGTGCAGGGGCTTAACCGGCGCCTGGTTGACCTGGCGGCGACAGGGCAGGGGCTGGGCATCGAAGTGGTGCGGGTCGATGTACAATCGAGTCTGCCGGGGCCTGCGGTGAGTGCGTTCAATGCGGTGCTGACCGCCAGCCAGCAGGCCGACAAAGCCGTGGCCAACGCCCGCACCGAAGCGGAAAAACTCACCCAGGTCGCTCGCCAAGACGCTGACAGGGCGGTGCAAGTCGCCCATGCCCAGGCCAGCGAACGGCTCGCCAAGGCGTCGGCCGACACGGCCACGGTGCTCGGCCTGGCGAAGACCCAAGGCAGCGATCCGCAAATGCTGCTGCGCCTGTATCGCGACCGTATGCCCGCCATCCTTCGCCAGGCCGGTTCAGTGACCACGGTGAACCCGAAAGACGACTCTCGTCTGATCATCCAGGGAGCTGGCCAATGAGCGCCCAAACCCCCGCAGCACCGATGTTGTCCTCGGCGGAACAACGCACCGCAGCTCGGCAATTGACCTTGGCAATGGTCGCCCTCGGCTTGCTCGCATTGGGCCTGGCATGGCGCGGCTGGTCGCCGGAGCAGAGCGGTGTCAGTCAACTGCTGTTGGGGTTTGCTTCGCTGCTGGTGGCGGTGCCGGTGATGCGTTCGGCCTGGTACAGCTTGCGTTACCCGAGCTTGCACGGGATCACTGACCAACTGATCGCCCTGGCGATGCTCGGCGCGTGGGCGACCGGGGATCTGCTGACGGCGGCATTGCTGCCGATCATCATGATCTTCGGCCATGTGCTGGAAGAGCGCAGTGTCATCGGGTCTCAGGAGGCGATCCATGCCCTTGGCCAACTGACCCGCAGCCAGGGTCGCAAAGTGCAGGCCGACGGCTCGATCATTGATGTCGACAACGCGACGCTGCAGCCCGGCGATGTCGTCGAGGTGCGTGCCGGTGACCGAGTGCCGGCCGATGGTCGGGTATTGTCCGGCCAGGCCAGCCTCGACACCGCGCCTATCACGGGTGAGTCGGTGCCGCTGGAGGCAGTGGTCGGCACGGAAGTCTTTGGTGGCGCGATCAATCTGGATGGCTTGCTGCGCCTGGAAGTGACTCGCACCGGCGAAGAATCCACCTTGGGCAAAGTCATTGCCCTGATGCAAAACGCCGAACGCTCGAAGCCGCCCATCACCCGTTTGCTGGAACGCTACGCCGGCAGCTATTTGGTATTGGTGTTGTTGCTGGCGGCGGTGACCTGGTTCGTCACCAACGATGCCCAGGCGATGCTGGCGGTGTTGGTGGCCGCATGTCCTTGCGCGTTGGTGCTGTCGGCGCCGGCCACGGCCATCGCCGGGATAGCGGTGGCGGCGCGCCACGGGATCCTGATCCGCAGCTCGGCGTTCCTGGAGGAACTGGCGGACCTGACCTCGTTGGTGGTCGATAAGACCGGCACCTTGACCTACGGCGTGCTGCGTCTGCAATCCATCGAACACGCCCAGGAAGCTCACGCATCGTTACTGCCCTTGGCCGCGAGCCTCGGTTCGGCCAGCAGCCATCCGGTCAGCCGTGCCTTGGCAGGGCTGGTGGAACAGGACCGTTACCTGTCGCTGACGAATATTCGCGAGCGCCAAGGGTTGGGGGTGGTCGCGATGACCGTCCAGGGCGAAGCGGCGCTTGGTAGGCCCGAGTTGTTTGCACAGCTAGGCATTCAAACATCAGCGATCCCTGAGCACGACGGTCCGATTGCTGGCCTGGCCTTGGACGGGCAGTTTCTCGCCTGGCTGCTGTTGGCCGACAGCGTGAAGCCGGAGGCGCAGGTGGCCATGGACGAACTGCGTGAGTTGGGTCTGGGCCGTCAGTTGTTGTTGACCGGCGACCGCCAGAGCGTGGCCGCGACACTGGCCCGGGAGGTCGGCATCGGCGAGGTGCAAGCCCAGGCTTTGCCGGAAGACAAACTCAAGCGGGTCATGGCTGAAATCGACCATGGGTTCCGCCCCATGGTGGTGGGCGACGGTATCAACGATTCCCTGGCGCTCAAGGCCGGGGTAGTGGGTGTCGCCATGGGCGCGGGTGGTGCAGACATCGCCCTGGCGTCGGCGGACATCGTGTTGATCGGCAGCGACTTGCGGCGCCTAGGCACCTGCGTGCGGTTGAGTCGCCAGTGCCGGCGCACCTTGCAGGTCAACGTGATCATCGGCCTGGGTTGGACGCTGGCCATCGTCGCGTTTGCCGCTTTCGGTTGGCTCGGCGCGGCGGGGGCGATGATCGCTGCGCTGCTGCACAATCTCAGTACCCTGCTAGTGTTAGGGAATGCCGGGCGCTTGCTGCGCTTCCATGAGCCATTGCTCAAGATCCAAGCGAAAGGCACCGTTGGATAGCTTCAGGCGAACTGTGTGTCACACGCGCAGTCTGCTGTTGGAGAGGGCATACCGCCGCAGTAGTGACCCGTCACAGGGAGTGATATGGGACAGCGATAGAAAAAGGCTATAAATTCGATAGCCTGCTATTTTTCTAGCATGGTCTACCCTCATTTCAGACGTCTGAAACAAGGGGGGATTTTTCATGCTCGCGCAACTTCCACCGGCCTTACAGAATCTGCATCTCCCGCTTCGGCTGCGGCTCTGGGATGGCCATGAATTTTCACTGGGGGACGACCCCAGCGTCACGATTGTGGTCAAGGACCCACAAATGGTCGCGCAATTCACCCGCCCCAGCCTGGACGCATTGGGGGCGGCATTCGTCGAAGGCAAACTGGAACTCGAAGGCTCGATCCATGAAGTCATTCGGGTCTGCGATGAATGGAGCCAGGCATTGGTCGAGGATGATGCCGGTAACCAGCCGGTGCGTTCCGTCCATGACAAGGAAACCGACGCCAAGGCGATCTCCTATCACTACGATCTTTCCAACGCGTTCTATCAGCTGTGGCTCGACAGTGACATGGTCTACTCCTGTGCCTATTTCGAGACGGGCAGCGAAACCCTCGAACAGGCCCAGCAAGCCAAATTCCGTCATCTGTGCCGCAAGCTGCGATTGCAGCCGGGCGACTACCTGCTGGATGTCGGTTGCGGCTGGGGCGGGCTGGCCCGTTATGCCGCTCGCGAGTTCGGTGCCAAGGTCTTCGGTATCACCCTGAGCAAGGCGCAGTTGGCCCTGGCTCGGGAACGGGTCAAGGCTGAAGGCCTGGAGGACCAGGTCGAGTTGCAACTTCTGGATTACCGCGACCTGCCCCAGGACGGCCGTTTCGACAAAGTGGTCAGCGTTGGCATGTTCGAGCATGTCGGCCATGCCAACCTTGAGCAGTACTGCAAGACGCTGTTCGGCGCCGTGCGCGAGGGCGGGTTGGTGATGAACCATGGCATCACCGCCAAGCACACCGACGGGCGTCCGGTCGGTCGCGGCGCCGGTGAGTTTATTGAAAAGTACGTCTTCCCCAACGGCGAGCTGCCGCACCTGTCGATGATTTCCGCGCAGATCAGCGAAGCGGGGCTGGAGATCGTCGATGTGGAAAGTCTGCGCATGCACTACGCACGCACGCTCGATCACTGGAGTGAGCGCCTGGAGGACAATCTTGAGGCAGCCTCGAAGGAAGTGTCGGAGCAGGCCTTACGGATCTGGCGACTGTACTTGGCCGGCTGCGCCTACGCGTTCGCCAAGGGCTGGATCAATCTGCACCAGATCCTCGCGGTGAAGGCACACGCCGACGGCAGTCACGAATTGCCCTGGACCCGCGACGATCTCTACGTCCCTTAAAGAATCGGCGAGATAAGCCGGGCGATCCGCATGCCGATCTTCTGCAGGCGGTGGGTCTCCCGGCTTTCCTGTTTGTCGATTTCCTGGGCCTGGGCGAAGTCCTCTTCGAGCATCTCCCCGACCTCGCTGGCGAAGGGGATATCGACGGTGAGCAACATCACCTCGAAGTTCAAGCGGAACGAACGGTTGTCGAGGTTTGCACTGCCGATGGCGCTGATTTCCCGGTCGATCAACACCACCTTCTGGTGCAGGAAGCCCGGCGTATAGCGAAACACCCGCACACCGGCCCGCACCGCTTCAAACGCATACAGGCTGGACGCGGCATAGACGATCTTGTGATCGGGCCGCGAGGGCAGGAGGATGCGCACGTCCACGCCGCGCAGTACCGCCAGGCGCAAGGCAGCGAACACCGCTTCGTCGGGGATGAAATACGGCGTGGTGATCCAGACGCGTTCGCTGGCGGCGTGAATCGCCTCGACAAAAAACAACGAGCAGGTTTCATAGGCGTCGGCCGGGCCGCTGGCCAGCAACTGGCACAGCACGCCCTCGTCTGGGTAACTGTCTGGCAGGATCAGGGGAGGCAGCGAACGGGCCGCCCAGAACCAGTCTTCGGCAAACGATTCCTGCATGCTTGCCACCACCGGCCCGCGCACTTGCACGTGGGTGTCGCGCCATGGCGCCAAGGGTGGTTTTTCGCCCAGGTATTCATCTCCCACGTTGTGCCCGCCGACGAACCCCTGCACACCGTCCACCACCACGACCTTGCGATGGTTGCGAAAATTGACCTGGAACCGATTGAGCCAGCCACTGCGGGTGGCGAACGCTTTGACGTGGACACCGCCGTCGCGCAAGGCTTGCACATAGCGGTGGGGCAGGGAGTGGCTGCCGATACGGTCGTAGAGCAGATACACCGCCACGCCTTCGGCGGCTTTCTTCAAGAGCAGTGTTTGCAAGCGTTGACCGAGGCGGTCGTCATGGATGATGAAAAACTGAATCAGCACGGCCTGTCGTGCCTGCTCGATGGCGTGGAAAATCGCTTCGAACGTGGCGTGGCCGTTGACGAGCAACCGCACCTGGTTATTCGCCAGGCACGGCGCGCGCCCCAGTTTCGGCATGGCCCGCAATGAAGCGTAGGCCTGGGAGGCGCGAGCGGTCAGGGCTTCTTCGACCCACGGCCGCCAGTTCAGCTCTGAGATCGCCTTGCGCATTTCCTCGTTGGCTTGCCGGCGCGCCTTGATGTAGCCATCGAAGGTGCTGCGGCCGAACACCAGATATGGAATCAACGTCAGGTAGGGAATGAACGTCAGCGACAGGGCCCAGGCAATCGAGCCTTGGGCTGTGCGCACCGTCAGTACGGCGTGGACAGCGGCGATGGAACCCAGGGTGTGGAGCAGCGCGATCAGGTAACCGAAAACATGCGGGCCGAAATAATCCATGGGGCAGCCTTGCTCCTGAGGTTTCAATGCTTAACAGACCATGTTCCATGGCGAATGTCGCTATTTAATTCACCGGTTCAGGCCTGAACCGAAGCCCGTGGCCGGCGTCTAACGGCCACTTGTCCTCTGGAGTTTGTGTAATGAATGTTCGTCTGCTGGGTGTGGCCTTGGCGATGGGTGTGTCGGTTTCGATGGCGGCTCAGGCGCAAATGCTCCAGCCGGGTTTGTGGGAATTGACCACCAGCAACATGAAGGTCGATAACCAGAACCTGCCGGACCTGCAGCTGATCCTCGGCCAGTTGCAAACCCAGATGACCCCGGAGCAACGGGCGATGCTGGAAAAGCAGGGCATCACCATGGGCGGCAAAGGCATTCGCGTGTGCCTGACGCCGGCGCAGGTGCAAACCAATGACATTCCGCTGCAAGACCCGCAATCGGGTTGCAAACAGCAAATCACCGATCGCACCGGCAATCAGTGGAAGTTTCGCTTCAGTTGCCCAAAAGCCCAGGGGAATGGGGTCGCCACGTTCCAGAGCGATCGTGAATTCACCACCAAGGTCAATGGCACTTTTAACGCCACCGGCATCCAACAGAACGGCAGCCTCGACACTCGCGCAGTGTGGCTGGGGCAGGATTGCGGGACGGTCAAGCCGAGGGCTTGAATCGTAAACGTAATCTCTTGGTGAACCTGTGGGAGCAAAGCTTGCTCGCGATGCGGGCAACTTGGTTTATCGCCAAGCGCGTCATCGTTCATCGCGGGCAAGCCTTGCTCCCACAAGTGCTTGGTAAGGGCAGCCTTACCACAAGTGCTTGATCAAGGCCGACTCAGCGCCTCATACAACGTATTGAGGTTGTACTCGAACAGGCCGGTGAACGTACTGGCCGGTCCGCTGGCGGCGAGTGCATCGGAGTACAACGTGCCGCCGATGTGGGCACCGCTCTCGTCGGCGATCTGCTTGAGCAGGCGCGCATCCTTGATGTTTTCCATGAACACCGCTTTGACCTTCGCCTGACGGATCTGGGTAATCAGCGCCGCGACTTCCGCTGCTGACGGTTCGCGCTCGGTGGATAAACCCTGGGGCGCCATGAACTCGATGCCATAGGCCTGGCCCAGGTAGCCGAAGGCGTCGTGGGAGGTCACGATCTTGCGATTACCGGCAGGCAGTGCACCGAGCTTGGTCTTGGCTTCGGCGAGCAGGGCGTAGATCTTCTTCAGGTACGCCTGGCTGTTGCGTTCGTAATCGGCTTTGTTGGCCGGGTCGGCCGCTTCCAGTGCCTTGGTGATGTTGCGGACGTACAACTCGGCGTTCGCCAGGTTGTGCCACGCGTGCGGGTCGGGGACGGTCTCACCATCCTCGTCCAACGATCGCGGGATGACGCCGCGGCTGGCGCTGATCACCGGGGCGCTGGTTTCGGTGCTGGTCACCAGGCGGTCCAGCCACGGCTCGAAGCCCAAGCCATTCTTGATGATCAGTTTTGCCTTGAGCAATGCCTTGGCATCGTCTGGCGTGGGTTCGTAGGTGTGTGCATCGGCGTCGGGCCCGACCATGTTGGTGATTTGAATATGCTCACCGCCGACCTGCCGGGTCATGTCGGCGAGGATGCTGAAGCTGGTCACAACCTGGAGTTTTTCTGCGGCGGACAGAGACATGGACAGCATCAGACTGAGTAGCACGAGCAGAACGCGCATCGGGAGACACCTCATTGGGATGTGAGCAAAGGCGGGCGGTGCAGCAAACCGTGCACCGGACCGAATACCACCGACAACAGATACAACGCGCCTGCCACCAGAACGATGGACGGCCCGCTGGGCAGTGAGTAGTAGAAGGACAGCAACAGGCCAAGCCAGACCGAGAGGCACCCGAGCAGCGCGGCGATGAGCATCAGCAGCGGCAGGCGACGGCTCCAGAATCGCGACGCGGCGGCCGGCAGCATCATCAGGCCGACCACCATCAGCGCGCCGATGGCTTGGAAGCCGATCACCAGGTTCAGCACCACCAGCGTCAGGAACACACCATGGGCCAACGGGCCGAGACGACTGACGGTTTGCAGGAACAATGGATCCAGGGTATCGAGCAGCAGCGGTCGGTAGATCAACGCCATCGCCGCCAGACTGGCGCCGGACACCCACAGCATGCCGGTGAGCGTCGGGCCATCTACCGCCAAGGCCGAGCCGAACAGCAGGTGCAGCAAGTCCAGGCGTTTGCCGGCCATGCCAAGGATCAGCACCCCCGCTGCCAAAGAAATGGGATACATCGCCGCGAGGCTGGCGTCTTCTCGCAGCCCGGTGCGCCGAGTAATCCAGGCGGCGAGGCCGGCCATGCTCAAGCCCGCGCCCAGGCCGCCGAGGGTCAAGGCTGGCAGGCTCAGTCCGGCAAACCAGAACCCGAGAGCGGCGCCGGGCAGGATGCCGTGAGCGACAGCATCCCCGATCAGGCTCATGCGCCGAAGAATCAGGAACACACCCAACGGCGCCGTGCTGCACGCCAACACCAGGCCACCCAGCAAGGCCCGGCGCATGAAGACAAATTCTTGGAACGGTTGCCAGAAATGAGCGGCCGCGAGCATCAAGCCACCCACGTTTGGGGTTGTTGGGCAATCAAGTCGACACTGCGGCCGAGCACGCAACCGGTGTTTTTGATCAGCAGTGTATGGGGAACATGTTGGCGTACCGCCGCCAAATCATGACACACCACCACGATCGTTCTGCCCGCGGCATGCCATCGGTGAATGTGCTTCCACAACAGCATTTGGCCTTGTTCGTCGAGGGCGGCATGGGGTTCGTCGAGCAACAGCAAGGGCGCCTCAGCCAGACTCAGCCGAGCGAGCAGGGCACGTTGCAGCTCGCCTCCGGACAGCGCCATCAAGGGACGATGTTCGAGGCCGCTCAGTGCCCAATCCTCCAGTACGGTTTGCAGCAACTGTCTGCGCATGGCCGGCGTGTGGCGGTTACCCCAGGAACCGGCGGCCACCAGTTCTTGCAAACTGATGGGAAATTGCCGATCCAGATGTTGCTGCTGCGGCATGAATGAAACGCCACCACGTCGTGGAACATTCAGGGTGACCTTGCCGGAGAGTGGTTTTTGCAGCCCCGCAATGACCTTCAACAGGCTGCTTTTTCCCGAGCCGTTGGCACCGATGATGGCGGTGAGGCTGCCTTCCGGTCGCTCCATGGCGAGCGCTGGCGTGAGCGGTTGCCCGGGTATGCCCCAGCGCAGTGCTTGGCAGTTGATCATGATAGGTCTCGGGTCCAGCGGCTTTGCGCCACGGCGTCATGGGCATGAAGGCTCTCGGCGTGAACGACGCGTACATCCAGGGCCGTGATCTGCGGGGACCGGGCCAGAGCCGTGTTCAGCCGCCGCGCAGCGTCTTCGCAGAACATCAGGTTTTGGCCGTTCGCCAGGGCGAATGCTTGTTCATCGGCGCGTTTGACGGCGGTTTGCACAGCGGTGCCGAGGGCTGCTTCGGCTTCGTTGATGAACGACTGTAAGGGCAATTCCTCGACGTTGGCGTCCAGGCGCAAGCTCAGGGTCGCGGTACTTCGTTGGCTATGTGGGGTAGCGACGATGCCGTTCGATGAACCCAGCCAAGCCAAGATTTCGGCGTGCTCAAGTTTCCTATTGGCAAAGTCGTCTACGAATTGCTGCTGAATCAACTGCCGCGAAAGGGCCGCCGAACATGGGCAAGTCGAGGAATAAGGAATCTGGATTTTCAGTTCCACGTGGAACACTCTGTTTTTTAAGTGAGCATTGATACTCACCGGATAACCTTTCCAGCCCATCAATGGACTGATTAGCGCCGGACGCTTGAGCAGCAGATCTGTATGTACGCTGAGCGAGGCCGCATCGGACAAACCTTCATGGCTATCCAGGAATCGCTCCAAGATCTGGCGCATTAGCGATGGTGAAAGTGGCCTTTTCTCTAGCAACCCTAGCGCCAGGTATAAGCGTGACATGTGGATGCCACGCGCCTCACCGTCATCGAGGCTGACGCCGGCGTCGGCCGTTGCACTTAGGCGCTGGCCGTCAATCAACACCGGAGTTGCGATGCCACACATGCCCACCCAATCAAGGGGCAGGGTTTGACGTGAAACCTGCGCAGCCACGTCGGGCAGCGTTAACGCATTCATGGTCAAGGCTCATCGAAGGTTCAAAATTAGATGTTATAGTATAACAGTCAATTTAAAGAAACCTTTTCCATGAAAGGAGTTTCATCTACCCCCAGGGCTCACGTTCCACGTGAAACATCAGCGTGAATCCTGACATCCGTTCATGCGGCCGCATACAAATACGCCGCCGCTACCACCCGAGCTTGAGAAGCGATTGAGGGTTGTCCAACCCACACGTCGGCTGTAACCAACCCAACTTTCTCCATCCGATGCCAAGCCAGTAAAGAACGTGAGCTGACCGTAACGGCTGTTTGTTTGCGCCCAATAACGGCGACTGGCGGCTTCAAAGCCGCGCAAATAAATCGTATCTCCAACTGTCGCAACGCTGTAGGCATTGCCTTGGCCATCCACGCAGGCCAGCAAATTCGCGCTTCGGGTGCAGTTCGCCGAAAGTGGGCTTTGGGCCGCTACGCTCAGCGTCCACAGCAGCAACGGGCCCGCCAAAACAAGTTTCAGATGATTGCGCATGAATTGATCTCAGGACCAATGAGGACCGGTGGGGCTGGCTGAACTGTGTTGTTATACTATAACATACAAAATAACCAGGCCTTGAACCCAGCCAAACCTTGGAAACGAGCCGACGTCGAAGCGGCCGCCCGATGAGGATATACCGATGCCCAATCGCCTTCCCGTAACCGTGCTTTCCGGATTTCTCGGTGCCGGTAAAAGCACGTTGCTCAACCACGTCCTGCGTAATCGAGACAATTTGCGGGTCGCCGTAATCGTCAACGATATGAGCGAAATCAACATCGATGGCAGCGAAGTCCAGCGAGATGTCACCCTGAATCGTTCCGAAGAGAAACTGGTGGAAATGAGCAACGGCTGCATCTGCTGCACGTTGCGTGAGGACCTGCTTGAAGAAGTCGGGCAACTCGCCAGGGAAGGGCGCTTCGATTACCTGCTGATCGAGTCCACAGGTATCTCTGAGCCGTTGCCCGTGGCGGAAACTTTCACGTTTCGTGATGAAGAAGGCCGAAGCTTGGCCGACGTGGCGCGACTCGACACCATGGTCACGGTGGTCGATGGGGTGAATTTCCTGTTGGATTACCAGGCTGCTGAGAGCCTGGCCTCACGGGGCGAAACCTTGGGAGACGAGGATGAGCGCTCGATCACCGATTTGCTGATCGAACAGATCGAGTTTGCCGACGTCATTCTGATCAGCAAGATCGATTTGATCAGCCAACACGAGCGTGAAGAATTGAGCGCGATTCTGCGGCGCCTCAACGCCCAGGCGCAGATCATCCCCATGGTCATGGGGCAGGTACCCCTGGGCCGAATTCTCGACACTGGCCTTTTCGACTTTGAACGCGCCGCCCAGGCACCTGGTTGGCTACAGGAGTTGCGTGGCGAACACGTGCCCGAAGCCGAGGAATATGGCATCGCCTCGACTGCCTACCGTGCCCGCCGGCCGTTCCATCCCCAACGGTTCTTCAGCTTCATCGACCGTCCGTGGCCCAACGGCAAACTCCTGCGCTCCAAGGGTTTTTTCTGGCTGGCCAGCAAGTCTGAGGAGGCGGGCAGTTGGTCCCAGGCGGGAGGCTTGATGCGGCATGGCTTCGCTGGGCGCTGGTGGCGGTTCGTGCCGAAAAACCAATGGCCGCAGGATGAAGAGAGCACGGCAGCAATCATGAAGAACTGGCTGGCCGCCACCGGCGATTGTCGCCAGGAACTGGTCTTTATTGGTCAGGACATCGATTTTGCCCAACTCACTGCTGAATTGGACGCGTGCCTGCTCACCGATGCGGAAATGGTCTTGGGTGTGGAGCGTTGGCGCTTGTTGCCGGATCCGTTCGGGCCGTGGCATGACGAGGTCGCAGCGTGATGCTGGCGCCCAGTCTGATAAGCGCGGTTGGGGTACGGCAGGTCCAAGCTGATACGCCGGGAATATTCACGCAGATCCTGGACGACGGCACCAACCTGGCGGTCTGGCAGCGGCAGCTTCCTGCACACATCAGCGATTTTGCCGCCATGGTGCTAGCGATGGACCAGCCACTGGCTGAGTCCCGTGTGCTCGACTTGCCAGAGGAGGACACCCGTCCAGCGCTGCACGGCCTGGCTGCAGGTTTCAGCGACCTGCAAGGCTATGAAGGTTTTATCGCCGATGTTTCCTGGCTCGTCAGTGCGTTTGCCTGCCTGCTGGGCGCCCAACGTGTAGGTATGCGTCTACGCACCCTGGACAAGGCCATGTGCCCGCGTTTCCATGTTGACCACGTGCCGGTGCGGTTGCTGACTACCTATGCGGGTGTCGGCAGCCAGTGGCTCAAGGAGGAGGCCATGGACCGCCGACGCCTGGCACAGCCTGAAGCCGGGCCGGTTGATCCGCGCGTGATCCAGCAGTTTGGTTGCGGTGATGTCGGCTTGCTTAAAGGCGAGAAATGGCACGGTGATGAGGGGTTTGGCCTGATCCATCGATCACCGGAGCTCGCGCCGGGAGAGCGCCGATTGATTCTCACCCTGGATTGGCTGGCTTAAGGCTTGAGCCAAGTTCCCTGGCTTTTCCCCTCACAAAATGGCTGCAGGTAAGCGGCATCGGTCGCCACGCCGTAATAGTGAATATCCTGGCGGTAAGGCATATTGGCGACCTGGGCGTTGCTGCACACGCCGAACGCGCCGCCAGGGCATTGATCGACGTATTGCACCTCGACCTTTTGGCCGGCAAGTTTTGGCTGGCAGAAACCGTCGGCAAAGAGCTTCTGCGGAATGTTGCGGTTTTGCTGGCAGACTTTCACATCGAGCCGTTCCGCCTGGCTGTGGACCACACAGGCCTGGGCCAATGCCTGGTTCGACGTCAATGCCAGTAACAACCAGCCGATCATCCGCATGTTCACCTCCATCGAAAGTCGTCGATTATGTTGCAGCACATTCCCACCCATGTCATCGCCGGCCCTTTGGGCGCCGGCAAGACCAGCCTGATCAGGGATCTGCTCGCCCAGCGACCGGCCAACGAGCGCTGGGCGGTGCTGATCAATGAGTTTGGCCAGATCGGCCTGGATGCCGCGCTGCTGACCCAGGCTGGCGATGGTATCGCACTGGGCGAAGTGGCCGGCGGCTGCTTGTGTTGCGTCAACGGCGCGCCGTTTCAGATCGGTCTTGGGCGTTTGCTGCGCAAGGCCCGACCGGATCGGCTGTTCATCGAACCCTCGGGCTTGGGCCATCCGGCGCAGTTGATGCGGCAGTTGAGCGAAGCGCCATGGCTCGGCGTGCTGGCGGTGCAACCCTGTGTGCTGGTGTTGGATGCCCGGGTAATGGTGGACGGCAAGCCCTTGCCCGGGGCACAGCAACAAGCCTTGGCGAGTGCCGGACTGCTGGTGCTGAACAAATCCGAGACCGTCACCCAAGCCGATCGCGAACGACTGACGGCGCAGTTGTCAGGGCACGCGTTGTACTGGACGCAATACGCGGCGTTCCCGATCGAGCGATTGCCAGGCCTTGCGTCTCGGGGCAGTGGGGCTGTGGATAACTTGAATCTACCGAAGAGCCTGGGCCAGATACAGGCCATCTGGTCCGACCCGACGCTGCCGATCTGCTTGTATCAGCAGCAGGAAGGTGGCTGGAGTATTGGTTGGCGCTGGCACCCCAGCCAGCAATTCGACGCAGCGACATTGACGCGATGGCTACAAGGCCAAGACTGGAAACGGGCGAAAATGGTTATCCACAGCCTCGACGGTTGGGTTTCAGCCAATGCGTTGGAAGGGGCGGCGCTGGGCTGGCAAGCCAGCGAATGGCGCCAGGACTCCCGGATCGAGTTGATTTTCGATCAGCCGCAAGACGTCGATCGCCTGCAAGCCGGTTTGGCGAACTGCCGGTGTGCCTGACTCAACCCTGTTTCAAGGCTTCCACTTGTTGTGTTCCTGGCGCCACTGGCTCAACTCGATGACTTCGGCCCTGGGCCTGGTCTGGACCGGCTCAAGAGGCGTTGGCGGTGTTTCTTCGAACGGCATCGGGTAGGGCGCCAGTTCTATGTGTGCGCTGTGGGCACCAAACTGGGTGATGGTTCCCGAATGGCGGCTTTCGCCGGTGACGGTGAACTCGAAGGTATAGACGCGAGCCAGGCGTCGTCGACCATTGGCGTCCTTCACGAAGCCGATTTTTTTCAGCGCCACGTTGCCGTCCAACAATTCGATCTTGAGGTTGGCGCAATGCTGCATGACCCTCGCCAACGCTCGTTCGCGCAAACCATGGTTGTGCCACAGCCAGGCGCCGCCGCTAGCCAGCAGCATCAGCACGAAAATGTTTCCAAGGGTCAGCATGAACGAAGTGCTCCAACAAGTTGCTGTCAGCTTAACTGTCTCGCCGGTCTGTCGTACAGGCTGCGTTTAGTCGCATACTGCGCGGCTTGAATTTCAATCGTTTTACGGAAACCTCCCGCATGAAACGTACGCCTCATCTGCTTGCCATTCAGTCCCACGTGGTGTTCGGTCACGCTGGCAACAGCGCCGCAGTGTTTCCGATGCAGCGGGTCGGCGTGAACGTTTGGCCGCTCAATACCGTGCAATTTTCCAATCACACCCAGTACGGCCAATGGACCGGGGAGGTGCTGGCGCCAGAGCAGATACCGGCCTTGGTGGAAGGCATTGCCGCCATCGGCGAGCTGGGGCATTGCGATGCGGTGTTGTCCGGTTACCTGGGCAGTGCGGCCCAGGGGCGGGCGATTCTGACGGGCGTGGCGCGGATCAAGGCGGCCAACCCAAAGGCGCTGTACCTGTGTGACCCGGTCATGGGGCATCCAGAGAAGGGCTGTATCGTGGCGCCCGAGGTAAGCGAGTTTCTCTTGGAAGAAGCCGCTGCGGTGGCGGACCTCATGTGCCCGAACCAACTGGAACTGGACAGTTTTTCCGGGCGCAAGGCGCAGTCCTTGCTGGATTGCCTGGCCATGGCTCGCGCGTTGCTGGTCCGTGGCCCGAAAGCGGTGCTGGTCAAGCACCTGGCCTACCCCGGCAAACCCGACGATAGCTTCGAAATGCTGCTGGTGACCGCCGAGGGCAGTTGGCACCTGCGCCGTCCACTGCTGGCTTTCCCGCGCCAGCCGGTGGGTGTGGGTGACCTGACCTCGGGGTTGTTCCTGGCACGGATACTGTTGGGGGACAGCCTGGTGGCGGCGTTCGAATTCACCGCCGCTGCGGTGCACGAAGTGCTGCTGGAAACCCAGGCCTGCACCAGCTATGAACTGGAACTGGTCCGTGCCCAGGACCGGATCGCCCATCCGCGGGTGCGGTTCGAGGCGGTGCCGATCAGCCTCTGATCAAACAGCCCTAATCCATGTGGGAGCGAGCCTGCTCGCGATAGCGGTGTGACAGGCAAATCAATGTTGGATTTGATGCCGCCATCGCGAGCAGGCTCGCTCCCACATTTGTTTCAATGGTCGCTTAAGGCCCATCTGCCTTGATGTCCTGATAACGCTTCTCCAGTTCCTGGCGAATCTGCCGCCGTTGCTGGGCTTGTTCGTAGCGGCGCTTTTCTTCGCTGTTCTGCGGCTGCAAGGGCGGCACGGCAGCGGGTTTGCGCTGGTCATCCACCGCAACCATGGTGAAGAAGCAACTGTTGGTGTGACGCACCGAGCGTTCGCGAATATTTTCGGTCACGACTTTGATGCCCACTTCCATCGACGTGTTGCCGGTGTAGTTCACCGAGGCCAGGAAGGTCACCAGTTCGCCGACATGAATCGGCTCGCGGAAGATCACCTGGTCAACCGACAGGGTCACCACGTAGCGCCCGGCGTAGCGGCTGGCGCAGGCGTAGGCGACTTCATCGAGGTATTTGAGCAAGGTGCCGCCATGGACATTGCCAGAGAAGTTGGCCATATCGGGGGTCATCAACACCGTCATCGACAGCTGGGCGTTTCCGGGTTCCATAACGTACTCACGGTTCAAGGCAGTCATTCGGGAGTGCACCTCTGCGGATGCTGGTGAGTGGCCTGCAAACAGGTCACCCCGTTTTAAAACCACCGATATCGGGACGCTGCGCCTGTGCTTGCCGTCACGCGCCGATGGATCTGTTTCCGTATATTGCACCGTCTTTTTGTCGGAAGTCGCGGTGTTACCCTTCAAAAGCCCCTTGCGAGGGCAATTCCTACAGCGGAAACGGATTTCTCCAGCTCGGCAGTGCGTCATTTGAACAGGGAGCCCCGACATGCATGCCATCAGTTTCATCCAGGATCTGGCGATCATCATGCTGGCTGCGGGGTTGGTAACCGTACTCTTTCATCGTTTCAAACAACCGGTGGTACTGGGCTATATCGTGGCCGGCTTCATCATTGGCCCGCACACGCCGCCGTTTGGTTTTATCCACGACGAAGACACGATCAAGACCCTGGCCGAGCTCGGGGTGATCTTCCTGATGTTTTGCCTAGGCCTGGAATTCAGCCTGCGCAAACTGTTCAAGGTCGGCGCCACGGCCTTCATCGCGGCGTTCCTCGAAATCGTGTTGATGATCTGGATCGGCTATGAAATCGGCCGCTGGTTCGAGTGGAGCACCATGGACGCGCTGTTTTTGGGCGCGATCCTGGCCATTTCCTCCACCACCATCATCGTCAAGGCCCTCAACGACCTGAAGATGAAGAACGAGCGCTTCGCGCAGCTTATCTTCGGGGTGTTGATCGTCGAGGACATCCTCGGTATCGGTATCATCGCCTTGCTGTCGAGCATCGCCGTCAGCGGCACCGTGAGCTCCGGCGAGGTGTTTTCCACCGTCGGCAAGTTGTCCCTTTTCATGATCGTCGCGTTGGTCATCGGCATTCTGCTGGTGCCGAGGTTACTGGCGTACGTGGCGAAGTTCGACAGCAATGAAATGCTGCTCATTACCGTGCTCGGCCTGTGTTTCGGCTTCTGCCTGCTGGTGGTGAAGCTGGAATACAGCATGGTGCTGGGGGCGTTCCTGATCGGTGCGATCATGGCCGAGTCCCGGCAACTGCTGAAGATCGAGCGGTTGGTGGAGCCGGTGCGCGATCTGTTCAGCGCCATCTTCTTTGTCGCCATCGGGCTGATGCTCGATCCGGCGATATTGCTGCAGTATGCCTGGCCAATTGCGGTGATCACGGGCGCCGTGGTGCTTGGCAAGATGTTGTCCTGCGGACTCGGTGCCTTTATCGCCGGCAACGATGGACGCACCTCGCTGCGCGTTGGGATGGGTCTTTCGCAGATCGGCGAATTTTCCTTCATCATCGCGTCGCTGGGGATGACCCTCCAGGTCACCAGCGATTTCCTCTACCCGGTAGCGGTCGCCGTCTCGGTGCTGACCACACTGCTGACGCCGTACTTGATCCGAGCCGCCGACCCGCTGTCCGTCAAGTTGGCGACGGCCATGCCGCAACGGCTGACGCGGGTGCTGGGGATGTATGGCGAATGGCTGCGTAGCATTCAGCCCCACGGCGAAGGTGCGATGCTGGCGTCGATGATCCGGCGGATTCTGCTGCAGGTCGGCGTCAACCTAGCGTTGGTCATCGCCATTTTTGTCTCGGGGGGATATTTCGCCGAGCGGATGTCGGCTTACCTGCAAGCCTGGATCAGCGATCCGAGCTGGCAGAAAGCACTGATCTGGGGCGGCGCGTTGCTGCTGTCGCTACCGTTCCTGATCGCCGCGTACCGCAAGCTCAAGGCGCTGTCGATGTTGCTGGCGGAGATGGGCGTGAAGCCGGAGATAGCTGGCCGCCACACCCAGCGCGTGCGTCGGGTGATCGCCGAAGTGATTCCGCTTCTCTCGCTGCTGGTGATATTCCTGCTATTGGCCGCCTTGTCGGCCAGCATCCTGCCGACCAACAAGTTGCTCGTACTGATCGCCGTGGTGGCGACTGCCGTGGCGGCATTGCTCTGGCGCTGGTTCATCCGCTTGCATACACGGATGCAGGTGGCCTTGCTTGAAACCCTGGACAACCACAAGGAGTCGTCCGGGCATTGACCGGCAGCGGGGCTCAGCTTTCCAGCCAGACGTCCCGGGCCCAGTGCCAGACCGATTCCCAGGTTTCCTCGGCGACCAGTTCTTCTTCGGCTTGCCACAACACCACCGTACCGTCTTCTTCGACGCAGTAATAATCGTCGCCGTCCTGGCAGATCGGGATCAGGCTGCGGTCGACGCCGGCATCCCAGGCATTGGCGGCCACGTCAGGCAGGTAGGTGTGGGATTGTGGATCGGTGACGGTCACCGGTTCCAGGCTGCCGTAGACGACATCGCTGACGGTCAGCAAAAACTCCCTGAAGACGAAGGGGATGTCGATGAACAGCTGCTCTTCGATCTCTACCAGCAAGTCTTCGTCGGGCAATTCCAGCGGGACCGGTACGGGCTCGTTGGCTTCACGCAATTGTTCGATGATTTCTTCCACGTCCGGGGATCCTCTTTCTCGATGGCGCGGTTTTATATGGAGCGGTTTATACAGTAGCTCGCTATAGATGCAACCGCGAAATAGAAAACCCCGGCCTGAGCCGGGGTTCTTTTATTTCAACATGCAAAACCGGTAAAGGTTCAACCGTTCTGGCGGATACCTGCCACCAGCCAAGGCTGGTCATCGCCCTGGGCACGTTCCATGTTCCAGCTTTCGCTGAACGCTTCGCCCTTGTCGAAGCGAGAATCCTTCGACACACCGCTGAAGGTCAGGGTGGCGATGGTCTTGTCGGCGCGATCGTCGACGCCATCCAGTTGCACCTGCAGGTTGTCGATGTAGGTGGACTGGAAGCCGTCACCCAGCTCGGCCCGTTCGCGCTTGAGGAATTCCAGCAATTGCGGGGTGACGAACTCGGAGATCTTGTCCATCTCGTTCGCGTCCCAATGCTGTTGCAGGGCCATGAAGTGGTTGCGCGCGGCTTCGATGAAGCGTTGTTCATTGAACCAGGCCGGCGCATTGATGACCGGACGAGCGGCCACAGGCGCTGCCGAACCACCGAAGATCGAACCACTGGCAGGCTGCTGGTTGAACACTTCACGCTGCATCGGCGCGTGGCCGGCTGGAGCGAGTTGCTCCTGCTGCTTGCGACGACGGGCGGCAATGAAGCGGAAGACCAGGAAGGCGATGACCGCCATGATCAGGATGTCGAAGATCTGCATGCCCTGGAAGCCGTCGCCCATGAACATGGAGGCGAGCAGGCCACCGGCCGCGATGCCGGCCAAGGGGCCGAGCCAGCGCGAAGCGCCGCTGGCCTTGGTGGCAGCGCCCGCGGCACCGGCCGCGCCCGCAGTGGCAGCGGTAGAACCGGCGGCAGATGACGGTGCCATCTGGCTGGTCTGGTGAGTCGGGGCAGCGCCCGAGCTTTTACCACCGCCAAAACGCTTGGCGGCATTGGCGTCGATGGCCATCGTCAGGCCGATGCACAGCGCCATGGCGATGCTAAGAAAACGTTTCATATAAAGGCATTCCCATTTGTGGATAGCACGCGCGCCATGTTGCACAGCTGAACTGTTGCTGGCTAGTGACAGAGTGTTTCGGGCTTTTGCGTGACAGCTGAGGTTCAGCTTCGGCTGTGCAAGAAGGCCTGTTCGCTTTGGGCTGTAGGAAAGGGGGACAAGTTCTGTCGGAAAACTAGTATGGGTAGGGGAAGGTATCTGTGGGAGCAAGGCTTGCCCGCGATAGCGATCTGTCTGACACACCTATGGCGAATGTGCCACCGCCTCGCGGGCAAGCCTTGCTCCCACAAGCCTTGCTCCACAGGGTTTAGCAAATCTTCAGATCGCCTCGAGCTTGGCATACCCCAGCATCAACCATTTGCTGCCTTCGCTGAAGTTCACTTGTACCCGGGCCTGGGCGCCGGCGCCTTCGAAGTTGAGGATCACGCCATCGCCGAATACCGAATGCCGCACGGTCTGGCCGAGGCTGAAGCCGGTTTCCGGGATATCGCTGCCGCCAAACAAGCTGCTGGTGCTTTGTTGCTGGCCGCCACCGAACGGTCGGCTGACACTGTTGGACAGCCGTACTTCCTGGATCAAGCCCTTCGGCACTTCACGTACGAAGCGCGACACTTTGTTGTAGGTCTCGCTGCCATACAAGCGTCGGGTTTCGGCGTAGGTCATGACCAGGTTCTGCATGGCACGGGTGATGCCGACATAGGCCAGGCGTCGTTCCTCTTCCAGGCGTCCCGGCTCCTCCAGGCTCATTTTGTGGGGAAACAGGCCTTCTTCCATGCCCACGAGGAACACGTAAGGGAATTCCAGGCCCTTGGCGCTGTGCAGGGTCATCAGTTGGATGCTGTCTTCATGTTCGTCGGCCTGGGTGTCGCCGGCCTCAAGGGAAGCGTGACCCAGGAAGGCCGACAGGGGCGACAGGTCTGCGTCTTCTTCGGTGTTCTCGAAGTTGCGCGCGGCGCTGACCAGTTCCTCGAGGTTTTCCACCCGAGCCTGGCCTTTCTCACCTTTTTCCGCTTCGTGGTAGGCGATCAGGCCGGACTGCTCGATGACGGTCTGGGTCATCAAGTGCAGGGGCATGTCCCCGCATTTGGCGGCCAGGTCTTCGATCAGGTCCATGAAGGCCTTCAGGGCACCGGCGGCGCGACCGGTCATGCCTTTGTTGGTGACCAGTTGATGCATGGCTTCCCACATGGACACATGGCTGTGGCGCGCGTGGTCGCGAATAGCCTCGACGGTTTTCTCGCCGATGCCCCGCGTCGGCACGTTGATTACCCGCTCCAGGGCCGCGTCGTTGCCGCGACCTTCGATCAGGCGCAGGTAGGCCATGGCGTTCTTGATTTCCGCACGTTCGAAGAAGCGCTGGCCACCATAGATGCGGTAAGGAATCCGTTCGCGCAGCAAGGCCTCTTCCAGTACACGCGACTGGGCGTTGGAACGGTACAGGATGGCGATGTCGCTGCGGGCCAGGCCGGTTTTCAGCGCGCTCTCGATGGTTTCCACCACATAGCGGGCTTCATCGTGTTCGTTGAAGGCGGCATAGAGGTTGATGGCTTCGCCTTCGCCGCCGTCAGTCCACAGTTCCTTGCCCAGGCGACCGGTGTTGTTGGCGATCAGCGCGTTGGCGGCCTTGAGGATGCCGGCAGTGGAGCGGTAGTTCTGTTCCAGGCGGATGACTTCGGCGTCGGGGAAGTCCGCCGAGTACTGGTGAATGTTCTCGATCTTGGCGCCGCGCCAGCCATAGATCGACTGATCGTCGTCACCCACCACCATCAGGCTGTCGCCGCCCTTGGCGAGCAGGCGCAACCAGGCGTATTGCACGGCGTTGGTGTCCTGGAATTCGTCCACCAGTACATGCCGGAAGCGCTTTTGGTAGTGAGCCAGCAGGCCCGGGTGGTCGCGCCACAGGTCCAGGGCCCGCAGCAGCAGCTCGGAAAAGTCGATGACCCCGGCACGCTGGCACGCCGCCTCGTAGGCTTCGTAGATGCTGCGCATGGTCGCCAGGAACAGATCGCCGCTGGCTTGAATATGCTGCGGACGCAGGCCTTCGTCTTTCTGGCCGTTGATGAACCATTGGGCCTGGCGGGCCGGCCAGCGTTGTTCGTCCAGGCCCAGCTCGCGGATCACCCGCTTGACCAGACGCTGCTGATCGTCGCTGTCCAGGATCTGGAAGGTCTGGCTCAGCCCGGCCTCTTGCCAATGCGCCCGCAACAAGCGGTGTGCCAGGCCGTGGAAGGTGCCGACCCACATGCCGGCGGGGTTGATGCCCATCAGTTGCTCGATGCGATGGCGCATCTCGGCCGCGGCCTTGTTGGTGAACGTCACCGACAGGATCGAATGGGGCGAGGCGTTCTCGACCTGGATCAACCAGGCGATACGGTGCACCAGCACTCGGGTTTTACCGGAGCCGGCACCGGCCAGGACCAACTGACGACCCACGGAGGCGGCTACGGCCTGACGTTGGGCATCGTTGAGTGAGTTCAGCAGAAGGGAGAGATCATCGCGCATCGGGGCATTCTAGGGTGCGGCGTCACCCCGGGCAAACCGAGCTTTGCATCCGCCGATAAAAGACCGTTTGGTGATGACCGGCGAGTCACAGGCTACAGGCGTTGGCGGGACTCGCTCGGGAGGGTCGCCAGCCAATGAAATAGCGACTTTTTCAAGGTTTTTATGAGCTGGGGCAGTGTGGGATGGCCCGTGGCTTGTGTATGCTCGGTGCTCGTTTCGGGTTCTCCACGCTCCTCTCTATAAGAACAAGAACAGTGCCAATGACCCTCAATTCCGATCCGGCGGGCCCCTGTGTGGAACCCCGGGTCATCTGCAAGCAGTACGCCACGGAGATGGCGGTCGAGCGCACACGTCTGCTGTATCAAGGCTCACTGCTTCCCACATTGTTCATGCTGCTCAACGGTCTGGTCTGCGCCGCACTGTTATGGGAGCCACAGCGCTATTTTCTGGTCAGCGTCTGGCTCGTCTGGCTGTTGTCCCTGGTGGCGTTGCGAGTGATCCAGGTGGCGGCGTTCGATTCGGCAATGCCAAACCGCCAGGCTCATCCGATCTGGTTGCGTATGTTCTTGCTGGGCTCGGCGATGACCGGCCTCACGCTGGCCGGGGCCGGCATCGCATTAGTCCCGGCCGACAGCTTCCAGCAGCAGGCCTGGGTGTTCGGCCTGATTGGCGCGGCCGCGCTGTCGGCCAGCGTGGCCTATGCCGTGAGTCTTCCGGCGTTCCTGTCCTTTGCCTTGCCCTGCCTGTTACCGGCCATCGGCTATCTCTTCTGGGGCGGCGATGAGCAGCAACGGGGGTGGGGCTGGCTCGGGCTGATTGTGCTGGTTTCCCTGAGTGTGGTGGCTTGGCAAGTCAACCGCCTGATCCAGAACGGCATGTTGCGCCGTTTCCAGAACCAGGCGTTGATCGAGCATCTGCAGCAAACCCAAACCCGCGGTGCGATGCTCAACGAGGCGCTGGGTCGGGAGGTTGAGCAACGGCGCTCGGCCGAGGAAAAATTGCGGGCGGCCCAGGTGGGCCTGGAGGCGCGGGTCGCGCAGCGCAGCCTTGAGTTGGAGGCCGCCAGCCAAGCCCTGAGCAAAAGCGAGGCGCGCTTGGCCCTGGCCCTCAAGGCCAGTGAGTTGGGGTTGTGGGATTGGAACCTGCAGACTGACGAAGTCCATCACACCCAGCTCAAGGAACTGTTTGGCCTGGAGCCCGAATACGTCACAGCGATGCTCAGCCATCTCACTCCGCGCCTGCATCCCCAAGACCTGCCGGCGCTCAAGCGGGCCCTGATCGAACACCTCAAGGGCCGCAGCGAGGATTACCAGATCGAATACCGGGTGCGGCACGGCGATGGTCATTGGGTCTGGATCGAAGACCGTGGCCGGGCCGTGGAGCGCAGCGCCAGCGGACGGGTGCTGCGCATGGTCGGGACTCGGCGCGACATCAGCGCGAGCAAGGAGATCGAGCAGCAACGGCAGCTGGCGGCCACGGTGTTCGAGGCCGCCAGCGAAGGCATTGTGATTTTCGACCCCAACTATGTGCTGCTCGCGGCCAATCAAGCGTTTACGCGAGTCACCGGTTTCAATATCGATGACATGCTCGGGCGCAACGTCGTCAACCTGCCGTGCAGCCGCGACGCGCGCCGGCACTACCCCATCATTCGCCAAGCGCTCAAACAGCATGGCACCTGGCAGGGTGAGTTGGTGGAGGCGCGGGCCAACGGCGAGTTGTATCCGCAATGGCTGCAACTGAACGTCGTGCGCAATGCTCGGGGAAATGTCAGCCATATCGTGGGTTTTTTCGCCGATCTTTCGGCGCGCCGCGAATCCGAAGAGCGCATGCGTTACCTGACCCACTACGACGAACTGACCGGGCTGGCGAATCGCTCGCTGTTCCGCGAGCGCCTGAACGAAGCTCATCAGCGGGTGCGCCAGGGCGGACGACGCAGCCTGGCGTTGTTGCACATCAACCTGGACCGTTTCAAGTTGCTCAACGACAGCCTCGGCCATGACATTGCTGACCAGTTGTTGCAGAAGATGGCGCGGCGCCTGATCAATGCGCTGCCCGAGGCCGACACCATCGCCCGGTTATCGGGCGATGAGTTTGCGGTGTTGTTCGATGCCTACGGCAACCTTTCCAGCCTGGCGCGAGTGGCGACCCGGTTGGCCGCCAAGCTGCGCGTGCCGCTGACCATCGAAGGTCATGAATTGGTGCTCAGTGCCTCCATCGGCATCAGCTTGTTGCCAGACAACACGCGGGAAATTGCCACGCTGGTCAGCCAGGCGAACATGGCCATGCAGCACGCCAAGCATCTGGGGGGCAACAATTTCCAGTTCTACACCGACAGCCTCCAGGCCAGCACGCTGGAGCGCCTGCAACTGGAGAATCAACTGCGCAAGGCTTTGGAAGAGAAACAACTGAAGGTCTTTTATCAACCGAAATTGTGCCTGGCGACCGGTCGCCTGAACGCCGCCGAGGCGCTGGTGCGTTGGGATCATCCGACCATGGGCCGAGTCCCGCCGGGGGACTTCATCGGCTTGGCTGAAGAAACCGGGTTGATCGGGCCGATTGGCGAGTTCGTGTTGCGCCAGGCCTGCTGGCAGGCTTGCGAATGGCAGCGCCAAGGGCTTGAGCCGATCAGGGTGTCGGTCAATCTGTCGGTACACCAATTGCGCCAGGGCAAGCTGGTCAGCCTGGTGCGGCAAGTGTTGGAGGAAACCGGCCTGGCGCCCCAGTACCTGGAACTGGAATTGACCGAAAGCCAGTTGCTCGACAGCGTTGAACACATCATTGCCACGTTCCAGCAACTACGTGACCTTGGGGTTAAGCTGGCGATCGATGATTTTGGCACCGGCTACTCATCCCTGAGCTACCTCAAGCGTATCCCGGTGGACTATGTGAAGATCGACCAAGCGTTCATTCGCGGGCTGGGGGAGGGCAGCGTGGACACCGCCATTACCCGGGCAATCATTGCAATGGCCCATGGCTTGTCGCTAAAGGTAGTGGCCGAAGGCGTTGAGCGCCAAGAGCAGCTCGAGTTCCTCAGGAATGAGCATTGCGATGAGGTGCAGGGTTATTTGATCAGCCGTCCGGTGGGAGCCGAGGGGCTGGCAGCGTTGTTACGCGCTCAATATGAAGGGTGACTAAACGGCGTAGGGATAACTTCCCGTCGGACAACCAAGTCCTCCGACGGGAAGTTGTAAAAAGCGTGAGCTTAGTGAGTGATAATCACGTTATCGATATGGTGCAGTAGCTGGCCTTCGAAAAAAATACTTACGCCAGTGACATTGGAGTCGCCCAGTTCTTTATACTCGACAACCTTGTCTGTAAGTACTTGTAGCGAAACTCCACCGGCGTTTTGAAGTACCAAATCCAAGCGTAGATCAAAGGATTTGTCTTGTTTTTCGCTCCGTACCAACGTCGGGATAACGCCGGAATTTGCTACGGTTACGGTGCCAAAGGTGCGGAAAGATGCAGCGCCTGGCATACGATCGATTTGTGCGGTCCAATCTTTAGTGATGATTTTCATAATAGTAAGTTCCTGTAGTTAAAGTTGATTGCTTCCTGCGGGGCCTAATATATCGACTTCGACTTGATGGTGTTGGCTTGATTGTCGTTGGTATTGTAAGGAAAGATGAGTTTGCATCGACTTGCTTAGTTGTGCTGTGAAGTCGTTGGGCTGTTAGTGCGGGGATATATTGTTCAAGGGCTTTAAGTTGTTTAGTGATGAGTTCATGATCACTAGACACATTTGAGGTTCAGGGCGGGTCTGGAAGTCAGCGGATCGGCTGCGGGGGTGGTTTGCGCACCGACATAGCCTGCTACATCGGGCGATCCTCGGCCAAAACAAGGGGGCAGCGAGGCAATCCAGTTACGTTTTGGACGGGCAAAGAGCCAATTCTTGTAGTATAACTACAAGCTTGCTACATCCCGGCATCTGCCCATAACAAGAGTCCAGCCCCTTGAACCTGTTGCAACACATCGCCCAGTCACGCCACTTGCTGCGCAAGTCGGAGCTGAAAGTCGCCGATCACGTACTGCTTGATCCTGCGGCCGTGATGCATAGCTCCATGGCCGATCTTGCCCACAGCGTCGGCATCAGCGAACCGACCATCGTGCGCTTCTGCCGGGCCATTGGTTGCTCGGGTTTCCAGGATCTGAAACTCAAGCTGGCGCAAAGCCTGGCCGCCGGCGCGAGCTTCGGTCAGTTTGCGATCCATGAAGATGATTCAGTGGCTGACTACAGCCTGAAAATCTTCGACACCACCCTGCATACCCTCATGGAGGTTCGCGAGAAACTCGACCCGGTGGCGTTGCAAAAAGCCGTCACGGCCATGTCCCAGGCCCAGCGTGTCGAGTTTTATGGCTTCGGCGCCTCGGGCGCGGTGGCGGCCGACGCCCAGCACAAGTTCTTCCGGTTGCTGCTGACCGCGGCGGCCTATTCCGACCCGCACATGCAGGCCATGTCGGCGGTCACCTTGAAACCCACCGACGTGGCGATCTGCATTTCCCAGTCGGGGCGTTCCAAGGACCTGCTGATCACTGCGAACCTGGTGCGCGAAAGCGGGGCTTCGCTGATCACCTTGTGCCCGAGCCAGACACCCTTGGCAGAGCTGTCCACGGTGAACCTGGCCATTGATGTGCATGAGGACACCGAGATCTACACTCCACTGACCTCGCGCATCGCTCATCTGGTGGTGATCGATGTGCTGGCGATGGGCGTCGCCATGGCGCGCGGTCCGAGCCTGGTCAACCACCTCAAGAGCGTGAAGCGTAGCCTTCGCAGCCTGCGGCTGTCGCCCAAATCGGTGAAGGCGCTGGACGACTGAGCACTGGTCTTGGAAGTTAGGCGCTTTGTGGCGAGGGAGCTTGCTCCCGCTGGGCTGCGAAGCGGCCCCAACGATTTTCCCCAGATACACCGCATTGGCTGGTTTGCGACTGCTGCGCAGCCGAGCGGGAGCAAGCTCCCTCGCCACAAAGTGTCATTTCCCCTGAATTCATCGTTCTGTAACGCACGCGCCGCCAAACCGTCATCCCTCATCGTCATCGTAAAGCTCCCGTATACGTCTTGGGAGACTCGACATGACCCAGTCCTACGAAGAACGCAGCGCCGTCAAAACCCGTCGTCAGCAGGAAGACCAGCGCCGCATGGCGTTCCGTCGTGCAATTGAAGACCGCTATGAACAGCGTCAGCTTCTGGCCGAGATCAGCGAATTCCCTGACGCGGTAGAATTCAATTACTGGCAGGCAACGCCGGCGGCTTCCCGTCGAAACGCTCAACCAGGCCGCTGATCTGAGCGCGCTCGCCGCGAACGAAGGCCAGGAAGGCATGGGCCACCGGTGACAGGCGCTTGGCCCTGGCTTGCACCAGGCACCAGCTGCGGTACAGTGGCAATTCCTCCACCGGCAACTCGATGAGCGCGCCGGATGACAGTTCCCGGCATGCGGCGTGGCGCGTCAGCAGCGCCACGCCCAGCCCGGCGACTACGCACTCGCGCTGGGCCTCCGCTGACGCCACTTCCAGCGTCTGGGTGAAATGCACCCGTTTCTCCTTGAAATATTCCTCGCAGGCCAGTCGCGTGCCGGACCCCGGTTCGCGCAACAGCAGCGTATAAGGCTCCAGGTCCTGCAAACGCAGCGGACCCAGGTGGCACAACGGATGATCGGGCGGCGCCACGGCGACGATCGGATTGTTGAGAAAGGGCAGGAATTCCAGGCCCATGTCCTGGGGCACCATGGACATGATGACCAGGTCGTCGCGGTTGTCCGAGAGCCGGCGGATGACCTGGCCGCGATTGACCACCGTGAGGTTCAGGTTGACCTCCGGATGCTGACGCTTGAACGCGGCGAACAAATGCGGGACGAAGTACTTGGCGCTGGACTCCACCGCCAACTTCAATTGGCCTTGCAGCGAACCCTGCATGTCCGAGAGCTGCATATCGAGGTTTTCCAGGCGCCCGAAGATGTCCCGGCTGGCACGTTGCAGGGCTTCGGCGGCTTCGGTCATGTAGAGCTTCTTGCCGACATACTCGAATAACGGCTGGCCAATCAGCTCTTCCAAGGAACGAATCTGTAGGCTGACGGCCGGTTGTGTGAGAGACATTTCCTCGGCAGCACGGCTGTAGGACCTTAGGTCGCACACCTCATTGAAAATCTGCAGTTGACGCAATGTCATACGCATCAATGACTTACGCATAATCCAAGCACCCTGGGCCGAAATGAATAGCGCGACTATAAGTCTTTACTTATGCATGACCCAATAATTATTCATTTTTGTTAATCCCCAGCCAGGACTAGTGTGGAGCTGCGACCAATTGTTACATCTGGTCACGCGTCGGCCTGGACCCCAGGCCGTGGTATCACCGGCTCAAGGGAACCTCCAATTGATAACAAAGATCCTGATCGCCAACCGTGGTGAGATCGCCGTCCGCATCGTGCGCGCTTGCGCCGAGATGGGCATTCGCTCGGTCGCGGTCTATTCCGACGCGGACCGCCATGCGTTGCATGTCAAGCGTGCGGACGAGGCCCACAGCATCGGCGCTGATCCGCTGGCCGGCTATCTCAATCCGCGCAAACTGGTGAACCTGGCGGTGGAAACTGGCTGTGATGCCTTGCACCCTGGCTACGGTTTTCTCTCGGAAAACGCCGAACTGGCGGACATTTGCGCTGAACGCGGCATCAAATTCATTGGCCCTTCGGCGGAAGTCATTCGCCGCATGGGTGACAAGACCGAAGCGCGCCGCAGCATGATCAAGGCCGGTGTGCCGGTCACGCCGGGCACCGAAGGCAACGTGGCGGGCATCGAAGAGGCCCTGACCGAAGGTGATCGGATCGGTTACCCGGTGATGCTCAAGGCCACCTCTGGTGGCGGCGGTCGCGGTATCCGTCGTTGCAACAGCCGTGAAGAACTCGAACAGGCCTTCCCGCGGGTGATTTCCGAAGCCACCAAGGCGTTCGGTTCGGCGGAAGTATTCCTGGAAAAATGCATCGTCAATCCCAAGCACATCGAAGCGCAGATCCTGGGTGACAGCTTCGGCAACGTCGTGCACCTGTTCGAACGGGATTGCTCGATCCAACGCCGCAACCAGAAGCTGATCGAGATCGCTCCAAGCCCGCAACTGACCCCTGAGCAGCGCGCCTACATCGGCGACCTCTCGGTACGCGCCGCCAAGGCCGTGGGTTACGAGAATGCCGGCACCGTGGAGTTCCTGCTCGCCGAAGGCGAGGTGTACTTCATGGAGATGAACACCCGGGTGCAGGTGGAACACACCATCACCGAAGAAATCACCGGTATCGACATTGTTCGCGAACAGATCCGCATCGCCTCCGGGCTGCCGTTGTCGGTCAAGCAGGAAGATATCCAGCACCGGGGTTTTGCGTTGCAGTTCCGCATCAACGCCGAGGACCCGAAAAACAACTTCCTGCCCAGCTTCGGCAAGATCACCCGTTACTACGCCCCGGGCGGCCCGGGTGTGCGCACCGACACGGCGATCTACACCGGCTACACCATTCCGCCGTTCTACGATTCGATGTGCCTGAAACTGGTGGTCTGGGCGCTGACCTGGGAAGAAGCGATGGACCGTGGCCTGCGAGCCCTGGATGACATGCGCCTGCAGGGGGTCAAGACCACCGCCGCGTATTACCAAGAGATCCTGCGCAATCCGGAGTTCCGCAGCGGCCAGTTCAACACCAGCTTCGTTGAAAGCCACCCTGAACTGACCAACTACTCGATCAAGCGCAAACCCGAAGAGCTGGCCCTGGCCATCGCCGCCGCCATTGCCGCCCACGCAGGCCTGTAAGGAATCATGACAATGTCCAAGAAGATCCACGTTACCGACACAATCCTGCGCGACGCTCACCAATCGCTGCTCGCCACGCGCATGCGCACCGAAGACATGCTGCCGATCTGCGACAAGCTCGACAAGGTCGGCTATTGGTCGCTGGAAGTCTGGGGCGGCGCAACCTTCGACGCCTGCGTGCGCTTCCTGAAGGAAGATCCATGGGAGCGTCTGCGTCAACTGCGCGCGGCGCTGCCCAACACCCGCCTGCAAATGCTCCTGCGCGGCCAGAACCTGCTGGGCTATCGCCATTACAGCGATGACGTGGTCAAGGCATTCGTCGCCAAGGCCGCCGTCAACGGCATCGATGTGTTCCGTATTTTCGATGCGATGAACGACGTGCGTAACCTGCGGGTCGCCATCGAAGCGGTGAAGGCTGCCGGCAAGCACGCCCAAGGCACCATCGCCTACACCACCAGCCCGGTGCACACCATCGACGCGTTCGTGGCCCAGGCCAAGCAGATGGAAGCCATGGGTTGCGACTCGGTGGCGATCAAGGACATGGCCGGTCTGCTGACCCCCTATGCCACTGGCGAACTGGTGAAAGCGCTGAAGGCCGAGCAATCGTTGCCGGTGTTCATCCATTCCCACGACACCGCCGGCCTGGCCGCGATGTGCCAACTCAAGGCCATCGAAAACGGTGCCGATCACATTGACACCGCGATCTCCAGCTTCGCCTGGGGCACCAGCCATCCGGGTACCGAGTCGATGGTAGCGGCCCTTAAAGGCAGTGAATTCGACACAGGGCTGGACCTGGAGCTGTTGCAGGAGATCGGTCTGTACTTCTACGCCGTGCGTAAAAAGTATCACCAGTTCGAAAGCGAGTTCACTGCGGTGGACACCCGCGTCCAGGTCAACCAGGTACCGGGCGGGATGATCTCCAACCTCGCCAACCAACTGAAAGAGCAGGGCGCACTGAACCGGATGAACGAAGTGCTGGCGGAAATCCCGCGAGTACGCGAAGACCTCGGCTTCCCGCCGCTGGTGACCCCGACCTCGCAGATCGTCGGTACCCAAGCGTTCTTCAACGTGTTGGCCGGTGAGCGCTACAAGACCATCACCAACGAAGTGAAGCTCTATCTGCAGGGCGGTTACGGCAAGGCGCCGGGCTCGGTGAGTGAGAAGCTGCGTCGCCAGGCCATCGGCAGCGAAGAAGTGATCGATGTGCGCCCGGCCGATTTGCTCAAGCCGGAAATGACCAAGCTGCGCGGCGAAATCGGTGCACTGGCCAAGTCCGAAGAGGACGTGCTGACCTATGCCATGTTCCCGGACATCGGTCGCAAGTTCCTCGAGGAACGCGAAGCCGGCACCCTGACCCCTGAAGTGCTGCTGCCAATTCCTGAGGCAGGCAGCGTGAGCTCCGCGGGCGGTGAAGGTGTGCCGACCGAGTTCGTCATCGACGTGCACGGCGAAACCTATCGCGTCGACATCACCGGTGTGGGCGTCAAGGCCGAAGGCAAGCGTCACTTCTACTTGTCCATCGATGGCATGCCGGAAGAAGTCGTGTTCGAACCACTCAATGAGTTCGTCGGCGGCGGCAGCAGCAAGCGCAAGCAAGCCACTGCGCCAGGCCATGTCAGCACCACCATGCCGGGTAACATCGTCGATGTCCTGGTCAAGGAGGGCGACGTGGTGAAAGCCGGCCAAGCGGTGCTGATCACCGAAGCCATGAAGATGGAAACCGAAGTCCAGGCGGCCATCGCCGGCAAGGTCACCGCCATTCATGTGGCCAAGGGCGACCGGGTCAACCCGGGCGAGATCCTGATCGAGATCGAAGGCTGATTCCAACAGCCTCGATGCAATGTTTTACCTCGGGGGAGCAGGTGCTCCCCTTTTTTTTCGCCCGTCAGAACATCATCCGCCACTGGCCCATCAGCGAACCGTTGCGGTTGTCCTGGCCGGTTTCGCCGCTGTAATTCAGTCCCAGGGTATGACGTGGCGATACGGCCAAATCTAGCCCTGCCTGCCAGAGCAAGCTGTCACGGTCCAGTTCGACGCCTTTGATGGTGTAGGTATTGCCGCCATGAACCAAGTGCTGATGGGAGCTGCCCCTGACGTCGCCGTATAGGTGCTTCCAGCCGACATCGACGCGCGGAGTCAATCGCATGCCTTGGTCGAACACAAAAGGGCGAGCGAGGCGCAGGCCGAGGTCGCTGCTGTAGTGTTCTTGTGCCTGGCCGTTGTACTGCAATGCGGCGTCTCCACCTCTTTCGGTATAGGCATCGCGTCGATAGCGCTGGTAACCCCCTTGGACATAGGGTTCGATATCGAAATGTCCAACATCCAGGTTGTAGCCCACCTGCCCGAAGACCTGTTGTGTCGTGGCATCGTAACGACCCTTCAAGCGATCCCTGAACCCGTTGAAGGCAACGTGGCGCTTGGTGCTGCCGTCATGATTGCCATAAACAACGCCCAGGCGCAGCGCCAGCGGACCGTCCTGGCGCAAGGCGTACGCGCCGGCGAGCCAACTGTCGAGCGCGCCTTCGAATTGATAGCTGTCCATCCGCGTCTGGGTTTTGCTGCCGATAATGCCCAGCCGCCAATCGGGGCTGACAGCCCAGTCGGTTCCCAGCATCATGCCCTTGGTCGAATGCTTGAGGGCAAAGTCGCCCCATTCCTTGGCGAGGCTGCCGCTGTTGCCGATGACCTGGACCCAGACCTGGCCGTTATCATGCTTACCCATTGGGTTATTGCCGCCCATGGCGGAAAGCATTCCCGAGCTGATCGGTGCAACGCTGCTCAGGGTGGCGTTGCCCAGGTCAGCGGTGTCGTAGCCGCCGAGTTGGTCGATGGCATCGGCGGCTGTGGTCTTGTTAGTACCGAGCAATGCGCTAATTGCGGCGTTGGGTTTGGGGGCAGGCTTTATGGCTTGCAACTTGGCGACGGACTTGGGCGGGGCGCTGGCAATGATTTTTGGTGGTTCGGTGGATGTTGATGTTGGGCTGCTGGTTTGCGAATCGACGGCAGGAGAAGGCGCAGCCACCAAGGTACTGGACAGTTCCGGTTTCGGTGTTTTTGGCGGTTGTTGCTCTTCGATAGATTCCATCAAGTTGCGACCGTTGGAAGAGGTGGCTGCGTCTCCCAGCGGAACGTTGTTGCGCTCAAAGACCAGCCCTACCTGTTTCTCTACCGTGTAGTCAGGTGTCGCTGTCAGAAAGGCAAGTTCACTGTCGATCTTTCCGAATTTCCCCTCGATCTTGCCCGCATCAATCACGACGCGCCTGTGCGTATCGGTGTATTCGCCAGGTACGGCGGGGATTTTCAACGTTGCATTGCCCAGCGTCGCGGTACCGCCAACCTTGATCGTGGCGCTGCCTTTCTCCGCGTCGATTCCGTAAACCAACGTCGCGCTCTTGGAGAGTTTGAGGTCGTTGGTAACCGAAGGCGCGCCAATGTCTGGACCGACCTTCATCAAGCCCGTTACATCCAGCGCATCGACCGTCCCGTTGCCGCTGAACGTGGCGTTTCTTCCAACGAACACGGGACCGGCCACGGTACCCCGGTTATCGAATATACCAAGCACGTGCACCGCACTCGCAATCTGACCGGTGTTGGTCAGCTTGGCCTTCGAGTCGACCAGGCTTGCACCGTTGAAAGCGACGCCGTTGGACCATTCGCCTTGCTTGAGATGCAGATCGTTAACGTTACTTATTTGATTGATCACGCCTCCCTTGGCGATATCCAATTGCAGGACATTAGTCCCGCCGCCTCCGTCAGTAAGCCCGAAAAGTTCGCCTTGCTTGCTGACAATCACCAAGTCGTCGCTGTCGCCCAGCGATAGGGGCGCTTCCTGAGCTTCGGTGACCCTCTCGGTCTTTATATCCGGCGCCGCCGCGAACGCCTTGAGCCTCGCCTGCATCTTGGCGGTTGTTTCAACGGGGCGGGCTTCCCCGACAACTGACTGAGCCATTGAAACCTCGGCACAGCCAAGCGCCAAGGTTATTGCCAGTGCGAGGTGTTGGGGCAGGAATACATGTTGGGTAGGCATTGAGTACGACCTCTCATGAATGAGGTCGAACTTTAAAAATTTCATCCCGGGTCGCGATGCCAGCCTTCTCCTAGCCGCTGGCGAGACATAGCGATGGAGCTTGTAGGCTGCCCACGCTGTGATCACAGCATCACCGCACCGGCCTCCGTGGCTCGAAGCATTGCCCTACAGCATACCCAGACCTTTCTGCGTGGCTGAATTCCGAGATCTGTGTGTCAAATATCGAATCTGTAAACCCGTTCCGGGTTTCGCGTAGGATCGCTCCGAGATCAAGAAACCCGGTTTTTTGTCATTAGGGCCTCGCCTATAGTTCTCTCGTCATCGACAAATCGGTGACCGATCTTAGCCGGTCGAACAAGAGTGCACGAGCGCCCCCAACGGCGGCGCTTTTTGCTGCCTCCGCGAACGGCGGTAGCTCCTAACTCAAGAGAGCAACCCGATGATCAAGTTCCATCCCCTTCAAGCAAATACCAGCGCCGGAGCCACACTTTTTATCGACACGGAAGCCGGCGCCTCCGATCTCTTGGAGACTGCTGCGCATCGCATCAAAGTGGCTCGAGATTTACTCAACAGCGTTTCCTGTCTATGCATGAAAAACGCCGAAGGCTATGACCTGGAGCACTTCACCAGCGCCGCGCATCTGTTGTTGCAGGACGGTTGCGATGCGCTGGAAGTGTTGGGGTGGAGCATCGGTGGGTGTGATCTCCAAACTGCACCTGCTAGCGATTCGGCTGCACCTCAGGCGGATTTTCCTGCTTAGTCGTTGAACTGGAGTGGGATTTTAAGGTGGTGTGTATATCCGTTTCTGCGGTAACGGCCACTTAGGGTTCCGCCCTGACGGCGGGTCACTTTCGAAAAGCCCGGAAGCCGGCCCAGTCGAAAGTAACCAAAGCGCTCCTGCTCCACCACTTGGTGCCTCGCTTAGGCTCGGCATGCCCGCACGCAGCCCTTGCTCCGTGGGCCGCCGCGCAAGACCTGCGTGCGGCCATCGTGGTTAATGGGGCGCTGAGATCAACGTCCACCGCGAGGCGGCCTGATAGCCGACCTGGTTCTTGGTGAGACCGCGTATCTCCTGTGGGAGCGGGCTTGCTCGCGAAGGCGGTGTCACAGTCGATGAAGATGTTGGATGGGCCGGCCTCTTCGCGAGCAAGCCCGCTCCCACAGGAGGTCTGTGTTGGATATGAATTTTGTGTCCACTGAAGATTGAATGTGGGAGCGAGCCTGCTCGCGATGGCGGTGGTTCAGTTACATGGATGTTGGGCTTACTGGCCTCATCGTGACCAAGCTCACTCCCACAGGGGGGCTGTGTTGGGTATGAATGTTGTGTTCACTGGAGATTGAATGTGGGAGCGAGCTTGCTCGCGAAGGCGGTGGCTCAGTCACATGGATGTTGGGCTTGCTGGCCTCATCGCGAGCAAGCTTTGCTCCCACAGGACCTGCTCAAACAGATCTGATGGGTTTACAACCGGGAGAACCAGGTCGGCTACTAGGCCGCCTCGGGGAGGACGTTGATCTCGGGCGCCCCATTAACCACGCTGGCCGAACGCAGGCATTGCGCAGTGGGCATCCCGGCATGGATGCCGGGATAGCCGCGCTGGGCCATGGATGGCCCTTCGCGGCGGGCCCACGGAGCAATGCCGGAGAGAGGGCCTGCTCTTATACACATCTCTGTGCCCACGAGACGCTCCTGAACTTCGCACGCCGGCCTCTGTTTTAAAAAAAAAAAAAAATGACTATTCGAGCGCTCCTACTC